>JBARDN010000020.1:0-24076 GCA_049795175.1 Binataceae bacterium (SeqCode) | reverse complement strand
CCGGAGTTCTACTTCAATCCGTGGGACGAGGATTTTCGCGCCAATCCGTATCCGCATTATAAGCCGCTGTATGTTGGTGCGCTGCGGCATCTGGACTTGGGATTTCCGCTCGTGCTGGCCGCGCGCTACGCCGATGTGAAACAGATTTTGCTCGATCCGGCGCACTTCTCGAGTGTGCAGCCCAAAGACTCGGCGTTTTCCAACCAGACCGACGCGTTCGGCGACGCGCCTACTGTGCTGCAATCCGATCCGCCGGACCATACGCGGCTGCGGCGCCTGGTATCGCGCGATTTCACGCCGCGCCGAATCCGTGAACTCGAGCCTCGCATCCGGCAAATCGCCGCGAGTCTGCTCGACAAGGCGGCGCGAAACGGAAAGTTCGATCTGATGGCCGATCTGGCGAATCCGCTGCCGGTGATGGTGATCGCGGAGATGCTGGGCGTGGCGCCGGAGATGTACGAAACCTTCAAGCGCTGGTCGGACAAAGTGGTCGAGGCCGATAATACTCTGCCAGGGATGCCGATACCCGAGGATATCAAAGCGGCGTTCGGCGAGCTGAACGCATACTTCGCCGAGGAGATCGAGCGGCGCAGAAAATCCCCGGGACCCGATCTGGTAAGCGCACTGGTGGCCGCGCACGATACGTCGGAGGCGCTCAGCGCGGCAGAGCTTTTGCAATTCGTCGTGCTGCTCTTGCTGGCGGGCAATGAGACCACGACCAACCTGATCGGCAACGGAACGCTCGCGCTCGGACGGCATCCCGAGCAGATGAGGATGATCCAGGCAACGCCGGCGATGCTGCCGCGCGCGATCGAAGAGATGCTGCGCTACGACGGACCGGTGCAATCGACGTTTCGCGTCACCTCCGGCGACTCTGTGGTGAACGGAAACGAGATCAAGTCGGGGACGGGAGTTTTCGTGATCCTCGCGGCGGCGAATCGTGACCCGGCGATGTTTCCCGAGCCGGATCGCTTCGATATTACGCGCACGCCCAACGATCATCTGGGCTTCGGCGAAGGAATCCATTTCTGTATCGGCGCAGGACTGGCGCGGCTGGAGGCGACAATCGCGATGGGTGCGATGCTCGAGCGGTTTGCGCAATTGCGGCTTACGGACCCGGATGCGCCGCTCAAATACAAGGGTTCGTATTTCCTGCGCGGGCTGGCGGCGCTGGACCTCGCGACCGATTGATTCCGGACGCTCGTCGCCTGCGATGAAGGAGAATCGGACCGCGCCGGCTGCCGCCGCGGCATTCGTCTTGATCGCGCCCCTCCTTGCCTGCCGCTCAGACCTTCACGGGTCCGGTGGACCCGCCACGCTGGATGAAAGCTCGCGTGTAGGACAGGCTGCTCTCGAAAGACGGGCGGCTCGCGAGCCGCCCCTACGAAGACAGTTCGAGTGTCATTCCCGCGCGTGGCTGTCGCGCGAGGAATCCCGATCGGCGTCGCAGATGGCGGGCGTGGCGAGTTCTCTCCGTAGCAACAACGGCGCGGGCGCAATAGGGTGATGGAACCTGCATGCAGCGCGATCGCTGCGCATCCTGGAACGGAAAGAGTCGGTAAACGCGAGCCCGCGCGATGGCATCGCGCTTGCTGAACTGTCCACCGCGCGGTGGAAATCGAGGAATATCTACGTGAGCATCGAAAAGCGTCCGGTCTATTTCAATCCCTGGGATCCCGAGTTCCGCGCCAATCCCTATCCGCATTACAGCGCGATCAATGACGGGCCGCCGAAGCTGATCGATCTGTTCGGGCCGACCGCGATCGTCGGGCGTTATGCCGACGTTACCGCTGCGCTGAAAGACCAGGCGCGGTTCTCGAGCGTGGAGAGGATGCGCTCGGAGGAGGCTAACGATACCGGCGCGTTTCGCGGCGCGGCGACGATGCTGTTTTCCGATCCGCCGGTGCATACGCGGCTGCGCCGGATAGTCGCGCGCGATTTCACTCCGCGGCGGATCCGCGACCTCGAGCCGGGCATCCGCGAGATCGCGAACGGGCTGCTCGATACGGTCGAGCGCAAAGGCGCGCTGGAAGTGATGGCCGACGTCGCCAATGCGCTGCCGGTGATGGTTATCGCAAAGATGCTGGGCGTTCCGCCGGAGAAGAACGCGATGTTCAAAGCCTGGTCGGACCGGATCATCACCGGCGGCAACACGCTTCCCGGGATGCCGACGCCGCCGGAGATCAAGCAATCGACCGACGCGTTGCGCGCCTACTTCGCCGCCGAAATCGAAAATCGCCGCAGCCATCCGGGCCCCGATTTGGTGAGCGCGCTGGTCGCCGCGCACGACGACAACGAAGCCATGAGCGCAGGCGAGCTGCTCGCCTTCGTGGTCCTTCTGCTGCTCGCGGGCAACGAGACCACGACCAATGTGATCGGCAACGGGATGCTCGCGCTGGGCAGGGATGTGGCGCAGATGGATTCGCTGCGCCGCACTCCCGAGATGATGCCGCGCGCGATCGAAGAGATTTTGCGCTACGACGGGCCGGTGCAATCGACCTCGCGGACCACGAATGTCGAAGTGAACCTGGGCGGCACGGTGATACCCGCCGAGACCAGGTGCTTCATCGTTCTGGCGGCGGCGAATCGCGACCCCGCGCAATTTTCCGACCCGGATCGGTTCGATATCAACCGCGAGCCGCGCGATCATGTCGCGTTTGGCGAGGGGATTCATTTCTGTATCGGAGCGCCGCTGGCGCGGCTCGAAGGCGCGATCGCGATCGGAGAGATGCTGC
The DNA here is from genome assembly GCA_049795175.1 of Binataceae bacterium (SeqCode). Classification (GTDB taxonomy): domain Bacteria; phylum Desulfobacterota; class Binatia; order Binatales; family Binataceae; genus JBARDN01. The sequence continues at coordinate 21,341 of JBARDN010000020.1, read as the reverse complement.
GGCGGTTTCCGAAGCTCAAGCTGAAAGATCCCGCGGCCGCGGTCGAATACAAAGGTTCGTATTTTTTGCGCGGGCTGGCCGCGTTGCCAATGGCGCTGGAATAGCGCGTCCGGCTGGGAGAAATTGCGCGATGACGGAGCAGACTTATTATTTTAATCCGTGGGACCCCGAGTTCCGCGCCGATCCTTATCCGCACTATCCCGGGCTGCTGGCCGGTCCTCCGCGAGTGACGGTTCTGCCGGGGGCGCCGTTTGCGTTGGTCGCGCGCTATCGCGATGCGTCCGCGGTGCTGCGCGACCACGCGCATTTTTCGAGCGTCGGACCGCCGCCGCCGCCCGATCAGTACCAGGGTCCGTTCGCCGATTCGCGAAACGTGCTCGGCTCCGATCCTCCCGACCATTCGCGGCTGCGGCGGCTGGTGAGTCGCGACTTCACTCCGCGACGCGTGCGCGAACTCGAACCGCGCATCCGCGCGATCGCGTGCGAACTGGTGGATAAGGCCGCGGCGCGCGGCGAGTTCGAGGTAATGGCCGATCTGGCGAATATCCTGCCGGTGATGGTGATTTCAGAAATGCTTGGCGTGCCGGCGGAAAAATACGCGATGTTCAAGAACTGGTCGGATCGGGTCGTCGCGGCTGGAACCACCCTTCCCGGTGCTCCGCCGCCCCCCGAATCGATCGAGGCGCTCGAAGCGCTGGCGGAATATTTTGGACGCGAGATCGAGCGGCGCAGGCGCGACCCCGGCGCCGACCTGGTAAGTGCGCTGGTCGCGGCGCACGACGACTCCGAAGCGCTGACCGCGGGCGAGCTTTTGAGTTTCGTTTCTTTGCTGTTGATCGCAGGCAACGAGACCACGACCAACCTGATTGGAAACGGCACCCTGGCGCTGATGCGCAACCCCGCGCAGCTCGAAATGCTGCGCCGCGAGCCGGCGATGCTGCCCAGGGCAATCGAGGAGATGCTGCGCTACGACGGCCCGGTGCAATCGACCGCGCGATTCCCGAAGAGCGCGATCGAGCTGGCCGGGGTCGAGATTCCGGCGGGCTCGATCGTCGTGGTGGTAATCGCGGCGGCCAACCGCGATCCGGCGCAGTTTCCCGATCCGGAAAGGTTCGACATCATGCGCGATCCGAATGAGCATCTGGCCTTTGGCGAGGGGATTCACTTCTGTATCGGCGCGCCGCTGGCGCGGATGGAAGCGGCGATCGCGTTCCAAGCAATGCTCGAGCGGTTTCCGCGGATGCGCCTGCGCGATCCGGGCGCGAAATTGAACTACAAAGGTTCGTACTTCCTTCGCGGGCTCGACTCACTCAAGATGACGATCGATTAAATCCAGCGCGCGGCGCTACGGCAGCCGAACGCATACTGGAATCTATCAATGAGCGAATCGCTTCCCGCCGCCGCGGAGTCTTCCGTCCCAACCGAGGAGCCCCGGCGCAGCTTCCATCTGGGGATGTTCGGCAGGACGCCGCCGTTCACCGGACGCCAATGGCGCGTGTTCCTGATCGCATGCACGGCGGGATTTTTCGACAACTACGACCGCGCGCTGCTTAGCCTCGCGCTCAAGCAGATTCAGAAAGGGCTCAAGATCGCCGAGGCGCAACTCGGCGCGATGCTGTCGCTCATCAGGTTCGGCTATCTCCTGACGTTCTTTCTCACTCCGCTCGCAGACGTGTTCGGGCGGCGCAGACTGCTGCTCTATACGATTTACGGCTACACGATTCTGACGGGGCTCAGCGCGCTTGCGCCGAATGAACGCAGTTTCGTGATTCTGCAAATCTTCGCGCGCGCGTTCGCCGGCGCCGAAGGAATTGTCGCGCTCGTGATCCTGGTCGAGGAAGTCGATGCGGGAGTGCGCGGCTGGACGGTAGGGCTGCTGGGCGCGCTCAGCGCGGTCGGCTACGGCCTTGCGGCGGGAGTGTTCGCGCTGGTCAATGTGATTCCCTACGGATGGCGCGGGCTGTATGCGCTCGCGCTGATTCCGCTGGTGATGATCATTCCGCTGCGCCGCTCGCTGCCGGAGAGCCATCGCTACGAGGACGAGGCTCGCGCGTCGGAACACACTTCGAATCCGCTGGTGCCAGTGATGGAGCTGTTTCGCGCGTACCCGGGACGCCTCGCGCTGCTGATGTCGGTCGCGTTTCTGGGCAGCATGGGCGGCAACGCTTCCGGGATGTTCTTTCCCAAGTACCTGCAGGAGGCGCACGGCTACTCGCCGGGCAACGTATCGATACTGTTCATCGCCGGCGGCGCGGTCGGAATCCTGGGCCATATCGTAGTCGGGCGCCTGAGCGATCGAATCGGGCGGCGCACGATGGGCTCGATCTGCTATTTCGTTGCGCCGCTGCTGACGATCGTGATCTACAACTCCTCGGGCGCGGTGATTATTCCGGCATGGATTCTCGAGCTGTTCCTCGACTCCGCCTCCGGCACGATCGTCGCGGCCTACAGCGCGGAGCTTTTCCCGACCTCGCATCGCTCGACCGCGGGCAGCGCGCTGAGCGTCGCGGGAACTACAGGCGGCGCAATCGGGCTATTGCTCGAAGGGGTGCTGTTTGCATATTTCCATTCGCACTGGACCGCGATCAGTTATCTGACGATCTTCTGGATGATGGCGCCGTTCATCATGTACTTTGGCTATCCGGAAACCGCGGGCCAGGAGCTGGAGGAAATTTCGCCTGAGAAAGCCACTGCGGAGCATGCTCCCGCCGAGTAATCTGAGCCCGATGCGCAGGCCGATCTTCGTCCTCCGCTGGCGGGCATGCGCCGCGATATTTGCGCTGGCGCTGATCGCATGTGCGCGCGGGCCGTGCGTCGCGATCGTCGCGCCGGGCGGAAAGGAAGTGGCGCGGGTGCGGGTCGAGGTCGCGGATACGGCGTCTGAGCGGGAGACGGGGCTGATGTATCGAAGCCATCTCGATGAAGACGCGGGAATGATCTTCGTCTTTCGGGAGCCGTCGCGGCTCAGTTTCTGGATGAAGAACACTGAGATCCCGCTCGACATGATCTTCGCGGATGCGGACGGCAAGATCGTGGGAATTGTCGCCAATGCGGCGCCATACACGCTGACGCCGCGCGCGGTCGATGCGGATGCGAGCTACGTGCTCGAAGTGAACGGCGGTTTCGCCGCACGTCATCATGTCGCGGCGGGCGACAAGCTCATCTTCAGCGGCTTCACCCCTCAGACGAGTGAGTAGTGCGACGCTTTAACCGCAATTGAACATGCGGTATGTATTCTGCCCGTGGGCATTGAATTATTTTGCGCATCGACCGCTCTCGACCGAGGTGTCGTTCCCGCGCGCGTGGCTGCCGCGCGTGAGGAATTCCGAGGCGCTGCTGCTCTCACCCGGCGGTGGCAGATAGGCCAGCGAGCAAGAGCGGGATTCCTCGCGCTGCAGCCACGCGCGGGAATGACATTCGTAGAATGGGTCGCAACGCTTGACCGCGAATGACGCTGTAGATGGATTGCATTGCGCCGCTTGGCGCTAGTGCCGTATCATTTCTCGATTATTCGGACGCTAGATTGGATAGTTGCTGGCATGGGGCTTAAAGAAAACATCGAGCGGATGAATCGACTCTCGCGCCAGGCCGAAAGCGGCGGCGGCGAAGAGCGGCTCAAAAAGCAGCGCCAGAACGGGCGGATGACCGCGCGCGAACGGGTCGAGTTTCTGCTCGACCGCGGCTCGTTCGTTGAACTCGACAAGTTCAAGACTCATCGCATCACCGACTTCGACATGGAATCGAAGAAGATTCCCGGTGATGGCGTAATCACCGGCTACGGCACGATCGATGGGCGGCAGGTCTGCGTTTTTTCGCACGACTTCACGGTCTTTGGCGGAAGCCTGTCGGGCGCGTTCGCGGAAAAAGTCTGCAAGGTGATGGACCTCGCAACTAAGACCGGATGCCCGGTTATCGGCATCAATGACGGCAGCGGCGCGCGAATCCAGGAAGGTGTGGTCTCGCTTGCGGGCTACGCCGATATCTTCCTGCGCAACGTGATGTCTTCGGGCGTGGTGCCGCAGCTTTCAGCGATCATGGGACCGTGCGCGGGCGGCGCGGTGTACTCGCCCGCGATGACGGACTTTATCGTGATGGTGCGCGACACCTCGTACATGTTCATCACCGGGCCCGACGTGATTCGCGCGACGACGCACGAGGAAGTCACGATGCAGGAGCTGGGCGGAGCGGACACGCATTCGCAGAAATCCGGCGTCTGCCACCTCGAGGCGCTCGACGACGAGAGCGCGCTGCTCGCGCTGCGCGAGTTGTTGTCCTACATGCCGTCGAACAACGTCGAGGATCCGCCGTTTGTGCCGACCAGCGACGATCCGAGCCGCATCGACCCTTCGCTCGATACCATCGTGCCGGATAATCCCAGCAAGTCGTACGACATGGGCGACATTATCCGGCGAGTCGTGGATGACGGGCAGTATCTCGAAATCCAGAAAGATTACGCGCGCAACATGCTGGTCGGATTCGCGCGGATGGGCGGATACTCGGTCGGCGTGGTCGCCAATCAGCCGGCATTTCTGGCCGGATGCCTGGATATCGACGCGTCGGTGAAGGCCGCGCGCTTCGTGCGCTTCTGCGACGCGTTCAATATCCCGCTGGTGACATTCGTCGATGTGCCCGGGTTCCTGCCCGGCACCGCGCAGGAGTTCAGCGGGATCATCCGCCACGGCGCCAAGCTGCTCTACGCCTTTTGCGAGGCGACGGTGCCCAAGGTCACGGTGATAACGCGCAAAGCTTACGGCGGCGCGTACGACGTGATGTCGTCGAAGCATATTCGCGGCGATTTTAATTTTGCCTATCCGACCGCCGAGATTGCGGTGATGGGGCCAGAGCAGGCGATCAACATTATTTTTCGCAACGAGATGACGGCGGCGGAGCGCGCCACGCTGGTGGATGATTATCGCGCGCGCTTCGCCAATCCGTTCAAGGCCGCGGAGCTGGGCTATATCGATGAGGTGCTGATGCCGCGCGACACGCGGCCGCGGCTAATCTCGGCGCTGCGCGCGCTCGAAAACAAACGCGACAAGAATCCGCCGCGCAAGCATGGCAATATCCCGCTGTAGGCGAACCCGCGGAACCGCCTCATCTGATGAGTCGCCCGTCCGAGCTCAATTGAGTATAAACGAATTGATGACAAATGCTCCGGTTCGGGAACCGGAACTGCTGGACCACTGATGTTCAAACGGATCTTGATTGCGAATCGCGGCGAAATCGCGGTGCGGGTCATTCGCGCCTGCCGCGAGTTGGGGCTCGAATCGGTCGCGGTTTATTCCGAGGCCGACCGCGGCGCGCTGCACGTGCGCGAAGCCGACTACGCGGCGGCGGTGGGCGCTTCTCCGGCAGCGGAAAGCTATCTGAAGATCGATCGTATCCTCGAAGCCGCGAAGAAAACCGGCGCCGACGCAGTGCATCCGGGTTACGGATTTTTCTCGGAGAACGCGGGCTTCGCGCGCGCGGTCGAGAAAGCCGGCCTGGTCTGGATTGGTCCCCCGCCCGAGGCGATCGAGCGCATGGGCGACAAGGTTGAGGCGCGCAAATTGATGTCGGCGGCGGGCGTCCCGGTCGTGCCGGGATCGCCGGGCACGCTCGAGACCGAAGCGCAGGTGCGCGAGATCGCGAACCAGATCGGATTTCCGATCATGATAAAAGCGGCGGCCGGCGGCGGCGGCAAGGGCATGCGGATGCTCGAGAGCGACAAGGATCTCGCGTCGATCGTCCGCACCGTGGCGAGCGAGGCAAAGTCGTCGTTCGGCGACGGACGTTTCTACGTCGAAAAATTTGTGCGCCGTCCGCGGCATATTGAAATCCAGGTGTTGGCCGACAAGCAGGGTAACACGGTCCATGTGTTCGAGCGCGAGTGTTCGATCCAGCGCCGCAATCAGAAGGTGGTCGAGGAATCTCCGTCGCCGTTCGTCACGCCCGAGATGCGCCAGAAGATGGGCGCGGTCGCGGTGCAGGCGGCGAAAGCGGTGGGATACTACAGCGCCGGCACGATCGAGTTCCTGGCCGACGCGGATCGCAACTTTTACTTCCTCGAGATGAACACCCGCATCCAGGTCGAGCATGCGATAACCGAGATGGTGACGGGAATCGATCTCGTGCGCACGCAGATCGAGATCGCGGCGGGCAAACCGCTGCCGTTCAAGCAGAAAGACCTCGCGCAGCGTGGATGGGCGATCGAATGCCGCATCTACGCCGAGGATCCGGAGGCGGGTTTCGTTCCGGCGCCGGGAAAAATCCAGACGCTGCGATTTCCCGAAGGTCCGGGAATCCGCAACGACGCGGGGGTCTATGCGGGCGCGGAAGTTCCGATGTTTTACGATCCGATGATCTCGAAACTGGTGGCGCACGGTGCAAATCGCGCCGAGGCGATCGATCGGATGCGCCGCGCGCTGAGCGAGTTCGTGATTTCGGGCGAGCTTACCACCAACTTGTCGTTTCACCGCTGGATCATGACGCATCCGCGTTTTATTGCCGGTGACTTCGACACCAATTTTATCGCGCAGGAATATCATCCTGGCGCCGGCGCGAAGGGCGGCGATCTTGCGCGGACCGCCGCGTTGTTCCTGGCGGCGATCGCGGTGCAGCGCAGCGCGAATCATAGCAATGGCCAGGTGCCTGCACGTGCCGCCCAGCAGGCGGGATCGGCGTGGCGCAGCCTTGCGCGTTTCGACTCGCTTCGGAGATAGAAGAAGGATCGGCCCAGATGCGCTACGTTGCGACCCTTGATGACGTGGAACACGAAATCGAGCTCGAAGAGATCTCGGCCGAAAGTTTCGCGATCACGTTTGGCGGGCATCGCTTCGACGCCGACGTGCGTAAAGTCGGACCGGACTCCTTTTCGATCCTGATCGGCGGGCGTTCGTTCGATCTGGATGTCGCTCGCGATGGCGACGCTACCGTGGTCGCGTCACGCACTGGCTCGACGCGCTTGACGATTGCCGACGCGGCGCGGCGCGCGTCGCGCGCGGCTGCGAACAAGCGCGAAGTCAGCGGCAGGATCGAGATCAAGGCTGGAATGCCAGGCCGCGTCGTCGCGGTGCTGGTTGCGCCCGGTGATGAGGTCCAATCGGGACAGGGGGTTGTGACCGTCGAAGCGATGAAGATGGAAAATGAACTCAAGAGCCCGAAGGCGGGGAAGGTGACCGAGGTAAAGGTGGTGGCGGGCCAGACCGTGGAAAAGGGCGAGCTGCTCGTGGTGATCGAGTAGCCCGGGTTACCGACGATGGCTGACGACGAACGCAGCACACTCGACACCGCGCGCAAGAAATGGGAAGAGCGCAAGCTTGCTCCCGCGCTCAAACGCGGCGCCGAGCGCAAGAAAGAATTCGCGACGACCTCGGGAATCGAGATCAAGCGCCAATACGATCCCTCCGACCTCGAAGGCTTCGAATACGTCACCGACCTGGGCTTTGCGGGCGAGTATCCGTTCACGCGCGGCGTGCAGCCCACGATGTATCGCGGGCGGCTGTGGACGATGCGGCAGTACGCGGGCTTCGGCACCGCCGAGGAATCGAACAAGCGCTATCGATATCTGTTCGAGCAGGGGCAGACAGGGCTTTCGGTCGCGTTCGATCTTCCGACCCAGATGGGCCGCGATTCGGATCACCCGCTGGCCTCGGGCGAAGTCGGGCGCGTCGGCGTTTCGATCGGCTCGTTGGCCGACATGGAGATGCTGGTCGAGGGACTGCCGCTCGACAAAATTTCGACCTCGATGACGATCAACGCGACCGCGTCGATTCTGCTCGCGCTGTACCTGGTGGCGGCGGAGCGGCGCAAGGTCGGCTGGGACAAGGTCAACGGCACGATCCAGAACGATCTGCTCAAGGAATACATCGCGCGCGGAACGTACATTTATCCGCCGCGCGGCTCGATGCGGATCATCACGGATATTTTTAGTTTCGCGTCGCGGGAAGTTCCGAACTGGAACACGATTTCGATCTCCGGCTACCATATTCGCGAGGCCGGCTCGACTGCGGCGCAGGAGCTGGCGTTCACGCTTGCCGACGCGGTGGCCTACGTCGATGCGGCGGTGAAGGCGGGGCTCGAAGTCGACAGCTTTGCGAGCCGGCTGTCGTTTTTTTTCAACGTCCACAATAATTTTTTCGAGGAGATCGCAAAGTACCGCGCGGCGCGGCGGATGTGGGCAAAGATCATGAAAGAGCGTTTCGGCGCGTCCGACGAGCGCTCGATGATGATGCGGTTTCATGCGCAGACCGCAGGCTCGACGCTGACTGCGCAGCAGGTGGACAATAACGTGGTGCGCGTCACGCTGCAGGCCCTCGCCGCGGTGCTGGGCGGAGCGCAGTCGCTGCACACCAACTCGAAAGATGAGGCGCTGGCGCTGCCCACCGAATCCTCGGTGCTGCTGGCGCTGCGCACGCAGCAGTTGATCGCGTACGAATCCGGCGTGGCGGACACGATCGATCCGCTCGGCGGATCGTACTACGTCGAGAAGCTGACTGCGGAGCTCGAAGCGCGCGCGTTCGAGTATCTGTCGAAAATTGACGATCTTGGCGGCGCGGTGGCGGCGATCGAGCGCGGTTATCAGCAGCGCGAGATTCAGAACGCGGCCTATCTTTATCAGCGCGAGATCGAGACCAAAGAGCGGATAATCGTTGGAGTCAATCAGTTCACGGGCGGCGGCGAGCTTCCCAAGGATATCCTGAAGGTCAATCCTGAACTCGAGGACAAGCAGAAGCGCAACCTCGCGCGGGTCCGCGCCGAGCGCGACGCGGCCAAAGCCTCTGCGGCGATCGCGCAGGTCGAGCGAGCCGCGCGCGACGGCGGCAATCTGATGCCGCCGATTATCGACGCGGTCCGTTCATGGTGCACGCTGGGTGAGATATCCGACGCGATGCGCCGCGTGTTTGGCGAGTATCAGCCGGTGAACACTCTCTAAGGTAGCGCGCCGGGGCGCGATTGTATAAAAGGATTGCGATTTTCGTTCGTGCAGCGCGCGATCCGGCGATGCCGTCGCATGCCGCGCGATTTCGTTAAACCAGTACGCCGCGGCGCCGCCGCGGTCTTGTGGAGAATCAGAACCGATGGGGCCGCTTCCAAAAGGCGTGTTTTTGACCAAGGGCGTGGGTAAGCATCGCGAGAAGCTGACCTCGTTCGAGATGTCGCTGCGTACCGCCGGCATCGCCGAGTTCAACCTGGTGCGGGTCAAGTCGATCTTTCCGCCGCGCTGCAAGATGCTGAGCCAGCAGGAAGGGCTCAAGTATTTGAGCTCCGGTCAGATTGTGTTTGCGGTGATGAGCGAGAACGCAACCAACGAGCCGCATCGCCTGATTGCGGCCTCGGTTGGAGTTGCGGTTCCCGCCAATCCCGATCAGTACGGCTATCTCTCGGAGCATCACAGCTTCGGCGAGACCGACCAGAAGGCAGGAGACTATGCCGAAGACCTTGCGGCGCAGATGCTCGCGACGATCCTGGGAGTCGATTTCGATCCCAACGCGAGTTACGACGAGCGCAAGGACGTGTGGCGGGTGTCCGACAAGATCGTGAAGACGCGCAACGTCACCCAATCCGCGATTGGCGATCGCGACGGGCTATGGTCGTCCGTCGTTGCTGCCGCCGTGTTTGTCGATCTACCCAACGGCAAATTACCGATGAATTGAATCGGCGCGCTGGCAGGCTTACGCTTGAGACATGGCAACTCAAATTCTCTACTGCTCGGCCTGAGGCTATAAACCGCGCGCGGTCAGTCTGGCCGCCTCACTCAAAGATCGATTCCGCGAAGACACGGAAATCAAAGCCGGCAAATCAGGTCAGTTCGACATTCTCGTCAACGGACGTTTGATCTTCTCGAAAGCGCAGAGCGGACGCTTCCCGCTCGACGATGAAGTCGAAGAGATGTTCGAGGCGCTTCGCGATGGACGCGCGCCAGCAGTTCCGGAGCCCGAGCCGCATCCGCCGGGCTTTGTAAATCGCGTCCTCGGCAAGTTGCGTAAGTAGCTGTGCGAGCGCGAGGGCCTCGCTAGCGATGCATGTCGAGCATGCCCTTTAGTCCGCTCGGGGCGTGCGGGCCGATAATCAGCATCTCGAGGATGCCCATGCCCTCATTCGCGCCCAGTTTCGCGCGGCACACCGCCTGGATGTGCTGAAAGAGCTGCTGTGACTGATCAACCTCGGCGAGCTTGAACGACTCGTAGTCCGAGACATTGGCGCCGACGTACATTCCGTGTCCCCACTTCGGATGTCCGTAGCCAATTCCCTGCATATAGAAATTGTAGATGGTTTGCAGTTCGACGCGTTGCTCTCCGCTGGCGGTGCGCAGGAGAATTTCGGCTTCGCGGGCGTGGCGCGTGCCGGGAAGATAGTTCACCTTGCAATCGACGGCACTCGCGATCTCGATCGGCGCGGCAGCGCCGGGTTTAGCGATCGCGCCGAACTGATGCCACCGGGAGCCGTCGGAATTTTCGTTCACGTCAAAATGGGTGCAAAGATTTTCGAAATTGTTCGGCGACCATAGCCAGTAAAACTGCGGCGGCTCGGTATTGGGAACTCCGGCCGGATCCTGCGGGCCGATATTGCGCACGCCCCACGAACGATCGCGGGAGCCCCAGACTCTGGCGGGACTTGCGTCGAATTTGCGTCCGCCGACGGTCAGAGATCCGCTGTAGCCGCCGTGCTGCGTGAAGCGCGTGATGTCGAACATCATCCGCGGGCCGTTGCGCCGCGAAAATCGCGGCTCCTCGATCGGCATCGCGCGCGCTTCGAAGGTCAGGTCGGCTTTGATTTCAGGATGATCGACGCGCAGCCGTATCGCGCGCATCGGATGCACGATCTCGATCGAGATCGGACCAACCCTGGTGTCCATCCGATCCGCGCCAAGAACCCGCGAGGCGCGCACGCAATGCTGAACCCCCGCCCAGATGACGTTGATCGACGCGTCGATGATGCCGACGTTGGGGTAGATTCCCATCGCGACCGCGAAATACGGCTCGCCCTCGCGCCAATATCCGTTGAAGAAAAAGCGGTCGTAGAAATTCCGGTCGCTGGTGAAGACCTGCTGAACCGGTTCGGGCGTCTGGTGGATGGGAAAATCGTCGCCTGAGGTAATCATCGGGGATCTCCTTCATGCCGTCGGCGAAAGGAACTCTTTCAGGTCGCGAGAATATTTTCAATTTCAGCGGGCGCGATTCTGATTGCGACATAGAACCGGCCGAACTCGGCATACGCCGCGCTCGCTTCATCGAAGCGCATTTCGTAAACCAGCTTCTTGAACACGAGCGGGTCGTCGGCAAACAGATCGACGCCCCATTCCCAATCGTCGAAGCCGATCGAGCCCGAGATTACCTGCGTGACTTCGCCCGCGAAGCGCCGGCCAACCAATCCGTGCTCATGCATCAGGCGGCGCCGCTCGTCCATCGCGAGCCGATACCAGTTGTCGGCGCCGTCGCGTTTTTTGTCCATCGGATAAAAGCACAGGTAGCGGCGCGGCGGAATTTTTGGAAATAGCCGTGGCGCGATCTTCTGCCGCTGCGCGGCGACTTCCGCTTCAACTTCGCGATTCCATTCGGGAGTCCGCGGACGGATATTTTGCGCAGCGAGCCGAGCATGCAGCGCAACTGTTGCCTCGTAAAGCCCGATTTCGATCATCGATACGTATGAGGTGGTGGGTTCCAGATAGTCGCTGAGCCGGAGTTTACCGATCGCGATTTGCGCCTCGACCAGATCCTCGAAGCTGCGGCGGAAATGCACCAGGAGCAGATCGCCCTTGTGCCCTAACTGAGCGAACGGCGCGGACTGTCCGTCCTCGCGCTCGCCCATGTGACGGAGCGCGGCCGCCGCTTCCTGTGCGATAATTGCGCGCTCCGACGCGGCGAGTGCTCGCCATGGCGCGCGCCGGATTCGGAACATCTGATGAAGGACGCTGAAACCTTCGAGCGTCAGCGGAGCGGCGGGCGGGTCCTCGCGATGGCTCGCCGGGCCGGATGGATCGTCGGTCTTCATGGATCGAATCCTAGAGATTTTTTGTCCGCGTGTCTTGCGCGGCTAGTAGCTCATTCGGAAATTGTCGCACGCCGCGACCAGGCCGCGTGCGACCTCCGGATTCGACGCCCAATGGGCGTGGACGTAGCTGGCCAGCACGTTGCGTGCGGTGAAGCCCTCGTCGAATGCGCCACGACCCCATCGCGGAGTCACCCGGTAGCTGCGGCTTGCGCGAATGGAACTGCCGGAATCCTCGAGGGTCGAGTAGCGGAACTGATGCCCGCGAAAGCGTATTCCCGACGGGCCGAGAATCGACTCCGCACGCGTTTCGACCTCGACGTATCCGAGCGCCTGCAAGCGCGGTTGCATCACGGCAACGCCCGGCACCAAGGACGCCATCGGCCATTGCTCTCCATCGAGGGTGCGAATTGCCTCGCACAGGTACATCAGGCCGCCGCACTCTGCGTATATCGGTCCGCCGCGAGTCGCGAATTCGCGAATCTCCGACAGCATCGGCAAGTTTTCGGCCAGCGCGTTTGCGTGTGCTTCCGGATAGCCGCCGCCGAAGTAGAAGCCATCGGCGGCGGGTAACGCGGAATCGTGACAGGGCGAGAAGCGGATCAGTTCAGCGCCGAGTTCTTCGAGCCGCCGAAGATTGTCCTCGTAGTAGAAATGGAACGCTTCATCGTAAGCGATCGCGATCCGGCATCGCGACCGTGAATTCGCGCGGCGCACGTTAGCGGCCGGCATGGCGAGTGCAGGCGCAGAACGCGCGATCGCGATGATCGCGTCGAGGTCGAGCCAATCGGCCGCAAGTTGCGCCCAAGCAAAGAACAGCTCATCCGGCACCGCGGTTTCAGTTGCGCTGAGGAGCCCCAGGTGGCGCTCAGGAAATGCAAACTCGGGCTGATCGGGGAATCCGCCGAGGACAGGAGCCTCGGGTCGCGCCTGACGCAGCAAATCGAGATGTCCTTGTCCGCCGACGCGATTGCAGATCAGTCCGGCCATGCGGATAGCGGGATCGAAACGCGCGAAACCGGCCGCGACCGCGCACACGGTCCGCGCGATTCCTGACGCGTCGAGCACGAGGATCACCGGAGCGTCGAGCCACTTCGCAATCTCCGCGGTGGAACCTTCGTCGCTCGTCGGCGTAGTGCCGTCGAACAGTCCCATCATCCCTTCGATCACCGCGATATCGGCGTCCTGGGCCGAGCGCGCAAGGGTTGTGACAATCGCCTCGCGGCCCATCATCCATGAATCGAGATTCTGCGACGGCCGCCCGAGCACTCGCTGGTGATAAGTCGGGTCGAGATAATCGGGCCCGCACTTAAACGCGCTGACGCGCAGACCGCGCGCTCGCAGCGCTGCAATTAGTCCAACTGTAACGGTAGTCTTTCCAACACCGCTGGCGGTCGCGGCGATCACGATCCGCGGAAGATTGGATTGAGACGCCATCGCGTGGTCGATCTTACACTAGCGCGCGCCGAGAAAAATCAGGGCTAAAGATCGACCCGCGGCAGGACTTCGTTCACCAGGCGGTCGAACTGTCCTTTCTGATCCCATCCGGTGATGCGCAGCGTGATCGACTTTGCCCCGTCGCCGGCCAGTTCGCGCAAGTTGGCCGCGCACTGCTCGGGCGTACCGGCGGCGGTCCAGGCTTCGACCATCGGCGGCGCGAACACGGGGCCGTAGTATTCGTCAAGGAAGCGTTTGGATTCTGCCAACGCGGCATTGCGATCGGAATTGATGTTGATGTTGTGGTAGGCGATGTTCGGATACGCGGCGGGATCTTTTCCCGCATCCTTCAGGTACTGCGCGAGCTTTGACCAGTTGGCGGCGAAGAGTTTGGGAAACAGGTTCACTGTCATCCATCCGTCAGCGATTTGCGCGACGCGGCGCAGCGGCTTTTCCGCCATCTGCGGCTGCGGATTCGCCGCGATCCAGATCGGACACGGCCGCTGCACCGGACGCGGATTTATCGTCACGCCCGAGAACGAGCGGTACTTGCCGGTGAAGCTGACATTGTCTTCGGTCCATAGGCGGCGGCAGATTTCGATGCTCTCGGCCATTCGGTTGCCGCGCTGGCCGTCGGTGATTCCCCACACGACGCCCTCGCGCGCGCTCACGCCGCCGGCGACGATTCCGGTGCACACTGCCAGCAGCATCCGTCCCTGCGAAATCAAATCCAGTGTGGACCATTGATAGGCGAAAAGAATTGGATCGCGAATCGGGAAGCTCGCCATGCATCCTACGCCCAGCTTTGCGCGCCGCGTTGCCGAGGACAGCGCGCCGAGCAGTGCGATCGATTCTGGTCGCGGCTTGGCCATCACGCTGTCGCCGACCCAGATCGAGTCGAAGCGCGGATTGCGATCTGCTTCGGCGGCGAGCGCGAGCATCTCGGGCCAGGTTGCGATTCCAAAAAATACGCCGCGCTGCGGAACCGTGAAGCCGATGTTCAATTGCTGCTGCGCCATTGTCGTTCGTCCTTCGATTCAATCATTCGATCGTGAGCCGCGCGGAGCGCAGCAGTTCTGTATGGCTGAGAGTTCCTGCGTCCGCGTCGGCGTGCAGGGTCGCGGACCAAAGTGATGGACCACGCAGCTTTAACCACTCGGAGAGTGGGCTTTGCTCGCTACGCGGCGCGACCAATTCGACTTGATACGAACCGATCGCAAATGCCACTCCCGAGGCGTCCAGGTCGAGGCGCTGACGCGGCGCAGCCGGGCGTCCCAGCACACGCGCGTAGTATCTGCTGGTCGCGCCGGGATTCTCCACGGCTACGGTGACACGTAGAATTGCGCTAGCTCCGTTGCGATGCGAACGCTCGCGCGGGACGCGCTCGTCACGCGGCGTCTCGTCTCTGATCATGAAAGGCAACTGCCCGCTATATGGAGGCTGGGGGATAGCGAGCACCCAGCTCAGGCGGAAACCGTCGGGGCGGTCGCGCGTCATCGCCGTGGGGTCGCCAATCGCGGCGCCCGCGCTACGCAGCGCGGCGACGTCGGCTTCGAGGTCGTCAGTCCGCATGCAGAAGTCGGTCACGCCGCCGCCGAGCTCGAGGGCTTTGAACCACGGATGACCCGGAACAGGATTGAGGAACGCGATCAACTCGATGTAGGAACCGTCGGCGAATGCGATAAGAGCGTTGTGCGTGCCGATATTGTGCTTGCCGCCGCGCACGACGGTGAACCCGGCTTGAGCGTAGCTCGCGATAGCGCTGTCCAGATCCGCGACCGCGATAACGACATGATCGATTCCGGTGAACATCGACGCCTCCGCGAGGCGCGCGCCTCGTGAGGCAGGGAATACTCGGACTCGCGCGCCGCGGCAAGCGCATCCTGGCGCGGCGCTCAGGTGAAGGCGGGGCTGAGCGGCGCGACGTGAGCGCGTTGATTATCGCGTGCGTAGCGGCCAGCGAGGTTGAACCATTCGAGCCCGAGTACGCAAGAAAAATATTTTGGCACCGGAGCGCGGTTTGCCTCGCGATCAGGCCGCATATACGAAGAATATAGGCGCAAACGCCGCCTCGTCCGTTTGAGATGAATCCTTCAGAGCAACTCAATACCTGGCAGCCAGAATCGTACGACCGCAACGCAAGGTTCGTGAGCGACCTTGGCGAGCCTGTGCTCGCGATGCTTCAGCCGCGCGCGGGCGAGCGAATTCTCGACCTCGGATGCGGCGACGGCGTGTTGACAGAAAAAGTTGCGGCGGCAGGCGCGAGCGTGGTCGGCGTCGATGCGTCGGAGGCGATGGTTGCGGGAGCTCGCGCGCGCGGGCTTGATGCGCGCGTCGTCAACGGACAGGCGCTGCGCTTCGAGTCTGAATTCGACGCGGTATTCTCAAACGCGGCGCTGCACTGGATGCGGGAGCCTGACAGCGTGCTGGCGGGAGTCGCGCGCGCGCTCAAGCCGGGCGGGAGATTCGTCGGCGAGTTCGGCGGCCACGGATGCGTTGCCGCTATAATCGTCGCCCTGGAGGCGGTGCTCGCGCGTCGGGGCATAAGTGGCTCGGCGCAAATTCCGTGGTACTTTCCTACCGCTGACGACTATCGCGAAAGATTGGAGCGCGCCGGCTTCGCGATCGACTACTTGGCGATCATTCCGCGCCCCACGCCGCTGCCGACCGGAATTGAAGGATGGCTCGACACCTTTGCCGAGAATTTTCTGCGCCCACTTCAACCCGCCGATCGAAAAAAGGCTCTGGCCGAAGCGATTGACCTGCTGCGTCCTGTTCTATGCGACGAGCGCGGCCGCTGGACCGCGGACTACATCCGCCTGCGTTTCGCCGCGCATCTGATCGACAAAGCGCCGCGCTGAAATAATCTCACGGCTTCGGTACGCGCGCGATACGATGACGCCCCGCGCCGAGCCGTGCGCCTCGCAGCGGCGCGTCGTCAAAGCGGAGGGTCGCATCGACGCCCTCGGGCAGCGTCACTTCTCCGCCGCTCTCGCGATCAAATGCGACCTCGATCATTCCCTTGGGAGTAGGAACCGCGCCTTCGAGATGGCGCAGCGCGCCGAACAGCGGCGCGATTTCCACCTGGGCGTACCCCGGTTTTAACGGACGCACGCCGAGCACGTGCGTAGTCAGATCGTAGGTGGGAGTTGCCGACCATGCGTGGCAGCGGCTGCCGGTTCCGGAGCGCGCATTCCAGTATTCCTCGAACGCGGTGTTGCCGCGTTCGAGTTGCGGCCACCATTTGAGGCATCGCGCGGCGAGCAGATCGCGCCGGCCGGCGCGCACGATCGCGTCGTGTACCAGGTGCGAGAAGAATGGCTGTGCCGCAACGACATTTTGCTCCGGGCTGAACTCGCAGTACTCGGCCGGATCCATCCGCTGCGCGATGTAAGCGGCTTGGTTGTCGGAGATGGTCGGAGTCACGACCAGGCGCGACTCATCGAGGATGTAGTCGAGGATTCGCGGCCACCGCTCGCGCGGGGCGCATCCGCTCGCAATCGCGATCGCGTTGGTTTGCTGGCTCACGCGCCGAAGTGGTCCGGTCGCATCGGCTGCATCGACGTACACGCCTCTGCAATCGTCCCAAAGGAGCTCGAAGGCGACACGGGTGCGAAGCGCCCGGGCGAGAGCGTTGGCGGCCAGGCGCGTATCGCCGAGCGCGATGTCGGCGAGCCACGCAAAGTCTTCCAGTGCGGCGATGTAGAGCGCGTCAATCGCGCCAGTGACTTCCGAGCGCTCAGTCATCGCCCAGTCGATAAACATCCATCCCGGCATTCCGCGGATAAGGCCGTCTTCGGCGCGATAGCGTTCGAACGCGGCGAGGGCTCCCAGAGCCACCGGAGCGAGCTCGCGGATCAGCTCCGAGTCACCGGAATAATCGAAGTAGCGGGCCAGTGCGCGCACCCAATGCAACGAGTAGTCGGGAATGGTGGTCGAGGCAGTTGCGAAATCGCCGGCGGCAACCATCGCTAGCAACCCGTCGGCGCGCGCGGAATGCGCACAGATTCGCAGATGACGCCGCACCAGGCGCCAGTCGGAATTCGTCACGAAGCTCAGCAGCGCGTGGATATAAGAATCTCCCAGCCATGCGCGTTGCTCGCGGCCGGGGCAGTCGACAAACGCATCTGACGAGCACAGATCGAGCGTGCGCGCGCCAACCTTCCAGATTTTGTTCAGGCGCAAATCGTCGCATTCGAATCGCGCGTCGCCAGTGCGCGGATAGCGCCGCTCGATTGCGCCGGCGGATTCAACCGTCGCGCCGCCGCGCGTGACTACGGTCACGTAGCGGAAACCAACGGTCTCGAATCCTTCGACTCGTTCCGATCCGCGGCCGCCAAGGATGTAGCGGCTCGCGTAAAATCGCGGCGCGATTTCAGCCGTGCCGTCGGTGCGTAAATCCTCGCCTACATAGATGTCGGCGATAGAGCCTGCCGGACCGCGCACGACTAGCCACGGCGTCGCAAGCGTGATCGCGCCGGCGTCATAGGTGATTGCATTGGCGTCGGCGCCTGGCTGAGTGTCGATTGCCGGATAGGCGGTCAGCGGGTCGTCGCCCGCGTGCGAAGACAGAGAGCGGCGCGCGAGTTCGGCGAACCCGACTGGGATCGCGGTGAGCGGCGCGATATCTGCGGCCTCCGGCGCGGAGTAGGGCTCCACTGGAATCCGCAAGCGATTGGGCGCGAAGGTCGCCGCCATCAACTCGACCGCATTTTCCCAAGACGAATCGTCGAAGTCCGTGCCGGTCCATCCGTGCGCAATGAGGGCGCCGTCGAGAATCTCGAGCGGAGGTTGCGGCAGAATCGGTGGCGACGGGACGTTCTGGCGATAGGGCGCGTCCGCGGCCTTCCATGCACGATCGGAGATTAATTCGATAACCGGCGCTTCGAAGGCGAACGAACCGAAGCCGAGCGTGAAACTCGCCGGCGCGGGAATCCACCACGGCGTCGGCGCTCCGTAAAATCTCACCAGCGCTGCGATCGTATTGCGTCCCCGCAGCAGCATCGGCGCGAGATCGATCTCGGCCCACGCCAGGCGTGCGGGAGTCGAGCGAGCCGGACCGCGCGCCACCTCGATTCCGTTGACGTACAAGATGAAACGCGAGTCGGCGGTGACGCGTGCAGGAACCGAAGCGGCAACCGCCTCGAGGTCGATCGATCTGCGCAGATAGCAGAAGCGGTTCCACGTCTCGCGCGGAGGGACCGGGTTCGAGGCGACCGCAGCGACTCGCCGCCGTTTTGACGGTGCCCAAATCCATCGCGCGTTCCACAAGATCGGCCATCCGCGATTCGCCATCACCGGTTCCTCAATATGGTCGCGCGGCCTTGCCGATAATCTCGCGCGCCACCAGGAGCTTCATGATCTGCGCGGTGCCGTCGCCGATCTCGAGACCGATCACGTCGCGCAGGCGTTGCTGATGCGGCAGCTCGAGGCTGAAACCCATGTGCCCGTGCAGGAGCAAGCACTGATGCAGCACGCGCGCGCAGAGCTCCGGTGCGAGCCACTTGGCGCCGGCAGCGATCCATCCGTGCGGTTGTCCGCGGTCGCGAAGCCATAGCGCTTCGTAACAGAGCAATCGAGCGGCGCGCAGCTCGACCGCGGCTTCGGCGAGAGGAAACGACACGCCCTCGAACCGCGCAAGGCTTGCGCCGAACGCGTCGCGTCCGGCAACGTACGCGCAAGTCTCCTCGACGCTTTGCTCGGCGGCGCCGATACACATCAGGCCGATCAGCGAACGGCTGAAATCGAAGCCCTGCATCACCTGGACGAAGCCCGCGCCCTCCGCGCCGACGCGCGCCGCGGCCGGCACTCGCACCGCATCGAAGAAAATCGAGCCGCGGCCGATCGCGCGCGAGCCTAGATCGCGAAAGCGCGTGCGCGAGATGCCGGACGAATTGAGATCGACGTAGAACGCCGTGACGCCGTGCGCTCCTTGTTCGAGCGTGCCGGTGCGCGCCATTACCAGCGCGGTTGCGGCCGACGAAGAAAATGAAATCGAAGTTTTCTCTCCGTCGAGGACGTAGTGGTCGCCGTCGCGGCGCGCGGAGAGCTTTACATGAGCGGCGTCGGAACCGCCGGAGGGTTCGGTTACGGCGAGCGCGGCAATGACGTCGCCGCGACAAATTGGTGGCAGATATTCCGCCTGTTGGCGCTGGTCTCCGCTGCGCGCGATGATCGCACCGACCAGCGCGGCGATCAGCAGCACATAGGCCGCGTTGAAATCACCACGCGCAATTTCTTCGTGCGCAATCCCGAGCGATACAAAGTCCAGCGCCGAGCCGCCGTTTGCAGCCGGCACCATCGGCGCCAGCACGCCCATTGCTCCGAGCTTGCCGACCAATTCCGGCGGAAGATCCGCGTCGCGGTCGCGCGATTGGTATTCGGGCAGCAACTCGCGGATCGAGAATTCTCGCAGCGTTGTCTGTAAAAGCTGTTGCTCGGGCGATAGTCCAAAATCCATTGGCGTGACTCTCAGTTTGGGACCTCGGAGGCTGGAGCAGCGGGCGCGGAATTCGGCGGCGCGGCCAACGACGGCAGGTTCTGCAGGCCGGCGCCGCCCGCGGGCATAATCTGTGTCACACCACTGTCGCCCTCCTGCTCGGTACCGACCTCGTCCTGGTAGTGCTGCATCACTTGTTTCTTGATTTCGCCGGGCGAGACCTGCGGCGAGACGCCTTCGCTGCGCGCCCATTTCGCTCGATCCTCAGGCGACATGTTGAGCCAGAGCTGGCTCGCCTCGGCCGAATGGCCGTGATTTAGCGCGTCGAGATATTGCTGCTGCGGAGTAGGGCGATGGCCGAACGGCCAGCATCCGGCGATAGCAAGCGCGCATGCAAGCGCGGCGACTGCGCGAAACCCCGCGGCGCTGAGGCTCGAACGATTTCGCGAATCATCCATCGCACGCTTTGGCGCAAGCTTCAGAATGTCACCACGCTGCGAATCGATTTGCCCGCGTGCATCAAATCGAACGCCTCGTTGATTCGCTCGAGCGGCATCGTATGCGTAATCAGGTCATCGATATTGATGCGGCCTTCCATATACCAATCGACGATCTTCGGAACGTCGCGGCGGCCGCGCGCACCGCCGAATGCGGTGCCTTTCCAGGTGCGCCCCGTGACGAGCTGGAACGGACGCGTCGAGATTTCTTCGCCGGCGCCGGCGACGCCGATTATCACGCATGTGCCCCACCCGCGATGACAACACTCGAGCGCCTGGCGCATCAGCTTTACATTGCCCACGCACTCGAAGGCGTAGTCCGCGCCGCCGCGCGTCAGGTCGATCAGATAGGGCACCAACTCGCCCTTTATCTCGGAGGGGTTTACGAAGTCAGTCGCGCCGAACTTGCGTGCGATCGCCTCGCGCGCGGGATTCAAATCGATCGCGACGATCATCCGCGCCCCAGAAAGCCGCGCGCCCTGAATCACGTTGAGTCCGATACCGCCGATTCCGAACACAGCAACACGATCGCCCGGTGCAACTTTTGCCGTGTTGATCACTGCGCCGATCCCGGTCGTCACGCCGCATCCGATGTAACAAATTTTGTCGAATGGAGCGTCGGCGCGAACTTTTGCCAGCGCGATTTCCGGCACGACGGTGTAGTTCGCGAAGGTCGAGGTGCCCATGTAGTGATGAATCATTCGGCCCGCGCGCGAGAAGCGGCTAGTCCCATCGGGCATCAGGCCTTTGCCCTGGGTCTCTCGAATCGCGATGCACAAATTAGTCTTGCCCGACAGGCACGCCTCGCAGTAGCGGCATTCGGGGATATAGAGTGGGATTACGTGATCGCCGGGTACAAGGGTTGAAACGCCTGCGCCGGTCTCGACCACGACGCCCGCACCTTCATGGCCGAGAATCGCGGGAAACAGTCCCTCCGGGTCCCTGCCCGAGAGCGTGAATGCGTCGGTATGGCAGACCCCGGTAGCCTTGATTTCGAC
>JBARDN010000019.1:0-6526 GCA_049795175.1 Binataceae bacterium (SeqCode) | reverse complement strand
CGCGAGATCGATCGCGGCGAGGGTTTCCTTAACCAGCGGCTCGCTATAACCATTCATGCGCTCGGGCCGGTTCAGCGTGATCTTCGCGATCGCATCGTGTGCCTCGTAGATGATCGTGTGGAAGTCCATTGGCGCTTACCTCCCGCGCTGCGTCGGTTTCGATCGGTACAGGTCGGCCAAACCGACGGCCCGGCGAATCCAGATAGGCATTCTCGTTTGTCTGAATATCGTCTTGCCGTGGTTCAGTTCAAGGATTCGCTTCAGCGGATGTCTGCTCGATGAGTTGTCGAAAAACAACGCTCGGTCCGCGAGGGCAGTGAAACGCGCCAGGTTCCGGAGTCCTCTCGCATAGCGGCGCCGCACATCTCCAGCGGGCACATCGTGGCCGCCTCTCGCGCGGCGGGCGCGGACGCGAATGATCGCGAGCTGGGCGCTGGCGAGTCCGATATAAATCAAGCCAACGCGAAATCCGTGCGACCTCGCGCGCCGAACCGTGGCCACGTAGGAAACTCCCGAGAGCGTTGTTTCGACTGCGAACGTGCGACGCTGGGCGATAAGATTTCGAGTGCGCTTGACAGCCTCGCGGCCCGCGCTGAGCGCGGCGTCTTCGGGCGCGTGCGGAGAAAATCGAACCGCAAAAACATCGGGATTCACGATTTCCAAACTTTCTCCCAGCAACTCCCGCGCGGAACTGCTTTTACCTGCGCCGTTGGAGCCAGCGACGAGCCAGAGCCAAGGATCGGGAGGCATTACGTCGAACTCTTGGACGCAGGCAGCTTCCCCTCTTCCATCGTATCCGCTATCGATTTTCTACCCGCGTATTCGACGCGTTCGCCGAAATCCGGCAAGGACTCTGGCGCGGACCAATCGATGAACGGGAGCAGGCGGCATTTGCCGGCTACATCAAACGCGACGTCCAGCGACATGATGATCGAAACCTTGCCGAGCAGCGGGCTGCGCGACCGCGAATTGCCAATCCATTTGCCGGTTTCGGCGAGCACGGCTTCGCGATCAACGCCGATCGCCGGAGAGTCGTCGTAGATCAGAAGATCGTGCCGCGAGGCTTTACGGTATGACGGCAGTTTCTTGAGCTTCCGCTCAATCGCGTCCTGAACCAGCGAAATCCAGATCTTCTCGCGCTCGTCACGTAGCCACCCGCCGTTGGAAAGATCGAGCGCCGGCGCACCGTTTTTTTGTTCGGATAGAGTCATCGCGCGCTGTAGGGCGGGGGTGGTGGCCTTTGTAACCTCCAGTCCAGAGATTGGCGCGCCACCTTCCGTGATCAGAAACTCCGGACTCTCACCTTCGTCCGCGATCACTGGAAAATCGATCAGGTCATGGGTCGCCCGCGCGAGCAAATAGAGGCCCAGGCAGTACCGCTCTTCGTCGCGTTTGGTGCGACGCGCGCGCGCGCCGACGCTCCGGACTTTGCGCCAGAACTTCTCGATGTCGGCGCGCGAGCGAAAGCGATGCCTGACTGCGGTCATCCGAACCTATCGTCCCTTGAAGGTTGGTTCGCGCTTTTCCAGGAAGGCTTTTACTGCTTCGCGATGGTCCTCCGTACGGCCGGTCATGGTTTGGCCCCAGGCTTCGCGATCGAGCAGTTGGCGGAAATCGTGGCCGATCGCTTCGTTCAGGTTCGCCTTCATGTATCCATACGCGACCGAAGGGCCGTTGCCGATTCGCTTGGCGAGCTTGGTCACCTCGTCGCGAAATGATGCGGCGGGGACGACGCGATTTACCAATCCGATCCGCAGCGCTTCAGCCGCGTCGATAATATCGGCGGTGAAATAGAGTTCGCGTGCCTTGGCCGAGCCGACCAGACGGGTGAGCGACCAGGTGCCGCCGTAGTCGCCCGAGAAACCGACCTTCGCAAACGCCGTTCCCAGCCGAGCGTTGTCTGCCGCGATGCGAATATCGCACGCCATCGCGAGGCTTAGTCCCGCGCCGGCCGCCGGGCCGTTGATTGCCGCTATCGTCGGCTTCGCCATCTCGTGCAGCATCAGCGAGGCCTCTTCGCCGTGGCGCAGGCCGGAGACGCGATCCTCGATCGTCGGCGCGGGACCGGTGGACTCGTTGCGCTCGCGCATCCCGCCAATATCACCGCCCGCGCAAAAGCCGCGGCCCGCACCGGTCAGCACGACGCATCCGATGTTCGAGTCGTGCGCGGCCTTCGTCAGATGCTCGACCAGCGCGGACATCATCTCGCCGCTCATGGCGTTGAGTTTGTCGGGACGGTTGAGCGTCAGGTACAGAACGCGATCTTTCAATTCAGACAGAAGATGATCAGTAGCCATCGTTAGCCTCCAAACCGATTCGGTTATTTATGCTTTCGGCGATTATGCTTTCGTGGTGATGAATTCGTACTACTTCAAGGCGGCGATAGTGTCGAGTGCTGCGGCGAGCGCCTGGGTGCCATCGAGGTCATGGCCCATCGCGGACGCGGTGTTGAACATCGACGCGGCGAGGCGAAGGCCCGGCAACGCGATACCCGCGTCGCGCGCGGCCTCGGCCACCAGACGCAGGTCCTTGCGGACCAGCTTGATGAAAAAGCCGGGGGTCCAGTCTTGCGCGATAATTTTCGGACCGAGCGCCTTGAGCTGCCACGAGGCCGCAGCGCCCGCGCCAATCGCTTCGAGCACGCGCTCGGGATCGAGTCCTCCCGCGCGCGCGAGACATAGCGCCTCGGCGGCAGCCTCGAGCGTGACGGCGACCGCGACCTGATTGCATAGCTTCGTCATCTGTCCCGCGCCCGACGGCCCCATCAGGGTCACGCGATGCCCCAGATGCTCGAGGACGGGGCGCACGCGCGCGAACGCGGCGGCGTCGCCGCCCGCCATGATCGTCAGGGTGCCGTCGCGCGCGCCGACATCGCCGCCCGAGACGGGAGCGTCTAGATAATCGACGCCGCGCGGATGCAGCCGCGCCGAGATCGCGCGCTCGATGGCGGGCGCGATCGTGCTCATGTCGATAACGGTTTGCCCGGACGTAAGCGCCGGCTCGATCTTCGCGACGACGGCTTCAACATCCGGCGTGTCGGGTACCATGATGAAAACGATCGCAGCTCCCGTCGCGGCCTGCGCAGGATCGGCGGCGACGATCGCGCCGTCAGCAGCGAGAGCGCGTGCTTTTTCGAGCGAGCGATTGAAGACGCGCACGCGATGTCCCGCGGCGATAAGCCGCCGCGCCATCGGCGCGCCCATGATTCCAGTTCCAATCCACGCGATATCCATGAAGGGATTGTAGATCAGAATCAGTTCGGATCATGAATCAGTCGTGGTGCTCTGCCGGGATTGTCGCTCTCCACCGGCGGGAAGGAGTTAGGTCGGATGCACTCGTCGAAGCGTTCGAACGTCAAACGGATTTACGTTCGTGAAAGCGCGAAGAAAAGATCGACCTCTCCCGACGGCTTCGCCGCCACCCTCCCCGCACGGGGAGGAAAATTCCGTGCGCGCGACTCTCAAACGCGATCGGTGCAGTGCCTGGTTTCCCTTCTCGTGACGGGAAGGCGTTAGGGGTTAGCTCGGACGCACTCGTCGAAGCGTTCAGACGCGAATTAGATCCTCATCCGGTCTCGACTGCCTACTTCGGGGCGAGAGCTTGCTTGACGAGTTCGCTCGCTACCTTGCCGTCAAGCTGGGCGCCGAAGCGGTCGCGCAGGGCTTTCATCACGGCGCCCATCTGGGTCGCGCCGCCTGCGATGATCTCGTTCACTGCGGCGCTGACTTCTTCGATCGGAAGCTCGGGCGGCAGGTAACCGGCGAGGATTTTCGCTTCGGTCTCGTTCTGCTCGATCAGATCGGTGCGGTTGGCCTGTTTGGCGAAGCCGAGCGCCTCTTCGCGCCGGGCGCGCTCGCGTTTGACGAGCTGCACGATCTCCGCCTCGGTGGCTTCGCGGCGGACGTCTTTTTCGACGCGCGAGATTTCCGAGAGCAAACCGCGAATCGCCATCATCCGCCGCGTGTCGCGGCTCTTCATCGCGGTCTTCAGATCTTCCTGGAGTTTTTGTTTCACGATCTCAATTATGTGCACGCTTGCGCGGTGCGATGCCAGTTAACCTCTGGCGTGCGGCGCGAGCGGCTGAAACAGAGCGTCCATCGTCATTTTGACTACCGCCGTTGCGTCATTCCGGTTGAAGCGCGCAGCTCTCACAAATCCCATCTCTTCCAGGTACGAAAGAAATCCCGCGTCTCCCGCGTATTCAGTAAGCCACGCCTGACGCGCATCAAGACTGATCAAGGATTCTCGCAGTCTTGCGAGCAGTGCGGTGCCGAGCGTTGCCCGCGCGGACGGCACCACGACCACGAATAGCCGGTACTCCTCGTCTGGACGGTTGTTGCGGTGGTCGAGGCAGGCGTAGCCGAAGACGCGCTCGCCGACGGTCGCGACAAGATGCTGCTGGACGCCGTCCGACGCGGAAAACGATCTGCCATTCTCCATCCACCCCAGTTGGCTGGGCACGATCGCCAGCTCACCTAGCGATAGTTCCGCGAGGTTCAGAATGGCTGCCCAGTCATCGTTGCCCGACGCGCGAAGCGTCTCGTGGTTGCGCCCGGAACGCTCACGCGGCGGCTACTTCTTCGCTCCTGCGACGGCAACGTCTTCCCATTTGGCGGGTTCCGAGGCTACGAACTTGTTGCCGTCAACCTTGTAGTTGAACACCAGCGCCTTTTTATTGCCGGTCGCTTTGCCCTTTCCCGCGGCATTTTTGGCGAGCTTGTATTCGCTGCCGGTCAATTTGGCGACGACGGAGAGACCGCCGCCCTTGTTGGTCGGGATGTAGCTGAAGGCAGCGTGTTCAAGGTCGACATACGGCTGGCCGGAGGTCTTCTTGTCACTCTCCTGATCGAGGAACGGATCAGAGTCGGACGCGACCGCGTCCTGCAGCGCCTTCTGCTGCGCCTGGGTCAGAGGATTGTGCATCGACGGTCCGCGCGCGACAGGAGCCACCTCGGCGCCGCCGCCTCCGCCGCCCATGTTCATTTCTTTCTTAACCTCGATCGCGCCTGCTCGCATCGGAGCCAGCACTGCGCATAGCGCAATTCCCGCGATCGCAAGCTTAAGCGCCGTCAAAACCCCTGTCTTGCAAGTCATCGTCGTCGTACCCCGCTCTGAAAGCGCGGCCCTCCACAAATGGTCCGAAAAGGCTCGGCAACGAGATTAGCACTTGCGCGGAGAATGCAAAGAGCCGCGGATGGGGCGGATAAGAAAGAAACACCAAGGCACCCAGGCGGCCACTAAGACATCAAGGCACCAGGAAAAAAAACGGAGGGCTTTCCCGAAGGAAAGCCCGGGCTCTTCTTGATGTCTGGTGTTTCTCTTCAATTAGAGGCTTCGGTCAGGGCGAAGCGGATCGGCACAATCGCCCAGCTCTCGAAGGCGATACCATCGCGACGCGCCGGAACAAAGCGCCATCGCGAGCGCACCGTCTCGAGGGCGGCGGCGTCGAGGTCGCGAAATCCCGAACTCGCGATCACTTCCACCCGCTCGACCGCGCCGCTTTTCGCGATCAGAACGTGCAGCGTGACGGTTCCCTCTTCGCCCCGGCGGCGCGAACGCGAGGGATAGAGCGGAGCAGGATCGGAGTCGTAGTCGGCACGCGCAACGCTGATAGCGCCGGTGCCGTCACCGGAACCCGCGGCAGAGCCAACGCCGGCGCCGCTCGTGCGGCTCTGCCCGCTCGATCCGTTTTCTGATCCGGGAAGATTTGTATTAGCGCCGACGCCTACCGAGTGATTTGTGTCGGACGACGGTGACGGAGTGCTCGCCTTTTCGCTGTCGGAGCGGCCGAGCGAATCCGCTTCGAGCGGCGGCGCAATCGGGGATATCGACGCGAGCACGCGATGCGGCTTCCGTCGCGGATGATGCGGCGTGCGCGGAATCGGCATCGCGGCTTCCGGCGGCGAGGCGGGACCGGGGTCCAGCCGCGCAGGAATCGATCCGCCGCTATCGCCGCCGTGCTCCGCGCCCAGATCAATCACGTAGGCGAGCACCCAATGATGCCCTTGCGGCTCGGCTCGCGCGGCGAAAAATACGATTGCGCACAAAATCAACGCATGCGCGGCGATCGAGGCTGCGATCGCGGCGAGATGACGTTGCGGCGGCGCGTATCCGCGCGCGCGATCGTCCGTCGGTCGGTCAGTGATTTTTGATTCGTGCGTCAAAATGCTCCCGACGCACCTTCTCGATGAAATGCGCGTCAGGAGCGGGCGCGCCAGTTTGAAAACGATTGCGGCGCGCGGCGCCTGAAGCCTCCCTCACCCGCGAAGGTCGTAACGGCTCCGTCGATTCGACCGGTAGTCTGGCTCGGCGATCGCGCGGCCGCGAAGCGCCTCACAGTTGCGGGGCAGCGCCGGTGTTGCACCGGCTTTCCCGATACGAATCAGATGTGAGCCTACCTGCACGCGCGAGAGAGTCAAGCGCGGCGGGAGGGAAGAAAACACCAAGGCACTAAGAAGAAAAAATCAAGCGGCCACTAAGACGCAAAGAAGAGGCGGGGCTTTCCTTGGGGAAAGCCCCGCCGTGT
>JBARDN010000018.1:0-4777 GCA_049795175.1 Binataceae bacterium (SeqCode) | reverse complement strand
GCAATCGGCGGCGCTGGCCGACGATCCGAAGCAGACCCCGGCGCGAATGATGATCCTTCGCGTGCGTGCCGAGATGCGCGGTTAGCTGCTCGATCCGTGCGGACAGGAGTGCGACCTGCACTTCGGGTGAACCGCTGTCGGTGGTGGACCGGGCGTTGGCCTGGATAATTTCCTTTTTCTTGGCGACCTGGAGGGGAATTCTGAGTTCTTTCTTTCCCTTTTATTCATTTGTTAATCCGAGAAAACTAACAAAGCCGAGCGCCTGAGTAAAGGCAGACCCCCAATCCGGCGACAGTCGGTTTGAGAATTAACCTTAAACCTGAGGTGTCGTTTCCCCCGCGCCCTTCGGCAGGCTCAGGGCAGGCTCCGGCTGCCGCGCGCGAGGAATTTCGGATGAGAGGACACCGCATGAGGCGTGGACTCGGAGCACGGACGCCTCGGGATTCCTCGCCTATGGCTCGGAATGACGATCGAGGGCTCGGCTGAGGCTACGATACTCATGCGCCAAGCCCACATCGGTCATTTCGACCACAGGGAGAAATCCCGAGGCGCTCATGCACTCAGCCCGCGCGTTGCGTAAAGGCAAGCGGTCGAGCTCGGGGATCCGCACCTCTCACGAGTTGAAGATTCGCTCGATTAGCGCCGTCGCGCGCGAGGTCGCGCGGGCGATTGCGACGAGCGCGCCGGATTCCGAAATCACCTTGAAATAGCCGGATGCTACCGGCGCCATCATGTCGAGCACACTCGAATCGCCGTGGCGCAATCGGCGCTCGGCGGCGGTATCGAGCGCGACTTCGAGCATCGCGCCGGCGGCGTCGCGCGGAGAGAGGGTCTTGAGCGCGGCGGTATCACCCGCCTCGAGCGCTGCGACGACGGTATCCAGCGCGAGCGCGTCGGCGATCTGGAAATGGCTGGTACGGGTGCGGCGCAGCTCGTCCAGGAAGGCCGCCGTGCCGAGCGCGGCGCCGATATCGCGCGCAAGCGAGCGGATGTAGGTGCCGGGGGAGCATACCGCGACGAATTTGATTCGGTCGCATCCGGAGGCTTCGAGCATGAGCGATTTTATCTCGACCTCGCGCGGAGGCGGCGGCGCGATATCGATATTTTTGCGCGCGAGCCTGTACATCGGCACGCCGTCGCGCTTGATCGCGGAGAAAATCGGCGGCGTCTGCGTGATCACGCCGATGAACTCCGCCGCTACTTCACCGATTCGCTCGGGTGTGAGCGCGGGGACCGGCGCGGTCCGGATGACCTGGCCGTCGCGGTCGAGAGTATCGGTTTCGGCGCCGAGCTTGATCGTGCCGATATATTCCTTGTCACCGCCTTCGAGGAACGGCGCGAGCTTGGTCGCCTCGCCGATCATGATCGGCAGAAGTCCGGTCGCAAATGGATCGAGGGTGCCGAGATGCCCCACGCGCGTGGGCTTGACCAGTCGCTTGATTCGGCGCACCGCCTCCGCCGAGGTGATTCCGGCAGGCTTATCGAGAAGAATTACCGCGTTCATAGGGGAAGTATTGAGGATAGCGAACGGCTCGATGCCGCGTAAGAGCCAGCGCATCGTCAGGAGGAGTGGAGAGCCGGCCACGCACGCATCGTGACCGGCTCCCCTGCTGGGGTTGGGGGGGAACCCGGCACCAGGAGGATACGGTATTCCTGCCGTGATCCGCCGGCGCATTGGAGAACTCGGGCGCCTTTTCCGAAGTACTTCCGCGACCGGAACAGGTTCCGAGCTAAACGATCGTTCAAGACAAACCGACCGTTTAGTAGGCTACATCAAAATGAATTAGAACTTTCGCGCAGAGAACGCAAGGCCCGCACGCCGTCTAATCCCTCGCCCGGAAAGGGAGGCTGTCGATAATTACCTCAGCGCGATCTGTAATGACCGGCGAGACGCCGGTCCTACTGATAAAAAGCCTATTGCCAGTAGGGCCGCCGTCTCGGCGGCCTCTTACCTCCGGAGCTTATCGCCATTTATCGACGACCTCTCAGGGCGAGGGATAAGACCTGGTGCTCCGCTGCGGGCGGATCTACTGGCGAGAGCGGGATTCTCTCAGCAGGACTTCGATTCTTGCGGCGCGTTCCATGCCCGGGTCGAATTCGAAATCGAGCTCCGGGGTGTAGCGAAGTCCCAGTACGCGGCCCATCTCGCGGCGGATAAATCCGCTGGCGCTCTTGAAGCCGGCGACCGCGGCGGGGGCGCGCGCCGAACCTTCGAGATGCGAGAAGTACACCCGGCCATGGCGCAGGTCGTCGGCCATCGTGACTTGCGTGAGTGTCACGCCGCGCAGGCGCGGGTCACGCAGATCGCGCATCAGCAAGGCGGATAGCTCGCGCAGAATCATTTCTGCTACCCGTTCGGGCCGTCGTGCTTCGCTCACTTGAGTCTCTCCAAGCCGTCGCGCCGCGCAAGCGCGCGGCTTCTAGCAATTGATAATTTCGAGCTGTTCTTCGCCGAGCGGCGCCAGTCCCAGCGAATCGATAAAGTTCACGACCTCGCGCAGCGCGTGATCCACGAACGGACGGTCGCTGCCGACCTGGCAGATGCCGAGTTCGGCGCGCTGCCAGAGGTCGTGGCCGTCGGATTCGGCGATCGAGACGTTGAACTTGTTGCGCACGCGAGCCTTGATCGCGCGCAGCACCTGCCGCTTGCCCTTGAGCGAATGATTCTCAGGCAGAAACAGCGTGAGGCGCAAAACTCCGACCACCATAAGCGTCGCCCCCTCCCCGCTTCCCGCGCGGCCGCTTAAATCGCGCGCGCGCTCCGCGCAAGACCAGCGATCCGGCCTCAGGGCTGAAGCTGTTTCTCGGCCCCCGCCTGTCCGCGCGCGGCAGGCGCGACCGGAGCGAGCTTGCGCAGGACTGCTTCCATCTCGAAGGCCTCGATCACGTCGCCCGGCTTCACGTCGTTGAAATTCTCAAGCCCGATACCGCATTCGTAGCCGGTCAGGACTTCGCGTGCGTCATCCTTGAAGCGCTTGAGCGAGGCGATCCTGCCTTCCCAGACCACGCGGCCGTCGCGCACCAGGCGCGCACGTCCGCTGCGGGTGATCTTGCCGTCGACCACCATCGAGCCGGCGATCGTCGCGCCGGGAACGGTAAAAGTCTTGCGCACTTCGGCGCGGCCGAGCGATTTTTCGCGGTAGGTCGGCGCGAGTAGTCCTTCCATCGCTTCGCGCATGTCATTGATCGCCTCGTAGATCACGGTGTAGAGGCGGACGTCGACGCCCTCTTTCTCGGCGAGCTGCGCGGCTTTGGGCTCGGGGCGGATGTTGAATCCGATCACGACGGCTTTGGAAGCCGACGCGAGCGTGATGTCGGTTTCCGAGATCGCACCGGCCGAGCTGTGAATCACCTCGAGCTTGACCTCGCCGGTGGACATCCGGGTGAGAGCGTCGGTGACCGCTTCGACCGAACCCTGCACGTCGCCCTTCACGATTACCTTGAGTTCCTTGACCTCGCCGGCCGCCATCCGCTGGCTCAAATCCTCGAGCGAGATTCGGCTGGTCTTGGCGAGCTCGCCTTCGCGCTGCTTGGAGCGGCGATACTCGGCGACCTGCCGGGCCTTGGCTTCCTCGGTCACGGCGACGAACGCGGTGCCGGGTTCCGGCACGCTCGAGAGTCCGAAAATTTCGACCGGAGTCGAAGGTCCAGCCTCGGTCAAGCGCTGTCCCAGATGATCGAGCATCGCGCGAACGCGTCCGAAGCTGACGCCGCAGACGAAAGCGTCGCCCTGATGCAAAGTGCCTTCCTGAATCAGCACGGTTGCGACCGGACCGCGGCCGCGATCGAGCTCGGATTCGACCACGGTGCCGCGCGCCGCGCGGTCGCGCGTGGCCTTGAGCTCCATCACGTCGGCCTGCAGGAGGATCATCTCGAGCAGCTTCTCGATTCCCTCGCCGGTGCGGGCGGAAACCGGCACCGTGATCGTTTCACCGCCGTAGTCTTCGGGGATGAGCCCCTGCTCGGTCAGCCGCTGCTTGGTGCGGTCGAGGTTGGCGTCGGGCAGATCGATCTTGTTGATCGCGACGATTATCGGAACCTTGGCGGCCTTGGCGTGATTGATCGCCTCGATCGTCTGCGGCATCACGCCTTCGTTCGCGGCAACCACCAGAACGACCAGATCGGTGACCTTGGCGCCGCGCGCGCGCATCGAGGTGAACGCCTCATGGCCGGGAGTATCGACGAACGTGATCGCGCGGCCGTTGGCGGTAACCATGTACGCGCCGATATGCTGCGTGATTCCGCCAAATTCTTTTGCGGTTACGCTGGTATGCCGGATCGCGTCGAGCAGCGAGGTCTTGCCGTGATCGACGTGGCCCATCACGGTGACGACCGGAGGCCGCGGCAGCGCTTCGCCGGGCTCGGTCTCTTCGACATCCTCAATCGCCTGTTCGACGTCGAAGGCGACGTTCTCTACGCTGTAGCCGAATTCGCCGGCAAGTAGCGTGGCGGTGTCGACATCAAGAGTCTGATTGAGCGTGGCCATCTGGCCCATCTCCATCAGCTTCTTGATTAGCTCGCCCGCCTTGACGCCCATGTTGCGACCGAGATCGCCGACGGTGACGCCTTCGGTTATCCGGACCACGCGTTTGGAGGCTTTGGGCGTCGTGATTTCGGTCTTGCGCTGTTCCTTGCCGGGCAGTGCGCGCCGCTTTTTGGGCACACGCAGTCCGCGCATCTCGCGCTCGGCCGTGAAATCGACGGTGCCCTTCTTGACCACCTTGCGCTTCTTGACCCCGCGCGCTCCCGGCTTGCCGGTATCTCCCGGCTGAGCGCC
>JBARDN010000017.1:0-12360 GCA_049795175.1 Binataceae bacterium (SeqCode) | reverse complement strand
GTTAATCGTTCTCGCTTTGCCATTTGTGGCGGCCGTTTTCGCAGCATATATCCAATGGATGTTGTGGGGGTTGCCGGCAATGGCGCCCCTTATCACATTCTCGCCAGCGGTATCTGCGAGGCCGAGTGGATTTCCGATCTGGCTGCGCCTGACTCACTGGGTGAATTTCTTTTTTATAATCCTGCTGGTCCGGAGTGGGCTACAGATTTTAGCCGATCATCCGCGGTTGTACTGGAATGTTCACTGTACTCCGGGCTCGGAATGGCTCCGGCTCACGCCAATCATAGTTCCCACGGATCGAGTGTGGACGGCAAAGGATGACTCTCGCTACCTGACGCCATGGATCGGATTACCCGGGTATCGCCATACGGTCGGAATAGCACGGCACTGGCATTTTCTGAGTATTTTGTTCTGGGTAGGTAATGGGCTGGCATTCGTGATTTTGCTGTTTGCCACATCGCAATGGAAGCGCCTGGTACCGGACTCGTGGCACGTTATTCCGGAGGCGTGGGCGGTCTTTGTTCACTACGCCACTTTCCACATGCCACATGAACCCGATGGTTTCTATCAGTACAATGCCCTGCAGCAACTAGCCTATTTTGGAGTAGTGTTCGTTTTGGCTCCGTTAGCGATCCTTAGTGGACCATCGATGTCGCCGGCATTCACGTCACAATTCTCATGGTATCCAAAATTGCCGGGCAATCGGCAGATCGGGCGTTCGCTCCACTTCCTGGTGATGTGCGCCTTTGTCGCTTTTATAGTCATGCACGTCGCGATGGTTGCGGCAACCGGCTTCGTCAGAAACATGAATCATATTATGCTGGGCACTGACGCGCTCACTCCGCTCGGGATATACCTCTTTTTTGCCATGCTCGGAGCGATCCTACTTTTTAATGCTTTCGCTAACTACATGGCATGGCGCCATCCAAGGAGAATACAACACGTCGCCAAGGCACTTGTGACGCCGGTGATGCGGCTTCTGCTTGATCGTGGCGCGCCCCGCGCCGAGTTCAGACGAGCCGATATTTCGCCGTTTTTTTGGGTCAACGGCAAGATGCCGACCTGCGAGGAGTGGAAGGCACTGGCCGGCAACTCGTTCAAGTCGTATCGCCTCAAGGTCTACGGACTAGTTGATAATCCAGTTGAGCTTTCGCTCGATGATCTCATCGCGATGGAAAAGCAGTCTCAGATCACACTCCATCATTGTATTCAGGGATGGTCTGGCATCGCCGAGTGGAGCGGGTTGCCGCTAAGCGGCTTGATCGAGCTAGTGCGGCCCAAGCCGACGGCGCACGCCGTGGTCTTCTATTCATTTGGCGAGGGCGGTGAGGGCGGAGAGTTCTACGATAGCCTGAACTTCAAGGACGCATTGCACCCGCAGACGCTTCTGGCTTACGAAATGAACTCCCTCCCGCTCGGGCCCTTGCATGGTGCCCCACTCAGACTGCGGGTCGAAAGCCAGCTCGGTTTCAAGATGGTGAAGTGGATCAGAGCGATCGAATTCGTGGATGACGTGCGGCATCTATATAAGGGCGAGGGCGGTTACAATGAAGATAACGAATACTTCGGCGAACTCGCCAACATATGAGGAGTCCGGCAGGTCATGATCTATTCGATGGGTCGGTTTAGCAAAAAATGATAGCCGGTCGCGCGAGGAAGGCTTAATGTTAACTAGATATGGGCGACAATTTTCTCGAAGAGGTGATAATTAAATGAACTATGCGCCCGATGCTGAGAATTTGGACACCAGCGCTCAATGGTCGCGCGCGGTCAATGACACAGGTCATTACCTCACCAAGGTCGCGTCGTGGAGGACGCGCGGAAGTGACGTGATCGGCCAGATGCAAGGCTGCGTCCGCTGCGGGCTTGTCATCATCAATGACCGCCGTGGTGTGCTGCTGATCGCACCTGGCGGTTTCAATCAAATGCACAAGCGCATCTTTCCCTGCCAGATTCCGCCTTTATGTCAGGGATCGGCGTTTAAGGATTCGTCGCTGAAGAGTAGCGATCCGCTCATTGAGTTGCGCCACCGCCTGATGGAGAAGAACGACCCGCGTTTTAGGGTCTTCAACGATGCACCGATGGTGGTCAATGAAACCTGAACGCGTCGGGACGCCTGTCTCGCGATGCCATCCGAAAATCGGTTCGGACTAAAACATTTTCATGGGTATCCGCGGTTCACGGAAAAGAGTCTCTT
This sequence comes from Binataceae bacterium (SeqCode), assembly GCA_049795175.1. GTDB lineage: Bacteria > Desulfobacterota > Binatia > Binatales > Binataceae > JBARDN01. The sequence goes on along the minus strand of JBARDN010000017.1, from coordinate 10,163 downwards.
TTGCTACCTGTGCAAGGACATGAACCATCAGGTCACCCGCCAGATCCTATGGAATGTGCCAATCGCGTTCATCGTTGTGATGTACGCGTTGCTGTTCGTGCTGTTGTGCGCTTTTGCCTGGCGGGGGCGCTATTGGTGGCGGCGAGTGACTTTGGGAACCCCGGAGGAAAGCCGAGTCGATCAATCGTTCCGGCGTTTGTGGATCGCTTTAACCGAGGGGGTCGGCGAAGGAACGGTCGTAAGAGAGAGTTGGGGATGGATCCACTACACGTTCTACGTTGCGTTTGTGGGACTGTTCATCGGGACCAGCATCGTCTTCCTTAACAGCGATCTCCGCTACGCGGCGGGTCTGGTTGGGTTCGATCTCTACTTCTACTTCGGAGACTTCTATCTTTTCTTCAAAGCCGCGATGGACACGTTTTTTCTGGCGCTGATACTCGGCGTTACCGTCGTCGCCGCCAGGCGCTTGATCCTTGTATCACCAGGGGCGACGCGCTCGAGTCTGGCGCGATTTGGCCGGCCTTCGCTGCTTAGTTCTCCTCCGCAGCAAAAGTTACTCGATAATCTCGAAAATTTTCTCGGCTATTGGTATCCGCTCCTGATGCTGGCGCTGGCGGCCGTGACCGGACTGATGCTGGAGGGCGCGCGGATCAACGCCACGCATCCGAGTTTCACGGAATGGGCGTACGTTGGGCGGCAAGTCGGATGGATCGAAGGAGTTCTGGGCGCCGGAATCATCTTCCACCGATGGCTCTGGCTGACGCACGTGCTGATTGTGTACCTGCTGCTGTTTGCTTTCCCGTTTTCAAAACTGCGCCATTTCTTGTTCGGGCCGATCAATCTTTTTTTTCGTTACCTCGGGCCGGGCGGCCGGCTGAAGCCGATTCTCAATTTTGAAACGGCCGAGACTTTCGGAGTTTCCAAAATCGAGGAATTCACGTGGAAGCAGCTGCTGGATATGGCTTCGTGCCTCGAATGCGGGCGATGCACGATCAATTGCCCGACTGCGACGACTGGTAAGGCGCTCAATCCTAAGTTCCTCGTGATTGAGCAGCGCGAGCATCTGCTCGACAAGACGCCCTACTTGCTTCAGACAAAGGCGGCTGCGCAAGAAGGCGGCGCTGCGCCTTTTTGGACCGGCCCCGACATGATCAAGGATGTCGCCACCGAGCAGGCGATCTGGGATTGCACGAATTGCGGATGGTGCGAAGAAGGATGCCCGGTCGGGATCGCGCACATCCAACGCATCGACGACATGCGCCGGCATCTAGTCATGATGGAGAGCAGATTTCCGCAAGAGGCAGTGGCGGCATTCAAGGGAATCGAAAACCAGGGGAATCCCTGGGGCTTGGCGGCCGAAAAACGCGCAGATTGGGCCGCGGGCCTCGGCATTCCAGAAATGTCCGCGCTGGATGATCGGTCTCAGATCGAGGTGCTGTACTGGGTTGGATGCGCCGGTTCGTACGACGAACGCAATCAAAAAGTTTCCCGCGCGCTTACCGCTTTGATGAAACAGGCCGGGGTCAAGTTCGCAATCCTTGGCCGAGAGGAGAGATGTAACGGTGACCCCGCGCGAAGACTCGGCAACGAATACCTGTACGCAACCGTCGCCCAGCAGAACATTGAAACGCTCGACCGTTACCAGCCAAAGCGGATCGTAACGCAATGCCCGCACTGCTATCACAATCTGAAAAAGGAATACCGTGATTTTGGCGGTGAATACGAAGTGGTTCACGAGGGCGAGTTCCTGGCCGAGTTGATCCGCGCCGGCAGACTTCGCCCGAATACCGCCGTCGATCAGCGCATCACGTACCACGACCCGTGTTTCATGGCGCGTCACGACCGCAAGTGGAGTGACGCGCGCGAAGCCCTCCACGCGATTCCCGGCGCCCAGGTGACCGACGTCGATCAGTCCAAAAACCGGACTTACTGTTGTGGTGCCGGTGGCGGATGCTTCTGGAAGGAAGAAGTCGGAGGCACGCGTATCAATGAGAAGCGGCTTTCGCAGCTCGAGGCGGCCGAGCCCGATACCGTCGTCGTGTCATGCCCCTTTTGCATGACGATGATCGAAGATGCGGTCAAGTCGCGCTCCTCGGAGGGGGAGTCGACCGTCACCCTGGACCTCGCCGAAGTCATCGCGAAATCGACCGGCATCCGATAATTCGGCGACTCGTGAGCGTCTTTCTGAATCGAGGGGAGGAGTACCATGCCCAAAACATTTAAGCGAGGCGATCACGTTGAATGGAACTCAGAAGCCGGACGGGTTCGCGGAGTCATCGTTAAGAAAGTCACCTCCGAGACGCGCTTCAAAGGCTACGTGCATCATGCATCGAAGGATGAGCCGCAATACATGATCCAAAGCGACACAACCGACCACGTGGCAATTCACAAAGGACGCGCACTGAAACACATAGCCGCTCGCATCAGCAGCCGGCCACGACCGGCCAAAAAAAAACAGTAAGCGCGGCTGGGTCGCGAGCGGGAACTTGGCCGCTCGCCTCATACTTTTGGAATCTTTCAGGATCAGGCGTGCCGATGCGCACCCAAGACTTCGCTTATGACGACCGCCTGGTTGTGTTCTTCGTCTTTGGCGCTATACACCAGCGTGACGGTGCCGCGAGAAGCGGTTTTGGAAATCTCTTTCAACATCTCGCGAGCTTCCGGACGTTTCAATTCGGCCTTGTAGCGCGTGCGAAATTCTTTCCAGTGCGCCGGATCGTGGCCAAAAGACTTGCGCAACTCCGTACTCGGTCCAAGTTCTTTCATCCACTTCGCCACGTTCACTTTTTCCTTGTTCAGGCCGCGCGGCCACAAACGATCGACCAGGATACGCGTTCCGTCAGTGCGCGAAGGAGCCTCGTACGCGCGTTTGATCTGCACCATACTGTTGTTTCCTTTGGCGTGATTGGAGCCGTTTTCGTGGAAAGGACTTGTTGGAGAATAAGGCGCCCAAGGCTTCTTCTCTATTTGAAGTGTGCCCTGCTGAACCGTGGCTTCCCAATTCGTGGTCTCACCCTCGAGCGAAAATCGAAGATCGACTCTCGCCTTTCCGACCGCCAGTCCGTGCAACGTCAGTTGCGGGAGCCATTTCGGCAACGCCGGATCGACGTACAAGCGGCCATTGGGTGCATCCGCCTGTAGTCCGAGGATCGCCCGCAACAGATGAAAGACGCTTCCCGCAGCCCACGCCTGAGGAACGTTCGCGCCAGGATATTGCACCGGAAAGGTGCCCGCCTGGTGTTCAATTCCTGCGTAGAGCTCGGGCAATTGGTAGCTCACGAAATAGCTGGCAGCCTCGGAGATATCGCGCGCGATACGCGCGGCCTCGGCGGCAAATCCGTAGCGTTTGAAACCAAGCGCGATGATCCCGTTGTCGTGTGGCCAAACCGCACCACGCTGGTAGGAGAACGGGTTGTATGCGGGATTGTCGGCGGAGAGGGTACGGATACCCCAGCCGCTCCACATGTCAGATTGCATCAGCCGCTTAACAACTCGGGCAGCATGCTCTGGAGTGACTATTCCGCTCCACAACAAATGTCCGGGATTCGATGCAATGGTACGGACGGGATGCTTGTCGGGGTCGAGTGCTAAGGCATAGAATCCAATGTCGTCGCACCAAAATCGCTGCTCGAATTTGCGGCGAAGGTTCGCGGCCTTGCGGCGCAACTCGCTCGCGCGCGCAATCTCGCCCAGATGATCGAACAACTCCGCCATCCGCATCCAGGCGTCGAACACATACCCTTGCAGCTCACACAGCGCCTTAGGTGCCTTAACCTGAGAGCCGTCGGGATACACAATCGCGTCGCCGGCATCCTTCCAGCTCATGTTTTCGGTACCATGCGATGATCGGGACTGGTATTCCTGGAAACCGTCGCCGTCGAGGTCGCCGTAGCGATCGATCCATTTCAAGCAGCGCAATGCCACGTCGCGGTACTCGCGGACTAACCCATCATCACCCGTCCACTTCCAGTTCTCGTGCAGCAGGATCAGGTAGAGCGGAGTCGCGTCGGCCGAGCCGTAGTAGGGTGTGTGGGGGACGCTGTGGAAGTGCGCGAGCTCGCCAAAGCGGATCTCGTGCATGATCTTGCCCGGATCCGCATCGCGGTAATCCTCGCTCTTGGTGGCTTGAAACTCAGCCAGCTTTTTGAGTGCTCCGCGAGCGAGATCAGGGTTCACCGTCATGTTTTGCAGGCTCGCAATCAGGCTGTCGCGACCGAAGAGCGTTACGAACCATGGCACTCCCGCCGCGGGCACCCAGACATCATGTGCCATATCCTGATCGTGGAGCCTGAGCGCGCACATATCCTCGACTGATTGCCGATAGAGCCGATAAACGTCCTCGTTGGTCGAGGTCAGTTTGGTGGCTTCGCTCATCCATTCCTTGTGCAGAGCGTCAAACTTGGTCGGATGTGAGGCGAACAGACAGGCGCGCGAAGGCGCTGATATGTGACCATCGCAACCCAATGAAAACTCACAACACGAATGCCACGCAGCACCGGGCTTCAGCGCGATCTCGAAAGTCAGGCGCCCATTGGCGTATCCGGGGGGAGACTGCGGCTGCATCCGATAAGTGAAAGTCCGCCTGAAGTCTTTGTGAGTGTAACGGGTCCGGAGCTCGTGACGTTTGGAATCCCACTTCGTCTGGATGCGGCCGCGCCGAACAAACTGATGTGATTTAACCTCGAACAAATCGGCGAAATCACTTCGCAACGCCACCTCCAGGTTCAAGCGAACGGGCATGAGCCCGTGGTTACTCAAGTCGAGATCCTCGTGGATGCCTTCAGACGCCGACCTGCTGATAACCAGCGACAACGTGCCCGCGGGCACGTCGCCGTCCAGCGTCGTGAATGGCATATTGATCAAATATATTCGTGCACCATAGTAAGTCACTCGGCTGGACGTGAGTCTCGTCCAACTCACTCCGTTCGCGAAGATCGCATAGTAACTGACAAAACGTGTGTCTTGTGCGAATAGCCCCTGCTCACTATCAGCGCTGATCTCACCATTAAGATCGGTCACCATGAAGGTGCTGCCGTGACTGATCGTCAGAAGCGGGGGCCCGATATTGATTTTCGCCGGCATAGTCTTATTCGCAGTCAGTTATGCCTTATCGCGTCGCTCTGCCATAGACCGAGACTCGCCGGGTTTAGGATAGATGCCGTCCACCATCGACGCGGATACACTCTCCCGTGACAAAGTCGGTCTCGATAAGAAACAGCACCGCCTTAGCGATTTCGGCGGCGCCGCCCCATCGGCCGAGCGGCGTGGCTTCGATAGCTTTGGCATTCTCCTCGGCAGTGAGATCGGGGGGGGCCAGAATCGGCCCGGGCGCGATGGCATTGACGAGGATCTCGGGAGCCAGCTCGAGCGCCAGGCTCTCGGTAAGCGCCGCGACCGCGGCCTTGGATACATAGTAGGGTACGTAGCCTTTATATAGCGGACGACGGCTAATCGGGAGCCAATCGGCAAAATTGACGATACGACCGCCGCCGCTGGTCCTCATGACCGGCGCTGCATGAGTCGAAAACAAAAACGCGCTCTTCGCGTTGGTATCGAGCGCTGCCGACCAGTCGGCCGCGCTTGGATTCGGCGTTTTCACATATACGCCCGCCATGTTGATTAGAATATCGAGCCGCCCGAGCGACTTCACTGTCTCGCGGACTGCCGCGTCAATCTGCTCCTCGTCGGTGGCGTCAGCGCGGAGCACCGTCGCCGATACTCCGGATGCCCTCGCTGCCGCCGCGGTCGCCTCTGCTTTGTCACGCGAACCGCGATAGGTCAGTGCAAGCGCGCAGCCGCGAACAGCAAGCGCATGAGCCACCACCGTTCCAATGCGTGAGCCGCCAGTTATCAGCGCAACTCTGCCCTTCGGGTCCAATGTTTCTCCTTCGTCAGGCGTTTCCGGATGCGGAAAACGCATTGAGCGTTGCCCGCGCCGGCGATACGCTGACATTCCGCTGTGACCTCGGTTTAGTTGCGTCGGTTGGATCGTTCCATTGCAACTTCATTCTCGAGGCTTTCGCGATCGCGTCCGACGGTCGCCACGGCCAGGGTTTTTCCAGCTCGTTGAAACGAAAGCTTGCAGTCTTGATCTTCGATACTTCCTTCCAAATCGAGTTTGTCCCACTTCTCGGCGTGACCGATGTAGTTGAGCGTAAATTCGAACTGGGTAGTCCAGAAGAACGGCACCGCATCGAAGCATTCGCCCGCCCCCAGTATATTGCGTGCAGCGGTTTGTCCCTGGCGTTCGGCTAATACCCAATGCTCGACGCGAATATTCTCGCCGGTCAACGGATCGGGCCATCGCGCAATATCGCCGGCGGCGAAGATACCGGGACTGCTCGTTTCGAGGTATTCATTCACCGACACGCCATGATCGGTCTTGAGTCCGGCGTGCTCGGCAAGTCCGATCAGCGGTTTGACGCCGATCCCGATCACGACCAGGTCGGCGCTTATGGTCTGCCCGTCCTTGAGCGTCACTTTACGTTCGTCGATCGCGACAACGCTCTGCTCAAGATGGAATGCCGCCCCTTTGGTTTCGTGCAGATGGTGGAGGTATTCGCCTACCTCGGGTCCCAGAACCCGCTGCATTGGCACCGCCTCGGGCGCAACGATGTGGACCTTGAGCTTGCGCTGAATTAGAGAAGACGCAACCTCCATGGCGATAAAACTCGCGCCGATGAGGACGACTTGTTTGGCCTTTTCCGCTTTGGCCAAGATCGCGCGGCAGTCGCTCTGCGTGCGCAAATAACAAACATGCGGCAGGTCGGCGCCCGGGATCGCAAGTTTCACCGGCGCGGCGCCAGTCGCGAGCAGAAGCGCATCAAATTTTCGCTGTCTGCCGTCAGCGAGGCGAACCGACTTATTGTACGGGTCGATCGCCGCAACCGGCGTTTTTAGTAACAGTTCGATCTCATTCTGTTTGTAGAAATCGAGCGAACGAAGCGGAACCATCTCTTCGGTCGCGCTTCCATTCAAAAAGTCTTTCGATAGCGCCGGACGATCGTAGGGAATGTTTTCCTCCGCACTGATTATAGTGATGCCGCGGTTGTATCCCTCATTTCGCAACATCTCCGCCGCTGCCTCTCCAGCCGCACCGCCGCCTACTATTACGATCTGGTCTGGCTTTTTCGCGGACGACGCCGCCGGCGGCTTCATCGCGGGTGCCTTCTTGCCTACGAAAAGCTTACCGTCGCGTATCTCCGTGTTCCAGGACCCCACTGCGGAGAGTGCCGGTGCACGAAGCGCCGCTCCCGTGCGCAGACTGAAACAGGCGTGATGCCACGGGCATCTGACCGTATCCTCAACGATGATTCCGGTGGCCAGCGGAGCGCCGTAGTGGGTACAAATTGCGCCTATCGCAAAGTAGTCGTCGCCGCGCCGCGCCACGAGTACCGGCTCTCCGGCGACGTGACCCTGCAACATGCCGTCGTCGGTAAGCTTTGTAAGCGAAACTCCTATCGCGAGGTCAGGACCGGTCAAGTCTTTATTCTGGGTCATCGACGCACCTTTCTACTATTGAATCACGAATTACTTGAGACGGTTCAAGATTTCTCTGGCCACTTGCGCCACATGCTCTGGCGTGAAGCCAAATTCGCGCATCACGACTGGGCCCGGCGCGGAAGCTCCGAAACGATTTACCCCGATGATCGCGCCGTCAGAGCCGACGTAGCGCTCCCATCCGAATGGAGAGGCCGCCTCGATACTCACCCGCGCACGGATGTTCGGTGGCAGGACGGTATCGCGGTATTGCCGCGGCTGGGCGTCGAACAGCTCCCAGCAGGGCATCGAGACGACGCGGCTGCGGATTCCTTCTTTGATGAGCCGCTCGTGAGCATCGAGCGCAAGTGAAACCTCAGAGCCGGTGGCGATCAGAATCACCTCGGGGTCGGACGGAGATTTACCCGCCTCTGTAAGGATGTATGCGCCGCGCTCCAGGCCGAAAGCGGGAGCTAGCGCGGTACGGTCCAGCACTGGCAACTTTTGGCGCGTGAGCACCAGGCCCACCGGTCCGTCGGTATGCAGCAGTGCGACGCGCCACGCCTCAACGGTCTCGGTGGCATCGCTCGGCCGTATGATCATCATGTTCGGCATCGCACGAAGACTGGCTATCTGTTCGACCGGCTGATGAGTCGGACCATCCTCGCCGAGCGCGATACTGTCGTGGGTCCAAACATAAATTACTCGCGCTTTGCTGAGCGCCGCCAGCCGGATTGCCGGCCTCATATAGTCAGAAAAAGAAAGGAAAGTGGCGCAAAACGGCAAGATCCCGCCGTGGAGCGCCAAGCCGGTGACGATCGCAGCCATCGCGTGCTCGCGCAGGCCAAAGTGAATGTTCCGGCCCGCGTATGCCCAAATTCCACCCGCCGTTCCCTGCGTGGGCGGCACCTTGCCGGACTCATCGACAGCAGGACACTCGAAGTCACCGCATCCGGTCATCGCGGTGCGTGTCGAAGGATCGAGATCTCCCGACCCGCCGACCAGGTTCGGTACCACACCGGCGAGCGCATTGATCACCTTGCCCCCGGCGTCGCGGGTCGCCATCTCTGCGTCAGCGGGCGTGAAGCTCGGGAGATTTTCTTCCCAGCCCTGGGGAAGCTCGCCGGCGAGCGCCTGGGTAAGCTTTTTTGCCAAGTCCGGATGGGCGCCACGGTAGTCGTTCAATCGCTGATTCCACGTGGCCTCCAGCTCCGCGCCACGCTCGACAGCTTTTCGAAACTCGCTCAACGCCTCGTCAGGCACGTAAAACGAGCGACCTTCCGGCCATCCGAGCGCATTCTTGGTCAAGCGCGCTTCGTCGACGCCGAGTGGTTCACCGTGAGCATGCCAGGTGTCCTGTTTGTGCGGACTGCCATATCCGATATGCGTGCGTCCCACGATCAACGACGGTCGATCTTCGACTGCCTTTGCGGCAGATAGCGCCGCGTCCACCGCGGCGGAGTCCTGCCCGTCGATCTGCTGCACATGCCAGCCGTATGCCTGAAAGCGCGCCGCCACGTCCTCGGAAAATGTGATATTGGTGGTCGCCGACAGAGTGATCAGGTTCGAGTCGTAGAGCATGATCAGGCGGCCGAGCCGCAGAGTACCAGCGAGCGAAACGGCCTCGGCGGCGACTCCCTCCATCATGTCGCCGTCGCTCGCGAGCACGTAGGTGTGGTGGTTCACGACAGAATCGGCCTGTCGATTGAAGGTCGCGGCCAACCACCGTTCCGCGATTGCCAATCCAACCCCGTTTGCCACACCCTGACCGAGCGGGCCCGTGGTGACCTCGACGCCACGCGTGGTCTCGTGCTCAGGATGGCCCGGTGTGCGGCTTCCCCACTGCCGGAACTGTTTGATGTCGTCCATGCTGAGGTCGTACCCGGTCAAAAACAGCATGCTGTAAAGCAGTATGCTCGCGTGTCCGGCGGACAGCACAAACCGATCGCGATCGGGCCACGCTGGATTTTTCGGGTTGTGGCGGAGGTGGCGAGTCCAAAGGATGTAGGCCATCGTCGCAGCCCCCATCGGCATTCCCGGATGCCCAGAATTCGCCTTCTGAACTCCGTCTATCGATAAGGTGCGGATCGTGTTGATCGCAAGCTCGTCAATATCGTCTTGACGTGCCATTGGTTTCTCCTTCAAACCGGAAGGCTGCCGGTATTTATCTAATGCCCGCTGGCAGGCGGGATCGTCGTTGTCGCGCAGGGATGCGATAGAGCGGTCGAACAGCCGAAACGTCAAGCCTGCTGGAGAGCAATTCCTGGCGGCGTCTTTCCAGCATACCATTTATGCTAGGTCAGCAAGCCAAGAAATTGACCGCTGCCCCGGGCCACGCGGTCGAAACCCGAAGTTCGTCCGGTTCATCCGTCGGAACTATTCCACAATCATGACGCCAAGGAAGAGGCCATGCTCTACCCAATGGCGGATCGACTGTTCACGCAGAAGGAAAAAGACGGTCTCTGCCTTAAGATGCAGACCGTCCGATCGAAGCTTGATGGCTTGAATGATGTTGGCGCAGTCGCCGCCGTCGGAAAGCTTTGTCGAGTTCTCTTAGCAACGATTCACCCGAGCTGCAGTGAGGTGATCGCGAAACCCGCCGCTGCATTCTCAGTTGCGCCTCGCAAGATCAGAAATCTCAATTTTGAACTCTGGATTCATAGTCTTTTGCGTCCTCCAGCCGG
>JBARDN010000016.1:0-5064 GCA_049795175.1 Binataceae bacterium (SeqCode) | reverse complement strand
TTCCCGAAGCCGATTTTGCGCAGACGATCGAGCGCGCGATCGAGCGCCGATTTGCCGATGGTATCCCGAATCCGGCCGAAATTGAAATTTTCCTCGACTCGCTCCATGTCGAGGACCTTGCGCTCGCAATGGCATGCCGCGCGGGAAACGCCGAGGCCTGGCGCGAATTCGACGCGCGTTACCACGGGGCGATCGAGAGTTTCGTGCGCGCGATTGCGCGGGGCGATACGAATCGAGCGCGCGAAATCGAAAGCTCTCTGTATGGCGATCTTTTCGACGTCGCGCGAGTAGGTAATCCGCGCCGCTCCCCGCTCGATTACTACCATGGCCGCAGCGCGTTGGCCGCGTGGTTGCGCGTGGTGATCGTCCGCCGCGAGGCCGATTGGCTGCGCGAGCGTTACCATACGAACGCTGCCGCTGCGGCCGCCGCCGAGCCCGTCGAGAGCGGTGATCGCGTCCACGCCGCGCCTGCCGATCCGGACCGCGCGCGCTTCATTCCGATGCTCGCGCAAGCGCTCGACGCCGCGCTGGCCGAGCTCGACGCACGCGATCGTCTCCGTCTCTCCTATTACTATGTGCAGGGTCTCACGCTCGCGGAGACCGGTGTCCTGCTTGGCGAACATGAGTCGTCGGTGTCGCGCAACCTGGCGCGCATCCGGCTCGCGATTCGCCAAAGGGTCGCGCGCGAGCTCAAGCGCGAGCATCATCTGAGCGACGATCAAATCACCCGCTGCTTTGAATTTGGAACCGACGATTGGCCGTTCGATCTCGGCCGGTCGCTTTCGCAGGCAAAGTAATGGCTAATCGGATAAACGGCGAAGACGGCGAAAACAGCGAAGTCAGCAATGACCCCTTCGATGTGCTCACAGCGCGCCGCCTCGCCGATGGGCTCGATACTTCCGGACGCGATTGCCCCGACGCCGACGTGCTCGCCGCATTCGCTACTCGCTTGCTGGACGCCGACGAATATTCGCGATGGGAGGCTCACGCGGCGCGATGCTCATTGTGCCAACGCAATCTTGCGGCTCTGGCCCGCTCGGGCGCTCTGGAAGCGCCTGCAAAAAGTCACGGTACTGATATAGCGGCGAGCCGGCTCGGCGATTCTGATGACGACTCCGAGCTCTCGCCCCACGGCGAGGACGAAGGAATTGTCGCTACTCTTCGCCGCGGTTTCCGATTCATCCTCGGCCCGTTTCCGCTTTCGGTCGCGATTCACCTGGTGCTCATCATGCTGCTGATCATCACGGTCCACGAACAGCGCGGGCGTGAGTTCATCATGGTGAGCCTCGAAGCCGGTGGCGGCGGAGCCGGCGGCAACGAGACGCAGGATCTCGAGATGCCTGAAGTGCCGATGCCTGACACCGCGCCGCAGCAAATGGAGACGCCGCAGGCTGTCGACACGTCGCAGGCCGTCGGCATGGCCAACGACTACGTGCGCGCGGCCGGCGGCGGCGGAATCGGAATCGGCCGCGGCGGTGGGATGGGTTCAGGCTACGGCCACGGTATCGGCTCGGGCTTCGGCGGGTTCATCGGAGAGTTGCGCCGCAAGGGCTTGGACGTAGTGCTGGTAGTCGACGGTACCGGCTCGATGAGCCTGATCATCAACGACGTGAAAGCCAAGATGGGTCAGCTCATCCAGGCGATTCATCGGCTGGTTCCGATCGCTCGCGTCGGCATCATCGTGTTCGGCGGCAAGGGCGAGAAGATGGAGATTCAGCCGCTTACGCTGTCGCCGCAGAAGCTGACTGACTTCTTAAACCGCATTACCGCCAAGGGTGGCGGCGAGTGGGAAGAAGACACCTACGGCGCGTGCGAGACCGCGATCAGCAAGATGGACTGGAAGCCGTATGCGAAGAAGGTCGTGGTGCTGGTCGGTGACTCGCCGCCGCGCAAAGAGGACTTCGCGCCGCTGGTCGCGATGATTCGCAAGTTCAAGGGCGAGAACGGGACCTTCAACACCGTCGATGTGGCGGCGGAAGAGCACGAACGCTTCGAGCGCGAGTTCTGGCTGAAGGTGCATCGCGAGGAGCCGCCGAAAATCTCGCCGCTGCCCGAGTTCTACAAGCAGACTCGTGCCGCCTACAAAGTGCTGGCCAACGCCGGTGGCGGCGCGATGCGCTCGCTCACGCGCGACTCGCACATCAACCAACAGGTACTGATTCTCGCGTTCGGCGAGCAGTGGCAGAACCAGGTCTCCGCATTCGGCAGAGGAATTAGTTCCGCGAGTAGCACTCCCTAGCGCGTGGATTCGTTGGCGGCGCGTCGGGCGCGCAAAGAAATTCTGCAAGGAAACGGTCCGCGCGCGATCTGATCATCAGGAGCGTCCGTATGGATGCCCCCGGACTTGATCGGGAGGTGCCGCGATGAACCCGTACCTGTTCGCATTGCTAGCGCTTTGCCTGTCGATAATCGTCGTCGCGATCGCGATCCGGCGGCTCAGGCGCCGCGAGGTTGCAAAAGCGGGTGTGGTCGCCCGCGCGATCCGCTTTGTCGGCGGACCGTTTCCGCTTTCAGTCGCGATTCATGTCGGCGCGCTGCTGTTCCTGATCATCACGGTCCACGAAAGCCGCGGCCGCGATTTGATTCTCGTCAATCTCGAAGCGGGCGGCGGCGGAGGCGGTGGCGACGAGATGCAGAAACTCGACCTGCCCGAAGTGCCGATGCCAGAGGTCGCGCCACAGAAATCCGAATTGCCGCAGACCGACGATACGGCGCAGGCGGTCGCGCTCGCGACCGACTACGTGCGTTCTGAAGCCGGCGGGATCGGACTCAATCGTGGTGACGAGGGAGTGGGCACCGGACACGGCCCCGGATTTGGTCCGGGAGCGTGGGGCGGGTTTATCGGCAATCTTCGCCGCAATGGCCTGGACGTCGTGCTGGTGATCGACGGGACCGACTCGATGCGGCTGGTGATGGCGGACGTGAAGGCGCGGATGAAGGAGTTGGTGCGCGCAATTCAGCGCCTGGTTCCTACCGCGCGGGTCGGAATCGTCGTGTACGGAGGCCCGGGCGAGCCGCTCGACGTTCAGCCGCTGACGCTATCGCCCGCGAAGCTCGACGCTTTTCTGTCCGCGATCCAGACCAAGGGCGGCGGCGAGTGGCAGGAAAATACCTACGGCGCGATGCAGGCCGCGGTCGATCGGATGGACTGGAAGCCATACGCGCGCAAGGTGATCGTGCTGGCCGGCGACGCGCCGCCGAAGCAGGATAAATTCGCGGCGCTACTCGAACTCGAGCGCAAATTCCGCGCCGAAAATGGCACCGTCAGCGTCGTCGATCCGACCGCGCAAGAGCATCAGCGCTTCGAGCACGAGCTCAACATCCGCGTGCATCGTGATCCCACGACCGCTACCGCCCCGATGCCGGCGTTCTATCAGCAGGCACGCTCCGCGTTCGCCGTGATCGCGCATACCGGCGGCGGCGAGATGCGCAGTCTCGAAGGCGACGAAGCGATCAATCAGCAGGTGCTGATAATGGCGTTCGGCAGCAAATGGCAGGAGCAGCTCGCGGCGTACGAGAGATAGCCGCTGTCCCGCCTACGGCGCGAAGCGCTCGCGCGCTTTGATCGGCACACTAGACGGGTGCGGCGGTAGGTCTTCAGCTGCCGTCCAAACCGAAGGGCAACCGTGCGGGTATCTGCCTGTGGAAGTCTCACAATAGACTAGAGGTTGAGTGCTTCGGTTGGTATGATAATCGCGAGTCAGGGAGTGGTGCTGGGCCAGCCGGAAACAGCCGACGCAGACGAATGTTTCAAAGAGAGTCTGAAATGACTGGGTTCGTGGCTAGCTGGATGAAGGCCAATGGCATGACGGCCAAGCCGGAGTTTGTGACACCTTGGGGTATTTGCGATTTCGTCGGACTGCGCTTCAATCCAGAAAAAGTAACCCGCCGCCTCCAACAAAAACAAATCCGGGCGATTAGTTCCGTCACCCGTGCACTTTTGCTGCTTCAAATTCCCGATGTCGAGACGAAACGATCAATCACTCTCGACAACCTGATTCAGAGCTATGCGCCATTTATTTCCGAAGAAGTCGTCTGCAGGGAAACATCTCGCCTGATCGCTGACCGATATGTTACTTCGTCTGCGCACCGGCGCTTACAGAAGGTTAACGGCTGGATGCCTCTACAAGACCGCTTGGTCGCTGTTGAACTAAAGCTCTCGCGGGTGGACGAAGCAATGCGTCAAGCGGTGAACAATCTCGGATTCGCGGACGAGTCGTATGTGGCGTTGCCGGCCGACGTTGCACGGCGAGTCATGGCGACCTCGACCCGTTGGTCGAAGTTCTTCGATGTGGGTGTAGGCTTGTTGGGCGTCGCGCGCCGCCGCTGCGAGGTTTTGCGGCCGGCGCAAAAGACCGGAAACCGGACGGACAAGGCAATTCAACTTTACTGCGTCGAGAAATTCTGGGGCACCCGTCTTAAAGGCAACTGAGCATCAATGGTTCTGCTACCGCTTCAAGTCTGCGCGCCGTTCCTTCATCAGTGATCTCTGGAAGCGACTTTCCCAGAGCGTAAGCTGCGGATAGGTCCTGGAAAAGCGCCATCGATCGGCCAGCTTTGGGGGTGATCGCGATGAGATCAATCCATTGTTTGTAAAACCTTGCGATCTGTTCTCTCGCCGCATCAGGGGCGTTCAGCGCTGTATACTGTCTCTTGATCTCAGTGAATTCTGCGCGCGTCGGATGCGAAGTGGCAAGCCTCGAGATCGCTGTGTCGAGCCAGACCTTGAATTGGGGCCCAATGCCAACGCGTCGCCTTAGCGAAGGCAGTGCCAGCCTCACTTTTGGCTGACGGGCGGGACTCCCGGCCAAAAAGTATTGGTATCCCGAGCCGATGCCGATAGCAGGGTGATCGACCAAGCCCTTCGCCCATAAGACCAAGTTAAGCCCCCAATAGGGACCGGCGATCCTGATTTTGGACGAAATGCGATCGTTAAGTTCCTGATGAAGGTCTATAAGGGCGCCGAAACGCTTTTTGAGCGTCGAGGAACCATTGTCATCCGTGAGACTGCTGTCCGCGACCCAAAACCCATCCGCCCCAGCTTCGTGATAACATCGTTCAGCC
>JBARDN010000015.1:0-6340 GCA_049795175.1 Binataceae bacterium (SeqCode) | reverse complement strand
TCGTACCATGGGCGCATTGCGCGCAGGGCGCGCATTTGGTGGTAGGCGAGTTCGTCGTCGGGATAGCGATGCTCGGGGCCGAGCACGCATCCGGCGCGCGCGTGGCATCGTGGCGCGCAATCGGGTTCGTCCTCGACGCGATGGGTCAGGCACGCGGGGATGTCCCATCCTGCCGGAAACGCTACCGCGCCGACCGGGCAGGCCGGGATACAACTGCGCACGGTGCATGAAGGGCACGGATCGAACGCGACGGCCGAGCCTGGCGAGTCGATCGCCTGATCGATCAGGATCGCGGCGCGAAAAGCGATCCATGGTCCGTATATCGGATGCACGACGACGCCCAGGATGCTCGGTCCGGCGAGACCCGCGGCTTTTCCGAGCTCGATAAAATTGAGCGTCGCGGCGTTATTCATGAATGGATAGATGACGTGCACGTTTGCTCCGGCGGCGCGGGCGGCGGGTGCGATTTCGCGCTCGACAATCTCACGCGTGAAGTCGTCGAGCGGATTGGCGCGCTGCCACCATCCGGGATTGGCGTCGGCGTGGCGCTTTAGTGCGGCCCACAATTCGCCGCCGCCGTTGCCGACCACGATGATCGTGCGCGCATCCGGTGCGATGGCATGTGTGCGATATGGTTCCGTGACTGCGGCGTCATAGCGCTCGACCGCAGCCGCGGCGACGAGGTTGAGTCCGTACGGTGCGCCCGCGCGGCGGATTTTTTCAATAATTGTCGAAGCGGGCATGGCACTCTAACTGATCTTGTAGGTTACCAGCGCGTCGGCGATCAGCGCGTCGGCGCGGTCGCGAATTTCGACCGCGATACTAGCGATCCGTTTGCCGGCGCGTTTGACCGTCGCGCGCGCGATCAGATCGCTCTGGATTGCGGGACCGGTGAAGTTTATCGACATCGCGACAGTCGCGCTGCGCACCGTCTGCTCGAGAGTCCACGCCGCTGCGCACGCCGCGAAATCCGCAAGCGTGGCGATCGCTCCGCCATGGATCGGCGCCGACGAGCCGCCAGGGTTCAGAATCGCGGGCTGAAACGGCATCCGTGCGACCACCACGCCGTCCTCAGCCGATTCGATTCGCAACGCGAGGATCGCGGCGAACGGCGCGCGCTCGATCGACTCGAAAGAGGCTTTGCGATTTTTTGGCGGCATTGCGATTTCAGCGCCGCGTCAGCATCCGAGACGATCCGGCAGCTCGGTCAAATCGCTGATTTCGATCTCGGGCACTCCAATTCCTTCCGGAAACGGCTTGCCATGCTTGTTGATCCAGGCGACGTGGATTCCCATCCGCTTGGCTCCGAGCACGTCTTCGTGCGGCGTGTCGCCGACGAACAGAATCTCGCCGGGTTTGAGCGCGAGCGCGTCGAGCGTGTGGCGGAAGATCTCGCGATGCGGTTTGCGCAGGCCCAGCTCGGCCGAGATGACGACCACGTCGAACAGCTCACGGATTCCGGTGTCGTGCATGATCTCGTGGCCGGTCGCGGCGTCGTCGAAGTTCGAGAGCAGGCCGAGCCGGTAATGCTGGTGCAGCCGGCGCACTGCCTCGAGGCGCGCCGCGGGCGCGGCGGTGACTTCGCGCACGCGCGCCATGTGCGTGCGGCGCAGACGCTCGGCAAGGAGAGCGGCGAGGGCAGGCTCGACGCCGATTCGCACCAGCGTGCGCGTAAAGCGATCGAGACAGGAGATCTCGACCTCGTCGCGCGAGCGCGTAGCGAAAATTTCCTCGTACACTTTGCTGTGCGCATCCATGAACGCCTCGCGGTCGAAATGCGCGCCAAGCGATTCTTCCAGGATCGGGTAGAGCAGCGGCGTGGTACTGCGGAACTCGCGTCCGTGCCAATTTACCATCGGCAACAGCGCGGGATTCCACGTCACCAGCGTATCGAACAGGTCCAGGACGATAGCTTTGAAGCGCGGATCAGCCACGGCGGGTAAGCGCCTCTGCCGTCGCGACGAGCGCGGCAAGATTGAGCAGCAACACCGCGCCGTTCAGATAGACCGACAGATGATGCAAATGATCGAATTCCGCCTTGCGCGCAGGATCGGGGTTCTGCTCCTCGGCGACGCCGCGAATCGCGTCAACTCGCGGACGCACCACGGCGCCCGCGTAGAATGTGAGCCCGAGCGCGACCACGAGTGTCGCGACGCTTAAGCCCCACCATAGCCGTGAATCGCGCACCGCGGTGAAGTAGATCGCCAACGCCAGTGCGATCGTGCCGGCGATATAACCCAGCGCGTAGTAGCGCGGGAAAAGCGTGTGCACGATCTTGCCGGCTTCCGCGATCGGAAGCTGGGTGAAGATGACCGGTGCCGTAAAGAACGAAAAGAACACAATTCCGCCAAGCCAGCATGCGATCGCTACCAGGTAAACGAACAGTGCAATCATGATTGATATTCCGCCAACGCAATCCGCCGCGCGAGTCTTTCGGATCCAGTTACAGGGATTAGTTGAGCCACGGTTTGGGCGCGCCCGGCAGCGGACGCCGTCCCTCGAAGCCGCCTTCCACCGGATGCCACGCGATCACGCTCTGCTCGCCGAACTGCCAGCACAGGAAGACCACCTCTTCGCCGTTGTCGAACGGAAAATCGACCAGGCCCTGATCGATATCCTTAAGAAAGCATCCCAGCTCCTCGATCTGCTCGACCGCCTGCGCCATCCGCGTGCTCGGCTGATCGAGGTCCGGATGCAGCTCGACGATCTCGGGCAGCGTATGGTTGAGCAGGTCGGGATTCTCGGCCGCAAGCTCATTGATGCGCGTGCGGACGAAATTCGCCATGAGCTGGAGGTCGCGCATGATGATCTCGAGCCGCGGAATAAGATGGTTCGCTTCGTCGGGGCTGAACAGCTTTTCGAACCGGGATTTGGACAAGATCACCTCGCCAGTGGCGCCGGAATAAACCGTGGTTACCTTCAAACAAAAGGGAGATTACCTTGTCTGCCCGGCATCCATATACTACGGTAAAATGTAGATTGGGTGGAAGTGACGGGCGGCGGTGTCCCCCTCCGAATGAGGTTTCAATCGTCCTATGGCGGATAAACCCAAAGGGGAAAAAGGTTTTGATATCGAGGAAGATCTGAGCAAGATCGAGATCCCCGATGTTCTCGCGGTACTGCCGCTGCGCGGTATCGTAATCTTTCCTAACCAGATTCATCCGTTCCTGGTCTCCCGCGCCTCTTCGCTCAAGCTGATCGAGGATGTCGGGCAGACACAAAAGATAATCGCGCTCGCCGCGCAGAAAAATCCCGAAGAGGAAACTCCTCACGCCGACGGATTGTTCCAGTATGGCACCGCGGTGCAAATCCTGAAGATGTTACGCTACCCCGACCAGAGCGTTCGGGTGCTGGTGCAGGGAATCGCGCGGATCGAGCTGACCGACTATATTCAGGCCGAGCCGTACTTTATCGCGCGCGCGACCCGCGTGATCGATCAATCCGCACCCGACAAGGAAATCGAGGCGCTGCACGCGCATCTGGTGAGCCAATTCTCGAAGTTCGTCTCTCTGGTGCCGTACCTGCCCGACGAGTTGCAGGTTCAGGCGATGAAGGTGCGCGAGCCGGGGCGGCTGGCCGACATGGTCGCCTCGTACCTGAAGATTGCGGTCGAGGAATCGCAGGATCTGCTGGGCACGGTTGACGTGCGCGCGCGGCTGGAAAAACTGATCGCGATTCTGAGCCGCGAAATCGAGTTGCTCGAACTCGGCCACAAGATCCAGTCGCAGGTTCAGACCGAGCTCAACAAGAATCAGCGCGAATACTACCTGCGCCAGCAGCTCAAGGCGATCCAGAAAGAACTCGGTGAAGGCGATGCGCGCACCAGCGAGATCGACGAGCTCGAGAAGAAAATCGAGGAGGCCAAGATGCCTCCCGAGGCGCGCAAGGCCGCCGACAAGGAGCTCGAACGCCTAAGGATGATCCCGCCTGAGTCGGCGGAGCATACCGTCGTCCGCACTTATATCGATTGGCTGGTAAGCCTGCCGTGGAGCGTCTCGACCGAGGACAACCTTGATATCGCCAACGCGCGCAAGGTGCTCGACGAGGATCACTACGACCTCGACAAGATCAAGGAGCGCATCCTCGAATTCCTCGCGGTGCGAAAGCTGAAGAAAGATACCAAGGGCCCCATCCTGTGCTTCGTCGGCCCGCCGGGAACCGGTAAAACTTCGCTCGGCAAATCGATCGCGCGCGCGCTCGGGCGCAAGTTCGTGCGCCTGTCGCTCGGCGGTATCCGCGACGAAGCCGAGATCCGCGGCCATCGCCGCACCTACATCGGCTCGCTGCCCGGCAGGATCATCCAGGGGTTGCGCAACGCGGGCTCGAACAATCCGCTCTTCATTCTTGACGAGGTCGACAAGCTCGGGATGGATTTCCGGGGCGATCCCGCCTCGGCGCTGCTCGAAGTGCTCGATCCGGAGCAGAACAATTCGTTCTCAGATCACTATCTCGACGTGCCGTTCGATCTCTCGAAGGTTCTGTTCCTGACCACGGCCAATATGCTCGATCCGATTCCGCCCGCGCTGCGGGACCGGATGGAAGTGCTCGAGCTGCCGGGGTACACCGAGGAAGAAAAGCTGCAAATCGCCGAGCGCCACTTGATTCGCAAGCAGCTCGAAGAAAACGGACTCGGCGCCTCGAAGATCGAGTTCACCGACGGCGCGATCGCGGAGATCATCCGCAGCTACACGCGCGAGGCGGGGCTGCGCAACCTCGAGCGCGAGATCGCTCGCGTATGCCGCAAAATCGCACGCGCCACTTCCGAAGGCGGCGCGATGCCCACGCAGGTCACGGCGGAAGACGTCACGCGCTATCTCGGCTTGCCGCGTTTCTTCTCCGAAGTGGCCGAACGCACCAACGAAACCGGCGTCGCAACCGGGCTTGCATGGACACCTAACGGTGGCGAGATCATGTTTATCGAAGCAACCCGGATGGCGGGGCAGAAGGGCCTGATGCTGACCGGGTCGCTCGGCGACGTGATGAAGGAATCGGCGCAGGCCGCGATGTCGTACGTGCGCTCGCGCGCCGAGCGGCTTGGGATTCCGGCGGACTTTTTCGAAAAGTCGGATATCCACATTCACGTTCCCGCAGGCGCGATTCCCAAGGACGGTCCTTCCGCCGGCGTGACGCTGGCGGCTGCCCTCGCCTCGCTTCTAAGCGGCCGCCCGATCAAGGCCGAGGTCGCGATGACGGGCGAAATCACGCTGCGTGGCAAGGTGATGCCCGTAGGCGGAGTCAAGGAAAAAGTGCTCGCGGCGCGCCGCGCAGGAATCAAGACGATCATTTTGCCCCGGCGCAACGAGCGCGACCTCGAGGACATTCCCGCGGAGGTCCGCGGCGAGCTGCAAATGATCTTCGTCGACACCGTCGACGAAGTCCTTGCCGCCGCGCTGGTCAATGGCGACGCTGCTCATGCGGCCACTGCGCCCGCTCCCGAAGCGCCCGCCACGGGCCCGCGCACGGAGCGAACGATTCTGAACTAAGGAAACTCGCTGCGGGACTCGCCGCGAGTTTCTCTTTCACCCTCGCTTTTCGCCCACAACCATTCCGAGGGTCGCCCATCCGCCGGTGTCGGCTTTGATCAGCGCGCGCTCGGCTTCAGAAACGCGCTTGCTATATTCGCGCCACCATTTGGCGGCTTCCGGAAAATATTGGCGCTCGATCACGCTGAGACCGGCCTGCTCGAAGAGCTCCGCATTCCAATCTACCGAGCGAAAGTGAAGCTCAAATCCCCGGCCGTCGGGGAACCGTACGCGATCGAGGTCGCGGACGGCCTCCGGAATCGGAGCTGGCAGGCACATCGGTTCCGCGATTCCGATTCGCGCGCCCGGTTTCGCGACTCGCACCATCTGCGCAAGCGCGGCGGCGCGATCCTCGGCGATCATTTCGAACGAACCGACGCTGATGACGGCATCGAACGTAGCGTCAGCGAAGCGCAGATTCTGCGCGCGGGTTTTTAGCGCGATCACCCGATCGAAAACGCCCGCGGCTTGCGCGCGCGCCTGAATCTGTTCGCCGCCGAACCATGGCTCGAGCGTGAAGACGGTGACGTTCCAATGCTTCGCCAGTGTCACGGCGATTTGTCCCGAGCCTCCTCCGACTTCGAGCACGCGCATGCCCGCCGTGATCCCCGCAGCCTCGACCAGCGGCAACGCCATCTCAAAGGAACCGGGACCCCACGCTTCGCGATCTTTCAATTCAAGAAAAGGATTGCTCATTACTTTGCACCATTCGTAATGATCGGTCG
Organism: Binataceae bacterium (SeqCode); assembly: GCA_049795175.1. GTDB lineage: Bacteria > Desulfobacterota > Binatia > Binatales > Binataceae > JBARDN01. The sequence continues at coordinate 93 of JBARDN010000015.1, read as the reverse complement.
TTTCTTCTGCGCGGAACGATCCCGCAGCGATGCGAAACAAAGGTCCGCGAACGCAGCGACGACTGCGCGAAACGCTCAGCCGATCATCGAATG
>JBARDN010000014.1:0-31456 GCA_049795175.1 Binataceae bacterium (SeqCode) | reverse complement strand
TCGTGAAGATCGGCGACACCGTCGTGGATATCGAAGAAGGATTGCGCGCAGGGGTATGGACGATCGGAGTCGCTCGGACAGGTAACCTGATTGGCTTGTCGTCCGAAGATTTCGCCGCACTTTCATCCACGGAGAAAACATCTCGTATCGAGCACGCTCGTGCACAATTGACTACAGCCGGCGCACACCAGGTGATCGACACGGTCTCCGACTGCGAACCCGCCTTCGACGCGATCGAGGCACGCTTGCGCAGCGGCGAGCGTCCATAACTAATCAGTAGTCAGTCTGCTGCTTTGCGCTCGGAGGGGATCGATGATGCAGAAGCCGCCACGAACTGCAGATGAAACCCGATCGATCACCTGGCGCACAAATCGCCGGACTGCCTTCGATGACGCAGGCGCTGTGCGACGTCGCCTCGGAGGGCCGCGTCTCGCACCGCAAGAAGCGAAGGAGCCGAATAGGCTATCGCACTCAGTAGCGCGGAGCGCGGCGGGAGACCAGACTCGACTCGGCGAGCGCGATGTGAGTTAGCGTTTGCTCGTCGTGATTCATCCGCCACGACAACATCTTCTGCGCATATTCGAGGACCAACCGCTGATGTTCGCCGGACTCGGCCAGATTCACGAACTCGCACGGGTCAGTCTCGAGGTCGAAGAACAGCGGCGGCAACTTCGTGAAATGTACGTATTTGTATCGCTCGCCGCGTATGATGTTCATCGTGCATTGATGCATCGTCAGTCCGAGCGCGCGCTCAGCGGTGTCGTCAGCGGGATCGCGAAAGTCGTACTCCCAATGCGCCTCGGCCCGCCATTTGGCATTCCCGCTCGCGCCCGCAAGAAAGGGAGCAAGCGAGTTCCCGTCGCATTGGATGGGAATCTCGGCGCCGATCGCGTCCAATAGCGTTGGCATGATATCGACGTTCTCGGTAAACGACGACACCACCGCGCCCCGAGCCGCGTCGGCTTGCCGCCGCGGATCCCGCACGATCAGCGGGATGTGATATGACCCGTCGAAATATCCACCCTTGCCCATTAGCCAGTGATCGCCCATCTGCTCGCCATGATCCGACGTAAAGATGATCAGCGTCGAATCCCAACGCCCGCTGTCCTTCAGGAACAGCACGAGTTTTCCAATCTCGGCGTCAACCCGGCTCATTAGGCCAAAATACACAGCCTTGAGCCGCCGAAGCCGCTTCTCGTTTTCAGTCGCTCGAAAGATTCGGCGCGAGAGTTGATACGCGAGCCACGGATGCTGCCCTGCTTCGTCGTCCGCCGTAGCCCGGCGCGAGAATCCCGGCACCAGCGCAGGATCGTATAGTGCGTTGTAGGGCTCGGGTGCGACCCACGGAGGATGCGGCCGCAGCAGCGACAGGTGGGCGACAAACGGACCGCTCGCAGTGCGTATATACTCGATAATCTGACTAATCAGGAACGCGGTGTCGTCATACTCCGCCGGATACTTGAGCGGCTTGGGATGGGCCGCGCCGTCCTCGTAGTCCGGACCTTCCGCTCTATAGCCATAGGCGAGGCTGATATTCGACGGCACCCCGAAACCTTGCTCTTTTAGCCAATCGGTCCACGGCTTCGGAGCGCCGAGCAGCAGGCATACCGGCCGGATGCCCGGTAACGGACCCTCATAGCTCTTGAGCCACGGATCACCCGCCGCGAGCCCGCGCGGATCGAGACTGGTATCTGTATAGCCAAATAATACCGGATCGTAGCCGTGTGCCGCCGCCTCTTTGGCCCAATTGGTATGCCGCGCATCCAGCGGTGTGCCGTTCGTCCCGGACCGATGATTTTGCAGATACATTCCGGTGTGTATCGACGCGCGGCTGGGGCCGCACGGCGCCGTGTTGGCGAAGTGTCTGCGAAACAACACTCCCTCCGCCGCGAGCGCGTCGAGATTCGGCGTACGGACGACAGGATGCTTCAGCGCGGAAAGACAATCACCGCGCCACTGGTCGGCCGTAATGAACAATACATCGAGTGGCGATGCCATTTGCGGCCAGTCTCGCGCGATCCCATTGTCGCGTCAAATTCCCGTCGTGTCAGAGAGCAGCTACGCGATCCGCCGCAGTATGTGACTCTGATGGCTGGCTCGTCCACTATGCCGAACACTGATAGAAGTAGAGCATACCACTTCCGCCATATTGCCGAAGCTTGCGGTACCTCGTAAGCTCGGACTTCGCGGACATCTCACGGCTCCAGTGTCTAATCCCGACCATTCCAATCCAGACGGCTATTACGAGCGGATTCGCGCTCTGCTCGAGGACTCCTACGTCGCGGCGGATGAGCGTGGCGATGTCTTTGGCGGCTCGGGATCGTCCGGCGACATGGTGACCTGGGAACGCAAGCGGCGCGTGATCGCGCGAGCCTTCGATCGCGCAGGCACCTGGCTCGACGTCGGATGCGCCAATGGCTTGCTGATGGAAACGATGGTCGCGTGGGCCGCGGAGGACGGGCATCGCATCGAACCGTATGGGCTTGACCTGTCGGACCGGATTGCGAATAGAGCACGCAAGCGGCTTCCGCATTGGGCGTCGCGGATCTGGAGTGGGAACGTCATGACATTCGAGCCACCAATGCGCTTTGACTATGTAACCGTGCTTTCCGATGCGACGCCGTTCGACAGTCGCGCGGCGCTGCTCACGCGCCTGTCTCATCTGTACCTCAAACCGGGAGGCCGTTTGATATTGAGCTGCTACAGACCCGGGGCTTTTGTCCTCGGAGGGCCCGCGCTCGAAGCCGAGTCGGCGGCAGAGATTCTTCGCGTCGGAGGTTTCGAACCGATCGGCGAGGCCGAGGCACTCGATCCTGTAACGGGTGCGGCAAAGGTACGAGTCGCATGGACCAATGTCGGCGCGCGAAGTTGATGATTTGCTTAGGGATGGACGCAACGCCAATCATCCGCGCGAAAGAGGCTCGCTGCGAAGAAGATCATAGTGGGAGTAATCACTAGTGTAATATTTTCTGTCGCAGCGCGATGCTCGCGTAGTGTTATGCTCCGTGGGTGACGACGCTCACGACCAAGAAAGAACTGCGGTCGGGCACTCCCGTGTGGCTGGCCTATCCGCGCCGCATCCCTGCTGCCAAGCGGCTCACCCGAGACTTGAAGACCGACGTCCTGGTTGTTGGCGCCGGGATTAGCGGAGCGCTGATTGCCCACGCCCTCGCGCGCGAGGGGCACAAGGTCGCGGTGATCGATCGTCGCGGACCGCTCAAGGGATCCACCTCGGCAAGCACAGCCCTGCTCCTGTTTGAGATCGATACGCCGTTGATTCACCTCAAGCGCGAAATCGGAGTACGGCCGGCCGAACGCGCGTGGCTGAGATCCAAAGCAGCGCTCGATGCGCTCTACGAATTGACCCGGCGCGAGAAGATTGACGCCTCGATAAATTTGCGCCCCTCGGTCTATCTGGCGGGCGATGTGCTCGATGCGGCAGGACTCGCCAAAGAGGTTCGTGCACGCGAACGGATCGGATTGCCGAGCCGCTATCTCAACCGGCGCGAGCTTCGTGACCGCTTCGACTTGTCCCGCAGCGCGGCAATAGTGAGCGCCGACAACGTGGCCGCGGATCCAAGAGCCCTGGCGGCGGGATTTTTGAGACGCGCCGAACATTTCGGCGCACGGCTCTTTGCGCCGCACGAAATCGCGGATCTCCAATCCGGTAAACGCGCCCCGATCGCGGTGACGAAAGACGGTTTCACGATCCAATCACGGCAAATCGTCTTGTGTACCGGTTACGAACTGCCGAAGATCGTGCCGACCGGCGGCCACAGCATCTCCTCGACCTGGGTTATCGCCACGCGGCCTCAGCCGAAGCATCTCTGGCCAAGGGAGTGCTTCATCTGGGAAGCGAGCAATCCGTACCTGTACGTGCGCGCCACCATTGACGGACGCGTCATCTGCGGAGGAGAAGACGAAGATTTTTTGGACGAAGCCGGGCGCGACGCCAAACTCCATCGGAAGACAAAATCTCTCGAGAACAAACTCGCAAAGCTGCTCCCGAATATCGATCCACATGCGCAATTCGCGTGGACCGCCTCGTTCGGCCAGAGCACGACCGGCTTACCCAGTATCGGGCCAATCCCGGGTTATCCGCGCTGCTACGCCGTGCTCGGATACGGCGGCAACGGAATTACCTACTCGATGCTCGCCGCGCAACTCGTGTCGGCCGCGATCGGACGCCGGAAAGATCCCGACGCGAAATTGTTCGCGTTTCGATAGCGTTGATGTTCGAAAAGCTATCGTTGCATTGACCGAAAAAGGAATCGCCTGTGCGCACGACCCCATCGTTCCGTTCGGGCCGAATCCTCAGTACCGCAAAATCAGCCTGCAGTGATCGACAAAGAAAAGGCGATGTTCCAAGCCGCCTGACTAAGTGGCATCCGAGATCGCGGCCTCTCGGAGGGTCTCAGTAGGGAGTCTCGCTGCCAAGATAAAAAGCGTGCCGCCTACCGTTATCGTTTGATTTGCGCGCGGTCTTTGCCCGCCTGCTCGGCTCGCTTGAGCATCTCGGCTTCGGGACCGTCGATCGCGCGTCTGGCTTCCTCGGCCTTGCGAGCGACCTGTCCGCTCTGTTCAAACTTCCTCTCTTCCCTTTCATACTTGTGCGCGGCTTCGATGCCGGCTTCTTCCTTGGGTTCGTTCGATCCAATCTGGCTTTCCGCCTCGTACCAATCTTCGTCCTGACGCCCCTCGGGCCGGCCTTTGCTTTCCCAGATTTCGTAGGCTCGCTCGCGAATGTGGCGATTTCGGTCATCCATCATTGACCTCTCATATAGATAAAGGAAATTAAACTTAGAAACAGACAACTAGATCGAGCATCTGTTGTGCCACATCAGGAGAATAAGGATCAGGCAGAAAAGCGGCGTGAAAGCGAATTTTCCCGGAACTGCCGGCGCGCTTACGCAAAGCGGATCAGAGAAGTTATATAAAAAATGCTCACCGAATCTCGCGCGGCTATGCACCGGCTGTCAACGAAGCCAAACCCGTCTGCAGTTGTTCGATGTTGTAAGGTTTGCGCAGGAAGGTGATGCGATCGTTGTCCTTGAATCGGGCGCGCAGAATCTCGTCTCCGTAACCGCTTGCGATAACGATTGGCAGGGACGGGTATATCGCCCGCAGCTCGGCCACGAGAACATCACCTTTCTGGCCGGGAAGGCCGAAGTCGATAATCGCAGCATCGACCGCTCCGTTGATGAGTCTGAGTTTGTTCAACGCTTCAGTAACCGAGCCGGCCGTCTCAGTTTTGAATCCGAGCGCTTCGATAAATTCTATAACTACCTCCTGAATCGCGAGATCGTCTTCGACCAGCAAAATGCGCATGGATCCCATCCGTGCATCGAGAAGGTCTCTGACCTTGGCAGCGAGCGCCGCATAGGTGAAAGGCTTGGTGATGAGCTGCACGCCAAGGTCGAGGCGACCGTCATGCACCTCTGCTCGACCGGATCGACCTATGGAAATCGGTTGAACGTGGCATCGGTCATCCGAGTCGGAACGCCAACGTTCGTTTAATCTAAAGTTGGTGCCTTCCAGTATCCATCACCTGTGTCGGCTGCTGCTAGCAAATTTTTGTCATGCATGCCGCGATTGAGGGCGATCCAGCGCTGAAACAGGCTCAAATGAGCGGCCGGCGGCGAAATCGCTCGACCGAGGCGAGCAGGGTGTCGGGGGCGACCGGCTTGCGCAAAAGATGGTCCGCTTTGATTGGTCTGACGATCTCGCCCACGGCGGACAGTACGACGACCGGAATACCGCTCAGCCGTTTGTCCGCGAGTTGCAACTCGCGAAATCCCCATCCGTCCAATCGCGGCAGCATCAGATCAAGCAGAATCAGGTCGGGCAAATCGGCCCCGGCCAGCATCTCTAGCGCATCGACGCCATCGACAGCGTGTGCAGCACGATAGCCGGAGATCTTAAGAAGATCGCACACGGCTGAGGCCAAATCTGGGTCGTCTTCGATGACGAGGATCTTGGCGGGTGCGCCCACCTCACGGTTCTCCTTGAGATTGGTGCTGCGAGATGGAGATTTGCGACCCTCGGACATGAACCCTAGTTCTTTTGCATGGCGTTCGACGCCGCGACCCGCGGCAACTCGATAACGAAACGCGTCCCTCCGCCGGTGCGGTTCTCCGCCCTTATCGATCCGCCGTGCTGCTCGATAACCTGGTTGGCGATGTACAGGCCTAAACCGAGGCCGCCGTAGTTGCGGCTGACGGCAGTCCGCTCAAAGCGTCCAAAAATTCGCGATAGATCTTCCGGAGGGATACCGATGCCACGGTCCTGCACCACCAGGACTGCCGTCGCTTCTTTGCTCTCAAGCAGTACATCGACCGGACGGCCGGCGCCGTATTTGATCGCATTGGAGACGACGTTGCTTAGCGCTTCGTCGAGGCGGAACTTGTCCGCTTCCGCGATGATTGCGTTATCGACGCAAAGCCGAAGCTCGCTGCCGGCGTTCGATGCCTGTTCAGAGAGCCGCTCTGCGACGCCCTTTACGATATCGCCCAAGTCGCATGGCGTCAGGTCGAGTTTCAGACTTCCGCTCGCCAATTGGGACACATCGAGCAGACGGTCCACCAGGCGGCCGATCCTTTCCGCCTGGTCCTGCGCGCGGCGCACGCTCGGTTGCACCTGCGCAATATCTCCCTTCGTAGCGTGGCGTTCGAGCAAACCCAAACGAAGAACCAGCGTGCTCAGGGGGGTGCGCAGTTCGTGCGAGGCAATCGCGAGGAATTCGTCGCGCATTCGCACGGCAGCCTCGGCCTGCTCGTTGCGTTTGCGCTCGCTCAGGTCGGTCACGATCGCGCCGATCGATGGACCTTCTTCCAGATTGACCGGGTTGAGCGAAACCTGAGTTGGAAGGGTGGTACCCGAAGTCGCCAGCAGCGCCATTTCAGCTCGCGCCGGCTCGCGGGTTGCTTGCCGGATGAGTCTTCTGAGCGGCTCGCGATCTTCGGCGCGTACGAACTCGCAGAAGTCGCGCCCCATAATCTGATCGAGCGCGACATTGATCATGCGCGCAAAGGCTGAATTGCAGTACAGAATGATTCCGTGGTTGGAGAGCGAGATGGCGCCCTCATGCATGCTCTCGACCAGGACGCGGTACGGATGTTCGGCGCCTTCCAGGGTGAAAACCTTTTCCCCGGCGGGACCGGATACGACCAGCGCATCGACTTCACCGCTGCGGATCGCGTCGAGCGTTTCTTCGGCTTCCTGAAGTCGCCGGCGCAACTCATCGAGCTCGAGGCGCACGGAGGGTTTCTGATTGACCTTCACTTCGCGCCCCCCCCAATTGCGAGATTCAGGAGCACCTTGGGCCGGTCGGACAGATCGCCGATCATCCGCCGGATCGGGAGTGGCTGTTCCTTGATCAGAGTGGGCGCCGCAATGATATCTGATTCGGTAGCGCGGCCGGGTTCCTGGTAGATATCGATCACTTCCAAAACGTATCGGCCCTTCAGGTTGGCTTCGCAGATCTCGCACAGATTCTTGATTGCCCGTCTGGATCGGGGAGTGGTCCCACTGGTGAACAGACGCAAGACGTACTGCCTCGATTTTACGGGTTTCTTCGCGCGAGCGACGCTTTGGGATTTGAGCCGATGGATTTTGGCCATGACATTCCTCAGGCAGGATTCAGATCCAGGCTGAGAAGAACTTTTTCCGTCATCGAGAGATCGCCGATGATGCGCCGGGCCGGTTCCGGAAGTTTTCTGACCAGCGTAGGAATTGCGAGAATCTGGTCGGCCTTGGCGCGCTCCGGATTGCGCATCAAATCGATCACCTCGATCGTGCAGCCGCCGGGCATATGGTCGTCGCAGAGACGGCGCAGATTGGCGATGGCGGCGATCGATCGGGTCGATTGCCCGGCGATGTAGAGTCTCATCTGCCACGACTCCATCGTCTGCGGTACAACCTTCTTTGGAAGCGCTGGTTTGACCGGAGCATCCTTGCGGACCTGCTTCTTTGCCGCGGCGGATTTCTTTTTCATCTGAACGACCCGTTTCATACGGACACTTTCATTATTAGCTCTTGGGCGTTTCAGGCAACCGTTTATTGATCATCCGCCTCTTCGCCATTGCCGATCTTTGTCGAGCAGCTTTTTTTCGCGGCTGATCTCGAAAGCAGCCGTTTTCTTCATTTCTGCCGCTTCGGCCTCGAATTCCGCCCGGATCGCTTCGATCTGCGCTTCCATGGCTTTGCGCTTGCGTTCGAGCAGCGCCGCTTTGCGTTCGTTTTCTTTGACGAACCGCGCAGAAGCATCGCGTTCCTGCTCCTCGAGCGCCAAACGCGCCGAACCTGTGAGCATCCCAGAGGGGCCGAGATAGACATCGACGAGCTTGATTCCCTGAGCGCTCAGGATGAACTCACGAATCTGATTGGAGTGATTCATTCCTCGCGATTTAAGGAGATAAAGCCCCCGGTTGCGCTCGCCGGAAAGCTCGATATCGCTCGCCAGCATCCAGGTGTCGATGAGCGAGGAAATTCCGAGCTCGGTCGTTTCGGGATGGCCGCCGTTCTCGGTCAGGACGGTGAAAAAAGCGGTGATACCTGCGGTCTTCAGAAAGTCGATCAGCAGCGTGAGCATCGCGGTCACTTCGCGCGGATTTCCGGCTGCGATCAGGTTGGAAATCGGATCGACGATAACCACGCTCGGCCGAAACTGGTTGATCTCTTTATGCATCGAAACCAGATGCATCTCGAGGCCATACAGAAATGGACGTTGAGCCACGATACGCAGGAACCCGCTTTCGAGATGAGGGAGCAGGTCGATGCCGACCGATCTCATGTTGCGAACAATCTGATCCGCTGATTCCTCGAAGGCAAAATAGAGTGCGCGCTCGCCACGCCCGCATACCGAGCGCGCCAAGGACGCGGCGAAGCTGGTTTTTCCCATGCCCGCCGTTCCTGACATCAGCACGCTGGTGCCGCGATAGTAGCCACCAGCACCGAGCATCGCGTCGAGATCCGGAACGCCGGTCGATACAACCTCGTTCGAGATTTTGTGCCGCAGTCCCATCGAGGTGACCGGAAAGACCGAAAATCCCTGTTCGTCGATAATAAACGGATACTCGTTGGTCCCATGGCGGCTGCCGCGATATTTCACGATCCGAATGCGGCGGGTGGTGATTTGGTCGGTGACGCGATGGTCGAGCAGGATCACGCAATCCGCCACGTATTCCTCGAGGCCGAAGCGGGTGAGCGAGTTTTCGCCGCGCTCGCCCGTGACCATCGCGGTTACCCCGAATGATTTCAGGAATTGGAACAGGCGGCGAATCTCGGCGCGCAGCAGCGCGGTGTTCGAGAATCCGGAGAACAGCGTCTCGATCGTATCGAGCACCACGCGTTTAGCGCCGATCGACTCGATCGCGTACTTGAGCCGGATAAACAGGCCTTCGAGGTCGTATTCGCCGGTCTCGGCGATTTCATTCGGATCGATGTGCACATGGTCGATCGCGAGCATGCCGTCGCGCACGAGCTGGTCGAGATCGAAATCAAGCGCCGCGCTGTTTACGGTCAACTCGTTCTTGGTCTCTTCGAAGGCGACGAAAACGCCCGGCTCGCCATACATCCGAGCGCCGTTGACCAGAAACTCCATGCCGAGCATCGTCTTGCCGCTTCCCGGGCTGCCGCAAATGAGGGTCGCGCGTCCGCGCGGCAGACCGCCAAAGGTTATTTCGTCGAAACCCGTGATGCCGGTGAGAGCCTTTTCGAGACGCTCGGGCGCCTGGCGCGCCGGCTGAACGGTCGATTTGGGTTTTCCCGACTTCTTGTTCTCTGCTTTGGAGGGAACAACTGAACGCATACGGCAACTCTCGAAGGTCGAAATAGTTGAGGAAGTGTATCGGATCTGAGCCTACAAACGAGTGCTATGCAAGGACTTGGAGCATTATCACGGCCGTCCTTCGGCCACACCTTTTTACACACCTCTGATTCCAGAGCGCAGCGGGCTATCCGGAAATGCCGGATAGTCCAGCATCCGCGCATCCGATCGTAGTAGCTTCGCTGTGGCAGATTCATTGCACACAAGAAGTCGCATCCAGCGCCCGGCGAGGCGCGCCCTGTTGTTTTCCGGGAATCTGCACGCAAAATTTCGCAAAAAAAAGTGAGAGCCAAGGTGGCGAAAAAAGCCTCGGACAAACGGCAACAAGGTCACATCGAACGGCCTCAAGTTATCCCTGGGGAAACGGCGGTGAGACGCACCAGGCCGCTCGAGGCGACAGGTGGTCTTCTGCACCAACAACGTCGTGCCCTGAATCACTTCAGCAACGACCCTCTGCCCCAGGGCTGCAACTTTTCGTACCTGGATACTCAGCTCAAAACCGTTGGGTGGCCCGAATTTCACCAATACATCCAGCTACGCGCCGAAGTGTCCGTTCCGCACGCTGCAACAGCACTGCCACATGACGCTGGTGAATCCGGAAGCTGCAGCTCTGGGAGCGCAAGACAAGCTAGGCGAGACGCTGCGCGGCGCCGGGCACATATCAAGTGAGTATTTCCGGCATCGCTAAATTTGCGAAGTCGTTTACCGGCGAAGTCGTTCTACCGGACGACCGACTCTACGTGAAATTGCGCCGAGTGAACAATCGCGCGGTCAATGCGCATCCCGCGATTATCGCAAGATGCACAAACCGCAAAGACGTCCAACTGGCTATTGGATTCGCGCGTGATAGAGGATTGCTCACCGCGGTGCGAGCGGGCGGGCACAGTTTTGCCGGTCATGGAGTGTGCGACGGCGGATTGGTTATCGATTTGTCGCCGATGAAGCGCGTTCAGATCGATCCATCGCGCGAGAAGATTCATATCGAGCCCGGAATTGTGGCTGGCGAGCTGGATTGCCTTACGCAGTCGTTTAGGATGGCGGTGCCGCTCGGATCGTGCCCAACGGTCGGCGTGGCAGGATACTCACTCGGCGGAGGCGAGAGTTCGCTGACTCCGAAGTTCGGCTACGGATGCGACAGTATAGTCAGTCTTGAAGTTGTCACCGCAGACAGCGAGGTACTGACCGCCGATACAGTTGAAAATCGCGATTTGTTCTGGGCGATGCGCGGAGCGGGTGCGAATTTCAGCGTCGCCACTTCGCTCGAATTCCAGCTTCATCCGATCGAATCGGTACTGTCGGGCAGTCTCAGCTATCCGATTCGGCAGGCGCGAAAAATCCTGAACTATCTTGACAGCTTTGCGCCGACAATCACATCCGACTTGTTTTTGATCGCAGCGGTGTTGCCGCATCCGGGCGAACGGATGCTCGATATCAAAGTGGTCTGGACCGGCGAGAAAAAGAAAGGGGAGCGAATGCTGCGCCCGCTGCGCACGTATCTGAAACCATTCAAGGATACGATAGCGCCCAAGGCTTATCTCGATGAACAGCGGGGCGGCTACGACGTGCCGGAGGGCGAGCACTCAAGCCATCGAAGGGGCGGGCATTTCAAAAGACTCACCGACGATGTGATCGAAACGATAGTTGAACACGCCTCGAACGCGCCGCACGAAGCCAGCGGGATCACGATGATGTACTGGCACGGGCCGTGGAGCGCCAAGCCGCACGACAACGCTTTCGGTTTTCGGCGCACGGGGTTCGAGTACTGGATTCACAGTTATTGGCAGAAGGCCGGAGAGCGTGAGAAATCGTGCGAATGGGTCGAGGAGTTCTATCGCGCGATGGATCCGCTGTCGACCGGCGCGGTGTACGTGAACGATCTTGAAAACGAGGGCGAAGCCCGAACTCGCGCTGCCTATGGAGACAAGTACGAGCGCCTATCGCAGATCAAGCGCAAGTTTGATCCCGGCAACTTCTTTCGCGTCAATCAGAATATAGTTCCGTCGCCGTGACTTTGAGAAGATGCCTCGCAGGAAAGCTATCAAGCGGTCGCCTGACGAACTGATCGAACCGGACGCGTCACTCAAAGAGCTGAGTAACGCGGTTCAGTCATGCAAAGGGTGCGATATATGGCGGCGTGCAACTCAGGCAGTTTTCGGAGAAGGCGCGTCCGGCGCTGAAGTGATGTTGATTGGCGAACAACCCGGCAATCGCGAGGACCTGAAGCGCCATCCGTTCGTTGTTCCTGCCGGAAAATTACTCGACCGGGCGCTGGCGCAGGCGGGGCTAGAACGCAAGCGAGTTTACATCATCAATACCGTGGAGCATTTAAATTCGACGCAGCGCGGGAAGTTCAGGATTCACAAAAAACCCGACGCCGAAGAAATCGCAGCGTGCCGGCCCTGGCTGGAAGCGGAAATAGCGGCGGTTTCTTCGGGCGACTTGAGGTAACTCGACCTTTTATCGCCGGAAGTTCTAAGAGCTGCGTCATCATCATGATCTCTCTCCTCAATAAAAACTGCAGGAAAAGCGTCCTGAAAGAATCTACCACTGCGCTCGCGGTTGACCGGAGGAGCATTGCTGACAGCTACGGTTCCACCCAATCTCTGAGTCAATGTATCGTCCCTGAACGCATGCCATGCCGATAGAGTGGAACATTCGGTCGCCGTCCGGAATGTAACCGTCGATCTTCGGTCTGTGCTATACGTCGCCCAGGATGACGCGACGAGACGAGAGGAGACCATGATCACGCTGCCGCATCGATTTGAGTTTCTGTCTGAAGCATGGCTTGACGAGGCGAAAAAATTCCTCGAGCGCGAATGCAACAACCGCAAAGACCAGCTCGCAGGACGACCTTTTTCGGTGAGCGAACGCTTCACCGACGCGCCGCCGCATCTGAAATTCGCCGAGAATGTAGCAGCTTGGAGTATGCGCTACGACGGCGCCAGCGTCTGCGTCTCCCGCGACTTCAATGAAGCAGCCAATCTGACCGTCACAGGCGACTATCAAGCCGCGCTGACTGCCGCGCAATTCGTGGGCGTGCTGGCTCCCGGTGCGATGGCGTCGATGGGACGCGAGGTCGCAACGATGTTCGGGAAAGGTGCGCTCAGCGTCAAAGGCATGCTCGACGCGCAGGCGAGCGAGATCATCGCGATCATGCACGACCACCTGGGTCGCCGCACGGTCGAGAATCCGGATCTCGCGCATCGCGCCGCGCGCCAGGGCCTCACCGGCAAAATCCGCGAAATGGAGGAGAAGGGCTATACCGTCCTCGAGCGCGCGATCTCACCTAAATTCGCGGATGAAGTCCGCGCCGCGACTTTGCGCGCGTTGTTGCCGCATCAGACTTTCTCGATGAACTGGATGCTCTATCATGGTCGCGAGTTCGAGCAGCTCATTCAGAATCCGCTCCTGATGACGCTCATCGACGCCTCGCTCGGCCGCGGCGCCGTAATCGCTTCGTTCAGCAGTATCAAAAAGGGTCCCGGCCCGGGCGTCATTCCGATGCATACCGACTACGCCCATGTGCCTGAGCCTTATCCCGAATTCTCTCTGACTGGTGTCGGCGTCTGGGGTCTCGAGGATTGGCGCGTCGAGTCCGGTCCCACCTGGCTCGTGCCCTGTAGTCACAAGCTGCGCCGTCCTCCGCGGCCCGGTGAGCACAGCGAAGGCGCGGTGCCGATCGAGATGCCCAAGGGCTCGGTCGTGTTCTTCACGCATGGCGTATGGCACCGGCAGGGCGACCGAACTGAATCGGGCGATCGCGTGACGCTGCACGCGCATTTCAATCGCGGAATTTTGCGCAGCCTCGAACCCAAAAGGACCGATGTGCAGATGCTGCATCGGAATTCGCCGCGGCTCGGCGAAATGCTGGGCGAGGACGACTGGTTCGACAAGATGTCGGCGGCCGGGCGCGATTACGTCCGGTTCGATTACATGCAACGTTTGCAGGCTTTCACCGAAAAACAAAAGCGGGTGATTCTGGCCGGCGCCGACTGAATCGCTGACGCAAGCGCAACTCGCCTCGGGTGCAATCATGAAGTTTGGCGTTCTACAGTTCTTCAGTTGGCCTGATCGGCGGATCTCGATGCCGACCGTGTACGAACGGGCGCTCCAGCGAATCGAGATCATGGATCGCGGCGGCTATGACGCCGTCTGGATCACGGAACATCACTTCAATGACTATAGCGTCTGTCCCTCAATCCCGGTGATGGGCGCGTATGCGGCGGCGCGCACCAAAACCTTGCACATCGCGACCGGAGTCACTCTCGCCGCCTTCTACCATCCGCTGCGCCTCGCAGAAGAGGTTGCACTGCTCGATATACTGTCGGGCGGCCGGGTCTATTGGGGCGCGGGCCGCGGATTCGATCCAAAAGAATTCCGCACTTTCGGAATGACGCCCGAAGAAAGCTATCCGCGATTTCGCGAGGCGGTGGAAATAGTGCTGAGCGCGTGGCGCAACCAGCGCGTCACTTATCATGGAAAATATTTTTCGATTGAGAATATCGAGCTGCTGCCGAAACCGTTGCAGCAGCCGCATCCTCCGATGTGGGTTGCCGCCTATTCTCCGCCGGCCATCGAATGGGCTGCGCAGCAGGGATATTCCATCATGCTCGATCCCCATTCTCCCCCGTCAGTCATCGGGGAAAAGATGGAGACCTGGCGCAGACTGCTGGTCCAGCACGGCCACAGCCTCGAGGGCCGCGTCATTCCTACCGTTCGCCTGGTCGCGATCGGCCGCACCGAAGCAGAGGCGACAGAAGTCGCGCGCGAGGGTTCAAAATTCATGCTCCGAACCTATATCAATCCGCAGGGCGAGCGCGGCGACAGCGCCACGATGCTTCAGCGGTACGTCGATTCGATGGTGATCCACGGCACTGCGGAAAGTGTAGTCGATCAGATAAGGCAGCTTAACGAGGAGATTCATCTCGACTACATGATCACCGCGCCACTCAGCCACGAGACTTTTCTTTCTTTTACTGACTATGTATTGCCGAGACTGGCTACCTCAGAGCCGGCAATTGCTACCATAAGGTAGTTAGACCAGATTGATAGTATGTGAGGCCTGGCGTCATTGTGAGTAAAGCACCAATTTACGATTTCAAGGGAAAAGTAGTTGCGATTACGGGCGGCAGCCGCGGATTGGGCCACGCGATGGCGATAGCTTTCGCGCGGGCGGGCGCGAACGTCGCGATCGCGAGCCGCAAGCTTGACGCGTGCGAGGCCACCGTCAAGGAGCTACGCGCGCTCGGCGCCGACGGTTCCGCGCACGGCATCCACGTCGGTAAGTGGGACGACTGCAACCGCCTCGCCGACGAGGTTTACACGCGATGGGGCCGGTGCGACGTACTAATCAACAACGCAGGGATGTCGCCGCTGTATCCTTCTCTCGCCGAGCATACGGAAGAGCTCTTCGACAAGGTCCTGGACGTAAATCTCAAGGGGCCATTCAGATTGTCGGCGTTGTTCGGTTCGCGGATGGCAAACGCCGACGGCGGCGCAATCATAAATGTATCATCGACCGCCGCCGTTCGTCCCTCGCGCACCACTACACCGTACTCAGCGGCGAAAGCCGGGCTCAATGCAATCACGATCGCGTTTGCGCAGGAATATGGTCCGAAGGTGCGCGTCAACTGCATCATGGCAGGCCCTTTTCTGACCGACGTCAGCACGGTGTGGGCACATACAGAAGAGTTCAAAATCCGCTCGAGCACCTTTCCAATGCGCCGCGCCGGCGACCCAAATGAAATTGTCGGCGCAGCCCTCTATCTCGCAAGCGACGCCTCCAGCTTCACCACCGGCGCAATTCTAACAATAGACGGCGGAGCCTCCCACCCAACCGGCAGCTAAACCCGCAAATTCTTTTTGCAGGTGCAATTTGCCGGAGAATCGGGCTAGTTTGGCGGAACGCATCGGCCTCGTCTCATGAGGCCCAGTCTTGGAGAGGTTGAATGATTCCCTTTTCCGGCAATCCGCTTAATCGCGCGAGTGAAAAGCGCACCGATCAAAAATGGATCGACTCCAAACGCCACGATCCGTCATCGCTCATTCTGCCGATGTGGCGGCTCGAGCCTTTTCTGCTCGAAGCGGGGAAGTCGGATGCTTCGGCGGAACTCGGACTACTCAGACCCGAAGTTGTGGATTCACTCGCGAGCGCCGGCGCGGTGTGTATCTTTCTCGGCCTCGACGGCGACCGCGCGACGTTTGCGCTGGACGTGTCGGAAGCCGCCGACCCCGCGAACACCGGACCGCTGTCAGGGCTCGGCTATTTCCGTGACGCGCGCGTCGCCGCGTCGATGGTCTCGCTCGAACACGCCGCGCTCATTGCGCAGGCGAAAGCCATGATCGATTGGCATCAGCGCCACGGCTTCTGCCCCCGCTGCGGCGCTCCGACCAAGTTGATGGACGCGGGTTACCGCAGGCTGTGCGGCAACTGCAACGCCGAACATTTTCCGCGCGTCGATCCTGTCGTCATCATGCTCGCGACCGACAGTGACGCATGCCTGGTCGGACGCGGCAAGTTATTTCCACCCGGGATGTTCTCTGCGCTGGCGGGCTTCGTCGAGCCCGGCGAAACGGTCGAAGAAGCGGTCCGGCGCGAACTGATGGAAGAGGCCTCGGTGAAAATCGGCGAGGTAACTTATTATGCGACGCAGCCCTGGCCATTTCCCTCATCGCTGATGATCGGATGTTTCGCCAAGGCCAAAAGCCGCGAAGTCAAGGCCGACGAAACCGAGCTCGCCGAAGTGCGATGGATCGAACGCAGTGCCGCGCGCGAGCTGATCAAGGGAAAAGAGGTGCACGGTATCCGCGTACCGCCGCCGCTCGCGATCGCGCATCATTTGATCCGAACCTGGGCGCTCGGCGAAGAATGATTTTCCGTCACTGAGAAATAGGAGGGAGCAACAATGGCGAAATTCTTTGCGGCGACTGACGCCGACCCCGCGGCTCTCGGCGGCAAAACTATCGCGATCATCGGATACGGCAACCAGGGACGCTCGCAGGCGATCAATCTGCGCCGCGCCGGCCATCGCGTGATCGTCGGCAACCAGGAAGACGATAGTTGGCGCCAGGCCCGCACCGACGGCTTCGACGCGCTCGCGATGGATGCGGCCGCCGCGCTCGCCGACATCGTGATGCTGTTGCTGCCGGACGAGATTGCGCCCGACATCTACCGCCGGATGATCGAACCGCATCTTGAGCGCGGCAAGACTCTCGTCTTCGCCAGCGGCTACAACATTACCTACAAATTCATCGTGCCGCCGCGCGAGATTGACGTGATTCTGGTCGCGCCGCGGATGATCGGCCAGGGCGTCCTCGACCTGCCCGCTCGCGGCGAGGGCTTTCCGGTCCTGGTCGGCATCGAACAGGACGCCTCGGGCCACGCCCTCGCTACCACACTGGCGCTCGCTCACGGCATCGGCGCCTTCCTGCCGCACGGCGCGGTCGTCGAGTCGAGCTTCAAAGAAGAGACGATGGTCGATCTTTTTTCCGAGCATACCTGGGCGGGCGCGATGCTCTTCCTGCTCGAGCGCGCTTACAAGATGCTGCTCGAGGCCGGAGTCAGTTCAGAAGTCGCGATGCTCGAGCTCTACGCATCCGGCGAGCTCGGCGAGATCGGCCGCGCGATGGCCTCAATGGGAATATGGAACCAGCTCAAGTTGCATTCCCACACCAGCCAGTTCGGACAACTCACTCACGGCGCGCAGTTTATCGGAGCTGACGCCGAGGCGCTGATGCGCAAGGCGATCGTCGAGATTCGCGACGGCACCTTCGCCAAAGGGTGGGCCGCTGAACAGGCCGCCGGATCGCCAACGTTCAACCGCCTGCTCGGCGAAGCGTCTGAGTCTCCTATCGCGCGAGCCGAGACGGATTTGTACGCGAAACTCGGCCGCCGTTAGCCCGCGTGTCTAGCGCGCCAGGTATCCGCCATCGACGATGAGCGGAGAACCGGTCACGAACGATGATTCGTCTGAGGCGAGGAACAGGATCGCGTTGGCAATCTCCTCGGGCTGAGCGTTGCGGCCGATCGGCTCGTCCCGCGAGGCCGCGCGCCAAAACTCAGCCACCTCAGCCGGCGTTCCGCGTTTGAGAATATTGGTCTCGACGTTGCCGGGGCATACGCAGTTGACCCGAATACCGTCGGATGCGTACCGCGTCGCGAGCGACTTCGTGAGCTGCAGCGCGCCGGCCTTGGTGATGTTGTAGGCAAAAGTACTGGCGCCCTCCATCTCCTGTCCGATGAAAGACGAAATCGAAGCCAGATTGACTATCGCTCCCTTGTGCTGCTTTACCATGTGCGGAATTACGTGCTTGCAGCACAGAAACATGCTCTTCAAATTGATATTCATCAGCCGGTCCCATTCATCGACGGTCATCTCGGTGATGTCCTTGACGAAATGAATCCCCGCGTTGTTCACCAAAATATCTACGCGGCCGAATGCCGAGATCGCCGCGTTCGCAAGCTTGCTCGCGACGGCTTCATCCGCCACGTTGCCTGCAACCGTGCGAGCCCCTTCCTTTCCTATTCGCAGCGCCACCTGTTCCAGCCCCTGCGCATCGAGATCGTTCAGCACCAGCCGCGCTCCCTCGCGTGCAAACAGCATCGCCGTCGCGCGCCCGATACCGCTGGCCGCGCCGGTCACAATCGCAATTTTATCTTGAAGCCGCATCGGGAGTTTCCTCGAAGCAATCTAGCGCTGACGCCCCAGATAAAGCCAACCACATGCCTCGGTTTTACTCTTGACCCGGGCTATCGCCCCAGTCCGAAACCGCGGCATCCGCGCTTCCTCGCGCGGATGCCCATTACTCAGTGAGTATTCTACTCAGTATCCTTTCTCAGGAATCAATGTACTCTTATTACCTGTACTCTCGGGACCGTGGCAAGCCGCGACCTTGTTCTCGCTGGTGCTCAGGTTAACGGCAATTTGCGCGTCGCTCTGCCCGGCCTGCACCTGTTGCTTCACAATGTCGCAATCGACCGGCACATTCGATGCGGAAAACATCGAGCATCCGGACAGCCCTGCAAACATGACAAGCAATCCCGATGCGGCCGGAACCCATAGGCTTCTGCGTATCTCTCGATGCATAAGTCTCCTCCCGGTTAGTCAGAAAAGCCCTCGGCTTACTCACGATATATCTCACATAAACCGACGGCGCATTCCTATCACTTGCAGTGAGTTATGGAAAGTGATGCAAAACGGCGCGAACACAGCGGAAAGCGGATAGCCTGCTGACGCAACCGCTCCTCTCGGTCTCATCTTAAAGCCTCTTTTACGGCGAGAGTATCCGGCTGCGATCCTCCGGATGTTCGCCGCGCTCGAGCAGCGGCTCGACGTCGCCGGTTATCAGCCGCGCTCCGCGATCGTTCCACAGGTACATCCACGCCCATTCGCTGATCACGATGAATCGGTTACGAAAGCCGATCAGGTAAAAGATGTGCACCAGGAGCCAGGTCAGCCATGCAATAAGACCGTGCAGATGCAGCCGGCCCAGATCGGCGACCGCCGCGGCTCGGCCGATCGTCGCCAGCGTCCCCTTGTCGCGGTAATGAAACTCTATCGGCGATTGACCGCGTATGATTCGGGCGATATTGCCCGCAGCATGGCGACCCTCCTGAATCGCCGCCGGCGATACCCCCGGCACCGGTTTCCCGTCCGATTTGATGGCGGCGAGATCGCCGATCACGAAAACCGAATCAGCGCCCGGCACCGAAAGATCCTGATTCACCAGCACCCGTCCCGCTCGATCCACTGTCGCGCCTAGCGCTTTTCCCAGCGGCGATGCCGCCACTCCCGCCGCCCAGATGACTGTGCGCGCGTCGATTCTTCCTCCCGCGTGCGTCACGCCGTTGCCATCGATTCGAGTTACCGCAGAGCCGGTGATTATTTCGACGCCGATACGCTCCAGTTGCCGCATCGCGCTTGCCGACGATTCCGGCGCCATCGCGGGCAACACTCGTGGTCCGGCCTCGATCAAAACAATTCGCGCCCGATCAGGCTGAATGCGGCGAAAGTCGCGCTCCAGGACTCGGCGCGAGATTTCCGCCAATGCCCCGGACATCTCCACTCCCGTCGGCCCCGCACCGATGATCACGAAGGTCATCCATTCCGTGATCCTGCGCTGGTCGATTTCGCGCTCGGCCGCTTCGTATGCGACCAGCACGCGGCGGCGGATTTCGACCGCGTCCTCGAGGGTCTTAAGCCCGGGCGCGGCGGCCATCCATTCGTCGTGCCCGAAATACGAATGGGTTGCGCCCGCAGCAAGGATCAGAAAGTCATACGCGACTTCGCCGTCGGCGAGCTGGACGATCTTTTTCGCCGCATCGATCGCGACCGCGTCGCCGAGAATCACGCTCACGTTTTTTTGCCGGCGCAGAATTCTCCGAATCGGCGATGCAATGTCGCTGGGATTAAGCGCCGCCGTCGCTACCTGGTACAGCAGAGGCTGAAACAAATGATGGTTGCGGCGGTCGACCAGCGTGATCCGGACCGGCGCTTTCGCCAGCGCCCGTGACGCGCTAAGCCCGCCAAAGCCACCGCCCAGGACTACCACGTGAGGGATATCGGCTGTCGGTGATGCTTTCACGGCGTCATATGAACCCGCGCGGCAACGTCGAATAGGATTGTACACCCGTCCCCATGCGCGCGCTCGCAAGAACAATCGTTCAGCAGATGAGAGCAGATCGGCGTTTGATCCGGGAGATGAAAAAACCAAAAAATAAACAAGTCGAAGATCATTGGTCGGGACCGCCGATCGAGCTAGATTTGATGCGTGCCAAAATGTTCAAGCTGCGGAACTGAAAATCCGCAAGGTATGAAATTCTGCGGCAACTGCGCCGCGCCGCTCGGCAATCGATGCCCGAAGTGTAACTTCGATAATCCCTCGCCGTTCAAGTTCTGCGGGCAATGCGGAAATCCTCTGCGCCCCGCCGCCCCCGCATCGGCTGCCCTGCTGGACGCGACGCCGCAGCCTGTCGTGCGCATCGCGCCCGAGCTGGCCATGGCGGATGCGCTCGAGGGCGAACGCAAGACCGTCACCGCGCTGTTCGCCGATATCAAGGGTTCGATGGATCTGATGGAGGAGCTCGACCCCGAAGTGGCGCGCGCACTGGTTGATCCGGCACTGCGCTTGATGATCGACGCGGTCCATCACTACGACGGCTATATTGTGCAATCAACCGGCGACGGAATTTTCGCCCTGTTCGGCGCTCCGATAGCGCGCGAGGACCACGTCCATCGCGGCTTGTACGCGGCGCTCAAGCTGCAGAGTGAGATGCGCAAATATTCGTCGCGTTTGCGCGAGGCCGGCAATCCGCCGCTGGAAATCCGCATCGGCCTCAATACCGGCGAAGTGGTGGTGCGCTCGATTCGCACCGGCGATGAGCATACCGAATACACGCCGATCGGCCACTCGACCAGTCTCGCCGCGCGGATGCAAACGCTGGCGCCTACAGGCTCGATTGCGGTTACCGAAACGGTGCAGAAATCGGCGGCAGGTTATTTCGAGTTCAAGCCGCTGGGCCCCACCCGCGTCAAGGGCGTGAGCGAGCCGGTGAACGTCTATGAAGTGATTGGCTTGGGCGCGCTGCGTACGCGGCTGCAGATCTCCGCTCAGCGTGGATTGTCAAAGTTCGTGGGCCGCCACAATGAAATCGACCAGCTTAGCCGCACGCTTGAGCTGGCGCGCGCCGGCCATGGCCAAATCATTGCCGCCGTTGCCGAAGCGGGTGTCGGCAAGTCGCGCCTCTTCTATGAATTCAAGTCGATGTCGCAGGGCGATTGCTTTGTGATGGAGGCTTTTTCCGTCTCGCACGGACGGGCCTCGGCCTACCTGCCCGTGATCGAGCTGCTCAAGAGTTATTTTGGCATTGCCGATCAGGATGACGATCGCGCCCGGCGCGAAAAGGTCACCGGCAAAGTGCTCGCACTCGACCGCGCGCTCGAAGACTGCCTGCCTTATCTATTCGCCCTGCTGCGGGTCGACGATCCGGGCAGTCCGTTGCGCGAAATGGACCCTGCCATCCGGCGCCGCCGCACGCGCGAGGCGATCAAAAGCGTGGTCCATCGTGAGAGCCTCAATCAGCCGCTGCTGCTTATTTTCGAAGATCTGCACTGGGTCGATGCCGAGACCCAGGCTCTGCTCGATCTCCTCGCCGACAGCATCGGCACCGCGCGCATCCTCATGATGGTCAACTATCGTCCCGAATACGGACATCATTGGGGCAGCAAGACTTACTACACGCAATTGCGTCTGGACCCGCTCGGACGTGAGAGCGCCGCCGAGATGCTGTCCGGGCTGGTGGGCGACGACGCTCAATTGCGCGAGCTCAAAGAGTTGGTCATCGCCCGGACCGACGGCAATCCTTTCTTCGTCGAGGAAATGGTCCAGGCGCTGTTCGATCAAGGCGTGCTGGCGCGCAACGGCGGCGTGACCCTGGCCAAGCCACTGGGTTCGATCCTCATTCCGCCGACGGTGCAGGGCATTTTGGCCGCGCGCATCGATCAGCTTCCTCCGGCAGGCAAGGAATTGCTGCAAACACTTGCGATAGTTGGCAAGGAGTTTCCGATGGCGCTGGCGCGCCGCGTGGCCGCGCGTCCGGAAGACGAGCTCACGTCAGAACTGGCCAGACTCCAACTCGCCGAGTTCATCTATGAGAAGCCGGCTTTCCCGGAGAGCGAATACACCTTCAAGCACGCGCTTACGCAGGAGGTCGCCTACAATTCCGTATTGATCGAACGACGCCGCGAGATCCATGAACGCACGGCCGAGGCGATGGAGCAGCTTTTCGCCCGCCAGCTCGACGATCACCTCGGTGAACTGGCGCATCATTACGGCTCCAGCGGCAATGCCTCCAAAGCGGTGGGATTTCTAAAGCTGGCCGCCGACCAGGCGCGTGCGCGCTCCGCATATGACGATGGGATCCGCTACGTCAACCAGGCGCTCACGCTGTTGGCCTCGCTGCCGGACTCGCGCGAGCGCGACCGTGAAGAGATCGGCATCCTGGGGATACAGGGGCCGTTGCTGGCGACCACTCAGGGTTTTGCCAGCCCCGCGCTGGCCGAAAGTCTCAATCGCGGGATGGCGCTGTGTCAGCGTATCGGCGAAGGCCCGGAAATGTTCGCCGTCATGTTCGGTCTGTGCACCCTCAACCTGGCGCGCAATCGCCTGCAGGATGCAATGAGTCTGGCCGAGAAAACTCTGAACCTCTCGCGCCTGATGCACGACGAAATAGCCGAAGCCGCCGCGCATTCCAACCTCGGCTCGGCTTGCTTGTGGCGCGGCGAATTCGGCGTCGCGCGCGAACATTTCGACCAGGCGATCACGGTTTACGATCGCGATCTGCTCCGCTACCTGCCGATGCCGATGGCTTCTGTGGTGCCGTCGCGATGCCAGATTTCGTGGGTGCTTTGGTTCCTGGGCTACCCCGATCAGGCTCATGCCCGAGCTGAAGAGGCACTGGAACTCGCCAACCGCCTCGGCAGGCCTTTCAGCGTCGCGTTCGCCCTGATGTATGCAATCGCGCTGGCGCACTTTCGCGGCGACTACACGACCATTCGGCCACGAGCGGAATCGCTCATCGAAATCGCGCGCGAGGGCGGCTTTCCATACTGGTCGGCGGTGGCCTCGATGATCATTGGGCGGGTTCTGGTCGGCGAGGGTAACTACGCCGCAGGGATCATTCGGATGCGCGCGGCGATGGCGGAGCTGATCGAGAACGGTGGCGAGTTGATCTACTGTTACGCGCTGAGCCTGCTCGCCGACGCGTACCTGGGATCGCGCGAGCCTGAAAAGGGACTCGCGGTTGTGGCCGAGGCCTTCGAGGTGATTTCGAGCAGCGGCCAGCGCATGCACGAAGCCGAGATCTGGCGTCTGCGCGGTGAATTGATCGTGATGCATCGCGGCGACCCGCATGAGACGGAACGCAGCTTTCAGCACGCGCTCGAGATTGCTCGCCGCCAGCAGGCGCGCTCTTGGGAGTTGCGCAGCGCGACCAGCTTCGCCGCCTTCCTCCACTTTCACGACCGCCCGGAAGAGGCCAAAGCGATCCTTGCCCCGGTTATCGCGACCGTCACCGAGGGCCACGAAAGCACCAGTTACAAGGAAGCGGCGGCGCTGATGTCCGTTCTCAATTGATTACGGCGGCTCGAGAGAGCCGTCCGCTTGCATTCAGAGTCGAAGTCCTGCGTTTGAGCGAAATCGCCGCTCACTTCCTGCGAAAAGTCTGGCGGAGAGGGGGAATTCGAACCCCCGTCGAAGAAAGACTCCGTAAGAAACAATAGAGTTCGCGGGCGATTTGTCACTCGATGATACGCTCGCAATCTATGCGTTTCAGCTCGTCGCCCGTTTCATTCCCTGTGATTGCGCGGTGATCATCGAATCGATGATTTAACCGTCTGGTATGGACCGCGAGATTCTGACGAGCGCTAGCTTTTTCCATTCAGCGACAGTCCCGAAGCGTTCTCTTGAGATAACCTTGGCCTTGACGGCATAAGATCCCGATTTGTGAAATCTCGTTGAGGAACTGTTTCCGGTAGATGCGATGACGCATTTACGGGACTAAAAGTGGCGAAGAGGGGGAAATTGAGAATTCAGTTGGAGTGTCAGTAATATATGTCATTCCATCTTTACCAACAGCCCACGTGATCGCGCCGACTCGAACATCCACCGGAAGAAAACGATCGCAAAGATGAAATAGATCAGGTTCAATTCGAGACCGGATTTGAAATGTCCCGCCGCAAATGCGCCTTTTTCGATAGCCTCGCGCATCCCTTCGAATGATTGAGTAGTCGGGAGTATCGAGGCCATCGGGCGCAGGAAACTTGGCAAGGTACTCAACGGGTAGAACACGCACGACAGCGGCATAAGTATGCCGGCGAAGCTCCATGCCATGGCCTGGAACTTGGTGGTGTATCGGAAGATCAAGCCAGTAACTACAATACCCATCGTAAGGGCGAATAGGACCAGGTTCAAAATGAACGGAAATAGTGCCGGCAGCATGGGAAACAGGTCATAGTGATAGAAGAGCCACGCGACCAAAGCTCCGACGCTCAAACCGATCATCGCCTTCGCAAGGGTCACAACGATCAGGCCGGTCACGTATTCGGAAACGCTCAGAGGTGAAGCGAACAGACTAACAAGGTTTCGCGACCACAGTTCTTCAAGGAATCCTACCGCCATGTCGCGCTGAAAAGAGTTGAACAGACCCCAAAGTATGACCGCGCCGAGGAGACAACTGATCACTCCAGGCTTCAACGCATCGCCGTGGCCGAGATAGAGCGTGAAAAATCCCCAGACGGCGATGTTTACCACCGGCCAGTACAGCATATAGGTGATGTGATTCGCGTTGCGACGTACTTCGTAAGCATGTCGCCGGACAACCGATCTAATTCGATACAGCTTCATACGGCTCGCGCTCCGCGATACGAATGAACACCTCGTCGAGAGCTGGCGAATCGCGGTCCTCTTTCAGTATCTCGCGAGTTACTTCAATGGGAGTTCCGGTCGCAATGATTCTCCCATGACTGAGGAAGATGATCCGATCGCACATGCGCTGAACATCGTGCATGTTGTGGGACGTATAGAGAATCGTCGTCCCATAGTTCTTCTGTAGATCGAGCAGAACCTCTCTCACCTGCATCGCCGCCTGAAAATCAAGGTATGCGGTGGGCTCATCCAGCAATAGCAGTTCAGGATTGTTCAGAAATGCTTTGCACAGCCCGACCCGCGTGACTTCGCCGGAGGACAATCGCGAAATCGGTTTGTTCTTAAGCCGGCCGATTCCGAACCGCTCCAAAAGTTCGATGATTTTATTCGCCGGGTGGCGAACGTTGTAGATTCCGGCAAACACCGTCAAGTTTTCGAGCACTGTCAGCCGAACCGGGAATGCCATGTATGGCGACGTGAAATTCAATCTCTGGAGTATCTGTTCGCGATCTGCTTCCAGGCTCTTACCGAACAGACGCACGCTGCCTGAGTTAGGCGAAATCAAGCCCAACATCATATGAATGATGGTCGTTTTGCCGGCCCCGTTAGGACCAACCAGGCCGGCAATTTCTCCCGGACGGACGACGAACGATACATCATCGACCGCTGTGAACTTGCCGTAGGTTTTCGTTAAGCGCTCAACGGTAACGAGCATCGCGACACAGTACGCCAGGAGAGCGTCGAGAACAAACCGGCTCGCAGCGCAATT
The DNA here is from genome assembly GCA_049795175.1 of Binataceae bacterium (SeqCode). Classification (GTDB taxonomy): domain Bacteria; phylum Desulfobacterota; class Binatia; order Binatales; family Binataceae; genus JBARDN01. Next base: position 5,438 of record JBARDN010000014.1, on the reverse strand, counting down.
TTTTGTGCCACGACGATACTTGGCCGCCGCCGACAGCCAGCTATTGAAGCAGTTTGCGTGTTCTCCAGATACCTCCAAAAAATCGATGACTGCTCAAAAAACGCTCTTGAAACATAACAACAAAGTTCGTATCCTGCGCACCGGTTTGGAGTTCCAGACGATTTTGGCGTGGTCTGAATCGGAATTAGATTCGGCCAGGGAGAGACAACCAAGTGGCTTCAGCATTTCCGTCATTGCCTAAAATTGACGTCGCTCGCGGTTCCCGGCTGCCACGGGTCTGCATTGCGACGTGGGAAATCGAGGGACCGTCTCGTAATGCTGGAATCGGAACCGCGTACACTAGCCTGGCCGACGCGTTGAAGCGGGCCGGCTACGATGTAACTATCCTGTTCCTCCTCGGATGCCATCCCACTGACGGAAACATGATTGATTGGGTTGATTACTACCGCACCGAGAAAGGCATGAAGTTGATTCCGCTGCCGATGGCTCACGAGCCGCGGATTCACGCCGCCTGGGCCTCCAGTGTGTCGTATCACACGTACGTCTGGCTGAAGGAGCATCAGTACGACTTTGACGTCATTCACTTTCCAGAATGTCAGGGACTGGGGTTTTACAGCTTGCTGGCCAAGCGCCAGGGCCTCGCTTTTGGTGACTCGACCTTTGTTGTTGGTACGCACGGTCCGACATTTTGGGTAAAGGAGGGAAGCCAGGACTTCATCCGCAATCTGGGAGAGCTCGAGATTGATTTCATGGAACGCGTGAGCGTCTCTGCTGCGGATGTCGTTGTGAGTCCCAGTCAATACCTTCTTAACTGGATGGAACAAAATGGCTGGGAACTCCCCGAACAAACTTACGTTGCGCCCTACGTTCTTCCCAAGACTGTGCTATCCGAAGGCGCAGCGCCCCACCAGAGGCGAAAAGAGATTCACGAGATAGTATTTTTTGGACGACTTGAGATCAGAAAAGGCCTTAAGCTCTTTTGCGACGCGCTGGATGAACTTTGTGCGGAAAAACCAGGTCGCGACTTTGAGGTCACTTTTCTGGGCAAGGAAACCCAACTCTATGGTCGCTCGAGTATCGGTTACATCAGCGATCGATCCAAGGCCTGGTCTGTTCCGTGGCACATTGTCTCCAATAAGTATCAGAAAGCCGCCATCGAGTACCTTCAAGGAGATGGACGGTTAGCGGTGGTCTCGTCACTCGCCGACAATTTTCCTAACACGGCGCTGGAATGCGTCGGCGCGGGCGTACCGCTCCTGGCCAGCAACGTTGGAGGAATCCCGGAAATCATCGATCTCGGCGATAGAGAGAATGTTTGTTTCGAGCCGCGGCCAGCGGTTCTGGCCGAACGTATCAGAAGTGCGCTTGAGCACGGTGCCTTTTCGGCACGGCCGTCGGCCTCGTTCGCTGATACTGAGGGTACCTGGGTGCGTTGGCATTCCAGCCTTCCGAATCGGGCAAAGAATGAACCGCCCGTTCGCAAGGATCGGCAGGCGAACCGAGAATCAATCTTCCCCTTGGTAAGCGTGTGTTTCGCGTACAACGTCAGGGAGAAGGGTTCCGCCGCCACGCTGGCCTCGCTGAAGCAGCAGGACTACCCGCATTTGGAGATTATCGTCGTGGAGTGCGGAAGCGAGGTTTCGACTCCATCAAAATCGTCGCGGGCTACTGACCAGTTGGGAGACCACAAACTACGCACTATCTATCAGCGTAGTAGCGAGATCGGCGCGGGCAGAAATGCCGCTGTGCGCACGGCAACAGGGGAATACCTGTTTTTTGTCGACGATCACAGTCTGCTGTTGGCGCCTAACGCACTCTCTATTTTTGTACAGGTTGCACAGCGTGTGGACGCCGACATTTTGACTTCAGCAATCAGCTTTTTCATCGGGTCGTCGAACGGCTCGTCGGAGAGTCGCCTCGAGCACTCCCGCCGTCCGTTTCTTGGAGGCGATGCCGCTACCGGCGCTTTCACTAACTGCTTCGGGAGCAGCAACGCGCTGGTGCGTCGCGACGCCTTCGACACAATCGGAGGATTCAGCGACGAGGCGGTGTCGACCCTCGACGACTGGGAACTCCTTTCCAAAGCAGCTCTGTTAGGCCTGCGGATCGAAACGATGCCCGAGGTATTCGTTTGGCAGCGTGAAGATCAGGACCAGGAGAGTCTCGTGCACTCGCTCGTGAATGCGGTTCGTAGCGCCAGGCCATACGCCATACCTGGGCGCAAGCTTACGCCGGCGGTGGAGCGGACGCTGTCTAAGGTGCTGCAATTTGGTCAAGGGTTGAAATTTGAGCGAGATGCTAACACCGGTACGCCCTTATCGCGCGGAGAGCAGGGCCCCGCGGTGACCGGTTGAGGCGCGGCGTAGCAACACAGGCGGTCGAGTGCTTCCTCGTTTTGAAGGATCAAGCGTTGGCCAGTTAATTCGATATGCCATCCTCACGCGCTGTACTTGTGATCGGAATGCATCGCAGCGGAACCAGTGCACTCGCTCGCGGGGTGCAGATGCTGGGTGTTTACCTGGGGAACAACTTTCTAGACACGCGACCCGACAACCCAACTGGTTATTGGGAGGATAAGAACATCTACGACATCAACGAACGTCTTCTGGCCGCATTCGGGCTCAGGTGGGAAGAGGTTGCGCTGATTGACGACACCTTATGGCATGAACCTCAGGTCGAGACTTTACGTATCGAAGCCGTCGACTATCTTAGGTCTCAATTCGTGAGTCATCCGCTTTGGGGATTTAAGGACCCGCGTACGATCAGGCTGTTGCCTTTCTGGCAGTCAGCGCTTCGTCGTCTCGAGGTGGATGAATGTTACCTGGTGGTGATCAGAAACCCTCGCAGCGTGGCCCTATCGCTGCTCAAGCGACATGGGATGGATGAGATAACAGCGCACTTTCTATGGCTGGTCTACATGGTCCCATACTTGAGTGAGATAGCCGGTAAGCCTTTCATCGTCGCCGACTATGACTTGGTAATGGCGGACCCTCGACAGCAGATCGAACGGATCGCACGCGGTCTGAAGATTCCGCTGAATGAAAGCGTGACAGCCGCGATCGAGCAATTTGCCGCTGACTTTCTTGATCCGAACCTGCGCCACAGCCTCTTCAGAGAGTCCGACTTCGATACGAATCCCACGCTCCGCCCCCTTACCAGGGAAGCGTACCTATGGCTTCGGCGGATTGCCGAAGACCGGATAGCAACTGATTCGTCTCGATTCTGGTCGGCTTGGGAAAGTAGCCGCCAAGCGCTTCAAGGACTGGTCGCAGGCGCCAGTGAAAGTCTTGGCTAATAGTGAAAACTACTCAGGAAGAAGTATCAGCCATCCCTTCGTGGTCGTCGGCGCTCAACGAACCGGCACCAATCTATTGCGCGAGACTCTCAATACCAACGAGGAGATCGCAATGCTCGGCGAGGTGCTCACGCCGAGTCCGGCGCTTGCACACTGGGACAACTTCTGCCGCAACCTGCCGGGAAGGAGTGTTCTTCCAGCCACTTTCAGCGAGACCGAATCGTTGCTGGATCAATACTTCGAATTTGTGCAGTATCGTATTCACAATCATTGGGAAGGCAATAAGAAGCATCGCAGCCATGCCGTTGGTGTGGATATCAAATACAATCAACTGCGACAGATCGCGCCAGCAGACTGGAATTCTTCCTCTGCCCCATTCATTCTGGGCTACCTCCGGACTCGCGGGATTACACTGATTCACACCACAAGAAATGTAATACATTGCGCTATTTCGGCCTTGATAGCCTCTCAACGAAATGTCTGGCACAACTACGACGGCTCGGCAATTGATCGCACCTACCATGTCGACGCTGAAGAGTGTCTGGCCTATGCACGGACAATTCTTCAGCATCGCGACGCATTCATCGAGGCTCAATCCGGCTGCAAGGTCGTCAACTGTTCCTATGAAAGCCTGATCGAGGACATCGGCAGAGCCGGCTCTCACCAAGAGATTCCCGAAGCGCCGGGGCCTCTACGCGACATCGCGCAAGCGCTTGGATGCCCCTTCGAGTTTCGCTATGAAAGACGTCTTCAAAAGGCGATAAACCTCCCATACTCCAGAGCGCTTTTGAATTACGATGATCTTGTCAGGCGACTAAGAGACTCCGAGTTCTCGGCGTTCGCCTCGACTCTGGAGTAGCGGCTGTTCATGATGAACGCCAAGCCCTGGCTCGATCCGAATGCGCAGGCAGGAAGTTATGCCTTGGGGATGCTCGGCCTGGAAGAACGCAAGTTGCTCTATCAACTTGCCCGCTATACCTACACCGGCGAAGGAGCTGTGGTCGAGCTTGGCGCCTTTTGCGGGGCATCAACTTGTTGCCTCGCTGCAGGCTTGAAGGACAATCCGCGAGCTGCGGGCCGTCACGTCGATTCTTACGACTGCTTCATTGCCAACGAATCATACCTGGTGGAATTTATTCGCAGGCAATTCGGTGAGGTGCTCGAGCTGGGACAGTCTTTTGACCCGATTTTCCGTCGTGCGACGGCTGAGTTTGCCGATCGCATACAAGTTCACGCGGGTGACTTGCTCGGGCAAAGCTGGCCTTCCGGAGTGCCTATCGAAATACTCTTTGTCGACGTGGCTAAAACACTTGCTCTCAGTGGCAAGGTGCTGACAGAATTTGTTGCGCATCTGACCCCGGGAAAATCTTTTGTCATTCACCAGGATTTCTATCACCCTACAGCGTTTTATCTTCCGGTGGTGATGGACTTCCTCATGGATCATTTCACCATCATCGAAGCAGGTCGCGACTGGTCGGTGGTGTTCCGGCTTGAAACACCGATTCCGCAAGAGAAATTGCAGATCGCGAGTCTCTACAAATTCTCGTTCGCTCAACAACAAGCTGCCCTCCGACGCATGATGCGGCGGGTCGGTAGACCGGGAAGCGATTACCTCCGCCTGTCGGAGTGTGCGGCAATCGGAACGCATTTCGGCGAACAGAGGTTTCGGATAGCGTTGGCTGCAGCAATTCGAAGGTCCAGACTCAAAACCGATCGAGTGTGGTCGGACGGACTTGCCTGGTGCAGCGACTTCAAAGCCTCCCGAATCCGCACCCGGCTTTATGGGGCTCCAACCTTGATGCCGCCTGCAACGATCATGGATAAGGCTCACCTCATGCTGTCATCCATACTCTCCGCGGTTGCCGCGCGGATCATGCCGGAGCCACGTCCCACAGGATAGCCTCTTTCACCGGGCATGCGACAATACAGACTGTTAGCTATCACGGTTCTTGTGATCGTGAGTGTCCTGCTCCTCGAATGGTCAGCCGGGATCGAGGCTCCATTTGTCGTTTTCTTTCTGGTAGCTAGTGCGTGGGCTATTACGATCGCGCTGCTATCTCGCCCTGAGGTAGTTCGCAACGGCGCACTGCTGTGTGGTTCAGCGTTGTTCAGTATGGCCGTAGTCGAGATCTGTATGTACTAC
>JBARDN010000013.1:0-14483 GCA_049795175.1 Binataceae bacterium (SeqCode) | reverse complement strand
GTGCAGGTCGTCCGGACCCGACCTAACCCTTGTTCCCTTCCCGCACGGGAAGGGAGACACGTTAGCGCAGGTCGCATTGCCGCCATTTGCTTGAGTGCCTTATCGACGTAGACGATCAGATCACGGGTGAGGCGTTCGAGGTGCGTGAACATCAGGCCGTGCGGCGCGCCTGCGTATGCCTTCAGCGCGGCGGTGGTTCGATTCCCGCATGGGAAGGGAGACACGTTAGCGCAGGTCGCATTGCCGCCATTTGCTTAAGTGCCTTATCGGCGTAGACGATCAGATCGCGGTTGAGCCGTTCGAGGTGCGTGAACCTCAGGCCGTGCGGCGCGTCTGCGTATGCCTTCAGCTCGGCGGTGGTTCCCTTCCCGCACGGGAGGGAACGCGTTATCGCGGTCTGAATTGCGGGACATTCAGTGCTTTGCCTTGTCGATGAGATGCACATGTTTCAGCTCTGCGCGAACGCGATCAGATCGCGGTTCAGGCGCTCGAGGTGCGTGAACATCAGGCCGTGCGGCGCGCCTTCATACACTTTGAGCTTCGCGCCGGGAATCAGGTTCGCGGTTTTGCGTCCGGTGAGCTCGAGCGGCGTCGATGCGTCCTTGTCGCCGTGGATGACGAGCGTCGGGACCGAAATTTTCGGCAGCTCGGTGCGGAAATCGGTCTCGCAGAATGCGTGATTGCATCCGAGCGCCGCGATCAGCGAGCACTGAAGGCTCAGGCTCAGCACCCACGACCTCATTGCGGGCGAAGTCTCGGGCACGAAGAACGGATCGGCATTGTCGGCGAGCCATCCGGGAAAATCGGCGGCGAGCTGTGCGCGCGTCTGCTCGAAGATTGCGTTCGGAACGCCGTCGGGATTGTCGGGCGTCTGCAGGACGAACGGCGTGGTCGGTGCAATCAGCACGATACGCGCGATGCGGCCGGCGCCGTGGCGCGAGAGGTAGCGCACGATCTCGCCGGCGGCCATCGAGTGCCCGACCAGAGTCGCGCCGCGCAGATCGCGATCGTCGAGGACCGCCGCCAGATCGTCGGCGAGGGTGGTGTAGTCGAAGCCGGTCGAAGGTTGGCCGGAGCGGCCGTGTCCGCGGCGGTCGTACGCGACGCATCGAAAGCCCGCCGCCGCCATCGGCGCCATCTGGTACTGCCACATGTCGGCATTGGCCGACCAGCTCGAAATGAAAACGACCGGCTGACCGGCGCCCCAATCCTTGCAGTAGAGCTGGGTGCCGTCGTTGGCGGTGACTAGCGGCGATTGTGAGGTGCGCGGCGCGATCGCGTCTGACCTGAGTGCGGTTTGTCTTTCCATGATTGAGTCCTCCATGCGGCGAGTGATGAGGTGACAGTAGTCATCGTGGCGATGGAGTCGATTACTTGAGAAGTAATGCGCGAGGGATGCTCTAATCTGGACAAGGTGGGGCCCTCAATTTTTAGAAATGGGGCGTTTTCGGTGGGTTCGTTTGGTATCTTTTCTATTGACTCAAAAAATAAACTCCTTGCTTATGCTGGCGATTTCGCCGAATGGGTCCGTTTCCGACGTCTTTTTGGTACCTCGATTTTCGGAGCTTTTGAGGCGGCAAGAAAGACTAAACACGAAGGCACCAAGGAAGACTTGGTGGTTGGATTGATTACTGCGCCTGGTCGCGAAGGGATTCTGGTGGAGAAAGGCGGGCAAAGATCTCCTGGCAGATGTGCGGATCGCTTCCACGCGATCAGCTTTGCACGAAGTGAAGTAGGGCATAAGGCTGAACAGTTCAGCCATGAACAAATCTGGCAAAAACCCGAACGATCGTTAGGGAAGCGACACGGTGCTAAAATGGCCTGAAGCGCCTGTGCGAGAAGGGGTTCGGACGACCGAAGCTACTGCCGCGTCACGGTAGCTCCCGAATTTGGTCGTGCTGAATTGTCCGTGCCTCGTGCTGAAAAACGGCCTGACAAGAATGGATTGAGGATTTTGTGGCACAGGCTTTAGCCTGTGTTCCCGCATTCCGCTACCGAGCAGAAACAATTCGTACGGGCCCGTCGCGACGCGCCCGTTTGTGCCGCGCGATTACAAAAAAGAAGACGCAGAGCAGCACCCTCACCCCGCGTCACGATGCTTGCGAAAAAAAACGCAAGCATCGCGCCGCGCCGCCCTCTCCGGCGGGAGAGGGTATCCAGGCATGATGCAAAGACGGCAGCGCTGAATTCGGACCCCTCTCCTAACCGCGTGCCAGTGGCACCTCCCTTTCAGGGCGAGGGATCAGACAGTGGGCGCGGGAAATCGAGATCAGACGAAGGCGCCTGGTTTGCGTTTTGGGAAGGCTAGTTGGCGCATCCGTTCGGGTGGGCCGTCCATGAATCCGATCGAGTTGAGATACAACTCACCGCCGAGCAGGCGGCGCATCAGCGGCGTTGCGCGATGCCATACTTCCTCGCGCACGGAGACCAGGTGGTTTTCCTGCACACGCAGGAACGGACGCACGTAGTATGCGAACATCGCGCGACGCTGTCCGGCGCGAGTTACGTTGGCGCCGGTGCGGTGCCACGTGTAGCCGTGCAGGATCGCGAGCGAGCCGGCGGGCGCGAGCAGGGGCACGCAGGTATAGCGCATTTTGGGATCGGGATTGGTGCGCATCCGATGCGATCCGGGAACGTACTCGGTGCCGCCATTTTCGAGCGTGAAATCGTCGAGGATCCAGATCGCATTGGCCGACAGCGGCGCCTCCGGATGCGGCGGCGGCACGTAGCCGGAATCCGAATGCAGCAGCATCGGCTCGCCGCCCGGCCCGGTGGTGTTCGAGGAAAATCCCGAGAGGATAAAGTCTCCGCTCAGGACTTGCTGCATTATCGCCATCACTTCCGGTTGCTGCGCGGCCTGCTCGAAGATCTCGCCCTTGTTGACCAGGTTGAAGATGCGCTGGTTGGCGCCTTCGGATTCGAGGAAGCCGACGCCGGCGTCGCGTTCGGAGCGATTGAGCGCATCGATTTGATCGCGCAGTCGCGCGAGGGTCTCGCGCGGAATGAAATCGCGGATGAGCGCGACCCCGTCGCGCTCGAGGGTGGCAATCGTGCGGTCGAGATCGAAATCCATCGCGGACGCAAACCTCCGTCGGTTCGTGCGGGAGTTCCTGAACGATCGGTTAATTGTGCAACATTCGCGCTTACGATGACAATCCGGCGGGTACGAGGGGTTGCACGCGCCCTGAGTCCGGTACGGGAGGGCGCTGCATGAGGCGTAGCCTCGGAGCAGACGCCTCGGGATTTCTCCCTTCGGTCGAAATGACGGGTGTGGTCTTGGCGCATGAGTATCGTAGTCAAAGCCGAGCCCCCGGTCGTCATTCCGAGCCCTGGGAGGAATCCCGAGGCGTTCATGCGCCGAGCCCACGCCTCGTCCCAGATTTCCTTCGGCGTCGCTCAGAACAGGCTCGCGCACGGCAGCCGCGCGTGAGGGAATGACATTCCAGAGTTGGAAGACCTCGATCCCTGACCTGCTAATGCGTCAGCAGCATGTAGATCGTTCCCGAGAGGAGGACAAGGAGGCCGGGGTTTACGTGACGCCACAGGAGGATCGCGCCGACGCCGATCGCGATTGCGAGGCCCAGCGGATTCATGTGCCCGGTGATCGGACTTACGATCGTCAGGCGTGCGATCGCGTAGGTGCCCGCGCACATCAGGCCGATCGCGACCGGCGCCATCCCGCGCTGCACGGCGAGACGCCAGGGCGAGCCGTCGAAATGGACCCATAGCCGATTGGCGAACAGCGTCAGGATGCAGTCGGGCAGGAAAAACGCGATACCGACGATCGCCGCGCCGAGCGCGCCCATCAGCTTGTAGCCGATCACCAGCACCATCAGCATGTTCGGGCCCGGCGCGACCTGCCCGAGGCTATAGATGTCGCGAAAGCCCTTGTCCGTCAGGCCGAACCAATGCACCGTCGCATGCTGCATCTCGGGCAGCACCGCGGTGCCTCCGCCGACGGCGAGAATCCCGAGCATCGTGAAGACCAGGCCGAGCTTGAGCAGTTGGGTTCTCATCGCAGCGTCCTAGTGGCGCAAGTTTCCGTGGCGCGGTCCGCGATGAAACGGCAGGTGCAGATCGGCGGTTTGTGCGAATGATCCGCCGGCGCCGGGACGGTACAGGAAGATCGCGAGCGGTCCGAGAATCAGCAGCACCCACACCAGCGAAATCCTGAGAATCGAGACCGCCGCGAAGGTGATCGCGATCAATGCAAGGTCAAGCGGTTTGGTAAACTGGCGGCGTCCGAGTTGCAGGGTGACGACCGAGAGCATCCCGACCGCCGCCGCGGCGATTCCGAGCAGGAACTGATTGACGTTGGGATTGTGCCCGCTGCTGGTCCACAGGACGCCCAGCGTCATCACGATAATCGCGCCGGGGATCATCAAGCCGATCACCGCGGCGAGTGCGCCGGGAATTCCGCGCAGGTTATCGCCGACGATCACGGCGATATTGACCGAGTTCAGGCCGGGCAGAGTCTCGGAAATTTCAAGCGTCGCGAGAAAATCCTCGTCGGTCAGCCACTTGGCTCCGCCGACCACGTACTCGCGTTCGTAGGCGACTACGCCGCCACCGAAGCTGACCAGTCCCGCCATGAAGAACAGCTTGAACAGATCGAACAGGGCGACCCGCTTGGCGGCGGGTGCGGATTCATTCGCGGTGTTTGACGGCGGCATTTCCCAGTCCGTAAACCATCGCGGTCTTGGTGGTGCCGCGTTCGATCCAATCCGAACAACGCTGCTGCAGGGCGAGGTAGAACTGTTCCGACAGCTCGCGCGATTTTTTATGCACCGCGGCGGGCCGATCGAATTTGAGTTGAAACGCGAACTCGGCGACCAGCGGCTGGTCGGAATTGCGCACGCGCCAGACCGCGAGGTTGCACTTGGCGCTCAGATGGGCGCCGAAATCCAGCACGCCGAGCTCGAACAGGTACTCGGCGATCGAAGCGCCCCGCACCGGCGCCATCGTGGCTTTCGGATTCGCGCCGATGGTCTCGAGCGCGGGAAACGCGTTCGAGATCAGCTCGACCTTCTGCGTCAGCAGGATATTGGGCGTATCGAGCTCGCAATTATGCGAATAGACCAGGCGCATCCCGACCGAGTCATCGTTGGGGAGCAGGATCTCCTCCTTGAACTTGATCGTGTAGAGGCACGGCAGGAGCGGGCGCACGTCAACGGATGCGGCTGTGGCCTGGTCGGAATGGCGGAACTTCAGGACCAGCTCGTGATTCGACTCGGGCAATCCGTGCTTGAAAAAGGTGCGTTTGCGCAGGATGAAACCGGCATTGTAGAGCTTGGAATGCGGGGTATCGAAAAACACGACCTCGCGAATCTGCGGCGCGGGATCCGCATCCATCTTGCTCAGATGGACGCCGAGGGTCTTGGCGGTGTGATGCGCGATCTTCCAGAATTTGTGAAATGAAGCTGGTTTGTGGAACTTGTCCGCGCCGAGCAGGAGCTTGTATTCGCGGTACTTAATCTCGTCCGCCGGAATCGGCTCGTAGAGATTTTTGTGATTCGCCTGTGGGCTCATCCGGGCTCTTTTCGGGCTCCGCTTTCAATACCGCGCCGTAAGACGCGATGCTTGAACCATCGAAGTAACAGTCCCGGCGCTATTGGTCAATTGTTTTGCGAGGGTAAGCACGCCGCGGCGCGCCGCCGCTTGATTTAAGCGCGCGATTGCCGCACTTACGAGGTATGGAAACCAATTCGAGCCTGTGGGCGCGGCTCAAAACCGCGGTGCCGAGAGGGGTCAGCGTGTCGCTCCCGATTTTCGCGGCTTCGGCGGAGAACGCGGAGATTCGTGATGTCGAAGGGCGGCGCTATATCGATTTCGCCGGAGGAATTGCGGTGCTGGGCATCGGGCATCGCCATCCCCGCGTCATCGCGGCGGCGCAGGCGCAGCTCGGCATGCTTACTCACGCATGTTTTCAGGTCACGCCGTATGAATCATACGTCCGGCTGGCGGAACGGCTGAACGAGCTCGCGCCGGGAACGGAACCGAAAAAAACGATCTTCCTGACCACGGGAGCCGAAGCGATCGAGAATGCGGTCAAAATCGCGCGCTACGCGACCGGGCGCAGCGGCGTGATCGCGTTCGAGGGGGCGTTTCACGGGCGCACGCTGATGGCGCTGGGGCTGACGGGCAAGGTGAATCCCTACAAGGTGGGGTTCGGGCCGTTTCCGTCCGACATTTTTCATGCGCCGTTTCCCGACGAGTATCACGGCGGCAGCGTCGCGGCGTCGATGAGCGCGATCGAGGGGATATTCCATTCCTCGCTCGAGCCCGCGCGCACCGCCGCGATTATCATCGAGCCGGTTCAGGGCGAAGGCGGGTTCAACGTGGCGCCGGCGGAGTTCCTGCGCGAGCTGCGCGTGCTGTGCGATCGCTACGGGATCCTGCTTATCGCCGACGAGGTGCAGACCGGCTTCGGACGCACCGGGCGGATGTTCGCGGTCGAGCACGCGGGCGTGGTGCCGGATTTAATCGCGATGGCGAAGAGTCTGGGCGGCGGTTTTCCGATCTCCGCGGTGACTGGCGATGCGAAATTGATGGATAGCGTCGCGCCGGGCGGCCTCGGCGGCACTTACGCGGGAAACCCGGTTGCGTGCGCTGCCGCGCTGGCGGTGCTCGACGTGATGCGCGAGGAGGACATCCTGGCGCGCGCGGCAAAGCTCGGCGCGATGGTCCGTGCGCGGCTGCATAAGATGCAGCATGACGCGCGGTTCGGATGTATCGGCGACGTTCGCGGGCTGGGCGCGATGCTGGCGTTCGAGCTGGTGAAAGATCGCGCGACCCGCGAGCCTGCGTCCGAGATGACTCGGCGTTTGGTGCTGCGCGCGGCGGAGCGTGGGCTGGTGATCCTGTCGTGCGGAACTCACGCGAACGTGATTCGGATCCTCGCGCCGCTGACTGCGCCGCTCGAGCAGGTGGACGAAGGCATGAGCATCCTGGAAGCCTCGCTGGAGGACGTGCTCGGCTGATGCGTCGCTCAGGGAGGAGAGCTTTCCATAACTGCTTCGCGGCTAAGCAAATAACCACTCCTTGTCCAAGGAGAGGGCATTAGGCCGCCAAGTAGCTCCAAAGGTCTCCTGTAAGGGAGAAGATATAATCAGCACGCGGGGGTTCAGATGCATCGCGGTGCTCTCCGGTAGATACTGGTTGATCGACAACTTGATACCTCGATCGGCGGATGTTAGCGTCGCGGCGGTTGGGCGCGAGGAGATGGGCGTGACAAATCGCGCATCGCGGAACGCGGATTGTACGCATGGCTGAGCATCGACGGCTCCCTGATTTTATAGCGGTGGGCCCGCAGCGCACCGGAACCACCTGGCTGCACAAGGTACTGTCGGAGCACATCGGTTTGCCGTCCACCAAGGAGACCGATTTCTTTTTGAAGAATTTCGATCGCGGCCTCGATTGGTATCTCGCGTTCTTCGACCATTGCCCGAGCGGGGCTCCGATGGGCGAGATCGATCCGAATTATTTCGGCGCACCGGAGGCGCGCGAGCGAATCGCCGCGACGCTGCCGCAGTGCAGGATCGTGGTTTCGCTGCGCGACCCGACCGAGCGCGCATGGTCGTCGTACCGCACGATGCGCCGCGACGCGTGGACCCGGGCCGGTTTCGAGGACACCGTTATGCGCAGCAGGATTATCCGCGAGTCGAGCCGCTACGCGTTCCATCTCGCCGACTGGCAACGCGAATTCGGCGTCGATCAGGTGCTGGTGTGCCTCTACGATGATCTGGAAAACGATCCACAGGCGTACCTGGATCGGATCTGCGAATTTATCGGCGCGCCCACGGTCGCGGTGGGCGGCACTGCCGCGGCGACTGAACGCGTCAACACGGTGACCGCGGCTCCGCGCATCCGCAAGCTGGCGCAGACGGCGCGCGGCGCTCGCGACTGGCTCGCGATGCATCGGTGGAACCGCGCTGAGCGCGCGCTCGAGCGGCTCGGGGTGTGGCGCCTGGCATTCGCCGGCGGGGAGGAGTTCGGGGCGATCGATCCCGCCGTCGAGGCGCGGTTGCGCGAATATTTCCTTCCCGAGGTGGAAGAGCTCGAGGCGCTGATTGGCCGCGACCTCGACCCATGGAAACATCCGCATCCGCGCCCGGCTGATACCGCCGACCAGCCGGTGCCCAGCCGCGCCCGCGGCGCGAGAGCCTAGCTGCGATGCCGCGGGTATCGGTAATTTTGCCGGCGTACAATGCCGCCGACACGATTGGACAGGCGCTCGAGAGCGCGTTCGCGCAGAGCTTTACCGACTACGAAGTTATCGTGATCGACGACGGATCGACCGACCGGCTCGAGGCGGCGATAGCGCCATATCGCGATCGGGTCCGGCTCATCCGCCAGCGAAACCGCGGAATCTCGGGGGCAAAGAACGCGGGCGCGGCGCAGGCCTGTGGCGAGTACCTAGCGTTTCTCGATGCCGACGACATCTGGATGCCCGAGCGGCTGGCGCGGACGGTTGCGGTGCTCGAGGCCGATCCGCGATGCGTGCTGGTCTCCTGCGGCGCGGCGACAATCGACAAGGACGGAACGCCGAGCGCCGAGTATTCGATCGGGCGCAGCGCCAATCTTACGCCGGGGCTGGCCGAGATCGTTTCGGGCCAGGCGCAAATCAAGGTGAGCTCGATTTTGATCCGCCGTGCGATTTTCGAGCGTATCGGCGGTTTCGACGAGGCGGCTTTCGGGCGCTTGCGCGGCGGCGAGGATTTGTACCTCTATGCGCTCGCGCGCGAGCACGGCACGATCCGGCTGGTGCCGGAAGCATTGATGAAATATCGCGCCGGACTGATGCGCAATCGGATGTGGAGGTACGAGCGCGGCCGCCGCATCCTGATTCGCAAATGGCGCAGGCGTTATGGCGGGAAAATCAATTCCGCGCTTGCGATCCAGATTCGGACGTGGGTGCGGGCGTGGAATCAAATCGGGATCGCGGCGACCGAGCGCGCGAACCTCAAGATGGCGCGCGCCGCGTTTCGGGCTGCGCTGCGCCTGCAACCGTGGAACTGGCGGGTGAGAGCGCGGATGCTGCGGACCTATCTTCCGCCGCGAATAGTGGCGCGGATGGCCGAGCGGCGGGCTGAGCGCAAGCGGCTGTCGCGCGGATTGCGGGCGAAAGTGTGAAATCTCGCGACACAGAAGCGCCGCACCCCGCCACTCGCCTGCCGGACTTTATCGCGATCGGACCGGGACGCACCGCAACCACGTGGCTGCATGAGAAGCTGAGGGGCCACGTCGATCTTCCGGCGGGGATCAAGGAGACCGATTTTTTCACCACCAACTACGCCAGGGGAATCGACTGGTACGCGCGCCATTTTCGTTACGCCTCGGGCGCGCTGCCGATCGGCGAAGTGAATCCGTACTTCGGATTTCCCGAAGCCGCGCAGCGAATCTTTCGGCATATCCCCGGCTGCAAGATCATCTGTACGTTTCGAAATCCGGTCGAACGAATTTATTCGTCGTACAAACTCTGGCGGCATTACACGCAGACCAGCCTCGCGATGGACGAGTTCCTGGTGAAGGTGCCGCAGATTATCGAGGTGACGCGCTACGCAAAACATCTGCCCGAGTGGCAGACGCGTTTCGGGACCGGGCGGGTGCTGGTGATGCTGAACGACGACTTGCGCGCGGACCCGCAGGCGTTTCTGGATCGGGTGTGCGACTTTATCGGGATCGCGCGGTACGCGGTTGCTGCCTCCGCGCCGGACGCCGGCGCTGGAATGATCAACTCGATCGACGATTTGCCGCGCTACCCGCACCTCGCGCGCCGCGCACGTCATCTGATGCACTGGCTCGAGGAGCGGCAGGCATACGGGCTGTCGAATTTTCTCGAGCGCGCAGGAGTGTGGGCGTGGTCGTTCGGCGGCGGCGCGAAGTTTGGTCCGATCGATCCAAGGCTGGAAGCGGAGCTGCATGCGATGTTTTTGCCCGAGATTGAGGCGCTGGAAAAAATGCTCGGCCGCGACCTTTCCGCGTGGAAAACTCCCCGCGCGGGCGCGGCGCCGAGCGGACCGGTTCCCTGACGCGCGAACCGATGCCGCAAGTCTCGGTAATAATTCCGATGTACAACAGCGCCGCGACTATCGCGCGCGCGATCGAGAGCGTACTTGCGCAAACCGCCGGCGAGGTGGAGATCGTGTGCGTCGATGACGGTTCGACGGATCGCACGACGGCGATCGCGCACGGCTACGGCGAGCACGTGCGCGTATTGACCCAAAGCAATCGCGGTCCTTCGGCGGCGCGCAACGCGGGGGCCCGCGCCTCGAGCGGGGAGCTGATTCTGTTTCTCGACGCCGACGATCTTCTGCGGCCGGCGATGCTCGCGCGGTGCGCCGGGGAACTACGCGCCAACCACGACTGCGTGCTTGCGTACACCAACGCCGAGATTGTCGATGATTGCGGGCGCGTGCTGCGCGCCTCGATGGTAAGCGGGGCGCGAGCATATCCGCCGGCGATGGAAGAACTGCTTGCGCAGATATGGCCGATCGTGCCGAGCACCGCGGTGATTCGCCGCAGCGCATTCGACGCCGCGGGAGGGTTCGATGAGACGCTGCGCTCGTGCGAGGATATTTTTTTCTGGCTGCTCGCGCGCGAGCAGGGCCGCTTCATCTATATTGCCGAGGTGCTGGCCGCGAAAACCGAGGATCGACTATTTCCCAAGGTGCTGGAGCGCGACGCGGGCGCGCGGCAGTTTGCGCGACTGGTGCGCGAACGTTATGGCCCGCGCGGCGCGGGGCTGCTGCGCGAGTTCAGCAGGATGAAAGCGCGGCTGCTCGAGCAATGCGGAGCAGAAGCGATCCGCGCAGGAAACTCGCGCGATGCGCGTCGGTGCTTCGCGCACGCGATCGGGTACCGTCCGTCGCGTCTGGTCAACTATGTGCGCGTGCTCAAGACTTTCGGCGCGAATGCCGGCGTGCAGAAATGAGTAACGCAATACGGCCGCCGCGCGTGTCGGTGATCGTGCCGGTGTATAACGGCGCAACGACGGTCGCGGCCGCGCTCGACAGTATCATCGCGCAAAGTTTCAGCGATTTTGAAATCGTCGCGGTCGATGACGGCTCGACCGACGACTCGATCAAGGTGCTCGAGCGCTACCGTCCGCGCGTGCGAATCCTGAACCAGCAGAACCGCGGACCGTCGGCGGCGCGCAATCTCGGCGTGAGCAATTCGGCGGGCGAGTACCTGGGCTTTCTTGACGCCGACGATCTCTGGCGTCCGGCATTTCTCGAACGCACGGTCGCGGTTCTGGAACAGGACGCCGCGAGCGTGCTGGTCTATACCGATCTCGAACTCACCGACAGCACCGGTGCGGTGATGGGGACACGGCTTATCGGCCGGCGCGGCGTCCCCAGCCTGAACGACATGCTCGAGCGGCTGTGGCCGATCCTGCCGAGCTCGGTGCTGATGCGGCGGAGCGCGTTCGATCGCGCGGGCGGATTTCCCGAAGCGTTGACCAGTTTCGAGGACGTCTATTTCTGGCTGCTGGCGCGCGAGCAAGGCGGCTTCAGCTATATCGATGACGCGCTGGCGGTGTGGCGCTTCGCGCTGTTTCCCGCACCGCTCAAACCGGCGGGGGGACAGGACGCCGCCGGGCGCATTTTCGATGAGATGCTGCATCGGCGCTACGGCGTGAGTGGGCTTGCGCATGTGGCCGCGCGGCAGCGCGCCCCGCGCAGTATTCTCGGGTATATCGGGTTGCACGCGCTTGCGCGTGGCGACCAGCTTGCCGCACGGCGCGCGTTCGGCGCAGCGTTGCTGACCGACCCGTGGCGGCTGAAAAATTATTTGCGCTACGTCCGCACTTATCTGCCCGGCGCGGTTGCGCGCGCTCTGTCCGGCGGCAGAACACACAACTCCGATCGGAGATAGTCGCTTGTTAGGCCAACCGCGAGTTGTTAGCTTCGCGCCCGATGCCTATCCAACCAGAGCGCGGTACTTGTGACAGCGTCGCCTGAGCCGCAGCGGCTGCCGGATTTTATCGGCGTCGGTCCGCCGCGCACCGCGACTACCTGGCTCTACGAGGTATTGCAGGGGCACGTCGGATTTTCAGATTTTCGCAAAGAGACCGACTTTTTCACTCGTTTCTATGACCGGGGCCTCGACTGGTATCTGCAATACTTCGCCGCGTGTTCGCCCAAGCTGCCGATGGGCGAGTTGTCGCCGATGTACTTTGCATCCGACGATGCGCGCGCACGGATCAGGAGCGTGATCCCACGCTGCAAGATCATCTGCACCTTTCGCGATCCGGTCGATCGCGCGTGGTCGCATTGGCGCCTGATGGTGCGAAACATGTGGACCAAGCTCGAGTTCGAGCAGGCGGCGGCGAGTCATCGTGATATCCGCGAATCGGGCCGCTACGGACATTACACGGCTGAATGGATCGCGAGCTTCGGCCACGAAAACGTACTGCTGATGTTCTACGAGGATCTGGAGCGCGACTCGCAGGCGTTCGTCGATCAGTTCTGCGTCTTTGTCGGCGCGCCGCGATTTTCGCTGGGCGATTCTCCCGCCGCGCAGGCGCGGGTGCATTCGGTGCCGTCGCGCCCGCGTCATCCGAGGGTCGCGCGCAATGTTCGCGACCTCAGGGGATGGCTCAACGATCATCGGATGCATCGCACGGCCGCGATGGTGCGCAAGAGTCCGTTGTGGCGCTATTGCTTCGAGGGGGGCGAGCCGTTTGCGCGGCCGACGCCGGAAGTTGACGCGCGAGTGCGGGCGGTGCTTCGGCCCGAGGTCGAGGCGCTGGAGCAACTGAGCGGGCGCGATCTTTCGGCGTGGAAGACGGGCGTCCCGCACCTGCAAAAATAAACGCCGGCTAGATACACATTGCCGGCGTACAAATATGAACGATAAACGGGGTTTGGATCAGGCGGAGCCGGTTGCCTTGCGCAGGTTCCGGTAGGCGCGGCCCTCGCCAAGTCCGTAGCGATTCAGCATCCGATAGACGGTGTAACGCGAAACGCCAAGCAATTCAGCCGCGCGATGGCAGTTGCCGTTGGTCGCCTCGAGCGCGCGCAGCAGCGCGACCTTCGACGCCTCGCGAATCACGGCGTCGAGCGCGTAGGGCCAGCTCTGCTTGTCGGGACGCTCGGCCGGCGCGGACGCGGGTGCGAGATCGAATACCTCGGCGCCCGGTGCAATCGAAGTCGCCGCCGGTTCGGATGCCTCGGGGGCGCCTTCATAAACGTGGTCGGGCAGATCTTCGGCGACCAGGCGATTGGTCTCGGTCAGAATGACCGCGCTTTCGATCGCATGGGCAAGCTCGCGCACGTTGCCGGGCCATCCGTAGGCCATCAGTGCGTCGAGCGCGCGGCGTTCGATCGCGGTGATCGCCTTGCCGAACAGATGATTGTAGTGCTCGATAAAATGCGCGACGAAGGCACCCACCGCCTCGCGCCGCTCGCGCAGCGGAGGCAGGTAGATTGCGGCGGTGTTAAGCCGGTAGAACAAGTCGTCGCGGAATTCGCCGCTCTTGGTCATCGCGCGCAGATCGCGATTGGTCGCGGCGACCAGGCGGATATCAACCTTGTGGTTATGGGTCGAGCCGACCGGCTGAATCTCGTGGGTCTCGACCGCGCGCAGGAGCTTGGGCTGGAGCTTCAGCGGCAGCTCGCCGATTTCGTCGAGGAACAGCGTCCCTCCGCTGGCCGAGCGGAAATAGCCCAGTGCGTCCTCGCGCGCGTCGGTGAACGCGCCCTTGACGTGGCCGAAGAGTTGCGACTCCGCCAGCGAATCGACCAGGTTGGAGCAGTTGAAGGTGACGAACGGGCCGTTGGGCGTGGGTCCGAGCGTATGCAGCGCGCGTGCGACCAGTTCCTTGCCGGTGCCCGATTCGCCGTGGATCAGCACGGTGGCCTTGTAGGGGCTCAACCGGGCGATAGTTTTTAGAACCTTGCGGACTTGCGCCGACCGCACCACCATTCCGCCGATCCGCTCGGAGCCGTGCGAGAGTCCGTCAAGGCTGATGTAATCCGAATTGCCCGTTGCTGGTTCGGTGCAATGCTGATGGGTTGGTCCAATCTTCGCGGCGTCGGCCGCCGTGTCCCCGCTCGTGCGCATCGTATATTCCCCCCACGGTGTCCCCGCCGCGAGTCTCTACTTTCTGTCGCAAAGGCAGAACTACATGTTGTAGGAAAACCATATATTCGAGGCGCAAGGCGCCTGTCAAGTGCGATGGCGAAATTTTATAGACTGGTTTGAGCCTTGTTGGGTCATATTTGCTGTTGCCATCGCTATCGTAAGCGCCCGAAAAAAGCTCCGGGCGCGTCAAGCCACAGCAAGCCGCCAATCGCGGCGAAAATTTTTTTGGGACGGAGGAGGGGACGGATGGCGCAGAGAGGCTGCGCACTTCCAATGCGTCCGAATCCCTGTAAACATCGCAATTCCAGAGCGAGCCGTTAGCTCAGGCAGGTAGAGCATCTGACTTTTAATCAGAGGGTCCCGGGTTCGAGTCCCGGACGGCTCACTTAAAAAAT
>JBARDN010000012.1:0-17906 GCA_049795175.1 Binataceae bacterium (SeqCode) | reverse complement strand
AAGATTCCGCACGCGCGGATGGTCGTGATTATCGAGGCGTGCGAAGAGAGCGGCAGCTTCGATCTGCCTCACTATATCGAACATCTTGCGCCGCGAATCGGACAGCCGAGCCTGGTCGTCGCGCTGGATTCCGGATGCGGCAATTATGAGCAACTGTGGTGCACAACTTCGCTGCGCGGATTGATTGGAGGAACGCTGAACGTGCAGGTGCTGACCGAGGGGATGCACTCGGGCGACGCGGGCGGCGTGGTGCCGTGCAGCTTTCGAATCGCGCGGGCGATTCTGAGCCGACTTGAAGATGAAAAGACCGGCGCGATTTTGCCGGCCGTGTTTCACGGCGAGATTCCCGCCGCGCGAGTCGAGCAGGCGCGCGCGGCCGCGCCGATTCTCGGCGACGGTCTTCGCAATAAGTTTCCATTCGCGGGAAAAACCCACGCGCAAAGCAATGACGCGATCGAGTTGATCCTCAATCGCACTTGGCGTCCGGCCTTGTCGATTATCGGCGCCGACGGATTTCCATCCGTCGCCAACGCCGGCAACGTGCTGCGGCCTGCGACCTCGCTCGAGGTGTCGCTGCGGCTGCCGCCTACCTGCGACGCCCAGGCGGCGCAGCGAGCGCTAAAGCATCTGATGGAAGACGATCCGCCGTACGGCGCGAGTGTCAGCTTCGAGTCTAACTGGGCTGCGACAGGATGGAACGCGCCGACGCTGGCGCCGTGGCTGGAGAAGGCGCTCGACGGGGCGTCGCGCGCGCATTTCGGCAAGCCGGCAGCATACATGGGCGAGGGCGGAACGATTCCGTTCATGGCGATGCTGGGGGAGCGGTTTCCGGCTGCTCAATTCCTGATCACCGGAGTGCTGGGACCGGGTGCGAACGCGCACGGCCCCAACGAGTTCCTGCACATCCCAACCGCCAAGCGGCTGAGCGCCGCGGTCGCGCAGGTGCTCGCGGATCATTTCACTCGCGCGGCGTGAACGGTTCAAGTGTCGGCGAGCAGCGCGGGCAGGTGGGTTTCTACCCATCGCGTTACTTGATCGTAGGCGTGCGCTAGTTGCAGGCAGGCGAACTCGGCGTGGTTCGGCGCAACGATCTGGATACCCATCGGCAGGCCGGCGGCGCTGAAGCCGGCAGGCACGTTCAGCGCGGGACATCCTGACATCGTGACCGGGATCATTACCTCCATCCATCGATGATAGGTGTCCATCGCTCTGCCGCCGACGCTCTCGGGCCAGTGGAGCGCGGCGTCGAACGGGAAGACTTGCGCGGAAGGGAGTATGAAAAAATCATACTTCTCGAATAGCGCGCGCATCGCGTGATACCACGCGCTCCGGACCGCGGATGCGTCGGCGACATCGTAGGCGCTGATCTTGAAGCCGCGCTCGATTTCCCACTGCACTTCGGGTTTCATCAGCGCGCGCCGCGCCGGGTCGGAATAGTAAGTCTTGAGCAAACCGCCTACCTGCCACGCCCGCAGCACGAGCCAGCTTTGCCACACGCGTTCGATTGGATAGTCGGGAACCGCTTCCTCGACCACGCATCCCATCGTCTCGAAGGCGCCAAGCGCGCCGCGGCACAGGTCGAGCACGCCCGGCTCGAACGGCAGGTATCCGCCGAAGTCGCCGCCCCAGGCGATTCGCGCGCCTTTGAAATCTCGCGCGAGGGAGTCGGCGAAGCGCGCGGAATCCTCGCGGATCGAGAGTGGGACGCGCGCGTCGTATCCCGCGATCACGGACAGCAGCATCGCGAGGTCGGGCACCGTGCGCGCCATCGGGCCGTGCACCGACAGCGCCGGCATGAAGACCTCGCGAGCATCGGACGGTACGCGGCCGAAAGCGGTGCGAAAGCCGAACACGTTGTTGAACGCGGCGGGATTTCTGCGCGAGCCCGCGTGATCGCTGCCGTCGGCGGCCGGCAGCATCCGCAGCGCGAGTGCGACCGCGGCGCCGCCGCTGCTTCCGCCGGCGGTCTTCGATTGATCGTAGGCGTTGAGCGTGGCGCCGAAGACCGGATTGTAGGAATGCGAGCCGAGCCCGAACTCGGGAACGTTGGTTTTGCCGATGATGATCGCGCCGGCGCGTTTTATCCGCTCGACGAGGATCGAATCGGAGCGCGGGATGAAGTCCTTGAGTATCGGCGAGCCCATCGTTGTGCGAATTCCCGCGGTCGCCTCGAGGTCTTTAATAGCGTGCGGAAATCCGTGCATCGGACCGGCACACTCGCCGCGCGAAAGCTCAGCGTCGCGGCGGCGCGCGTCCTCGATCAGCTCTGCGCGCGGCCGTAGCGAGACGATCGCGTTGACGACGGGATTGATCGCGTCGATATGATCGAGATACGCGGTCATCACCTCGCCGCACGAGATTTGCCGCGAGTTGATGGCGCTCGAGAGCGCGGCCGCGTCCATCATCACGATTTCCGACCTGAGCTTCATCGCGTCAGACGCAATTATGCATCGCGGAGGTGCGGTCGCACTACTTGCGCGAAAGCCTCGCGCCATTGTAGTTGACGATGAAGCGCCCGCGCGGCGCAACTCACAATCCAGCGCATCCAGAGGTGATTAATGTCCGATTACACGATGACAATCGACGGCAAGTCGGTTAAGGGCTCGAAGTCCGTCGGCGTGATCAATCCCGCCACCGGAAAAGTATTTGCCCAGGTTCCCGATTGCACCAAGGCTGAACTCGATCAGGCGATGGACGCGGCGCAACGCGCGTATCGCACCTGGAGCAAAGATATCGATGCGCGGCGCAGGCTGCTCGGCGAGGTCGCGGCCGCATTGCAGTCGCCGCCCGAGGGACTGGCGCGCACGCTCACGCAGGAGCAGGGCAAGCCGCTGGCTAAAGCGCAGGGGGAAATCGCGGGGGCCTCGATCTGGGCCTCGTACACGGCGAGCCTCCAGATTCCAAACGAAGTGATCCAGGACAACGCGGCGGGCAAGATCGAGATTCGGCGCAAGCCGGTCGGAGTCGTTGCCGCGATCACGCCGTGGAATTATCCGCTGATGCTCGCGATGTGGAAGATCGCGCCGGCTCTGCTCGCGGGCAATACGGTCGTGCTCAAGCCCTCGCCCTACACGCCCATCACCTCGCTGATGCTGGGCGAGATCCTGCGCGAGGTGCTTCCTCCGGGAGTGTTCAACGTGGTGTCGGGAGGCGATGAGCTGGGTTCGATGATGACCAGTCATCCAGTGCCGCGAAAACTATCGTTCACCGGCTCGGTCGAGACCGGCAAAAAGGTCGCCGCCGCTGCCGCTCCCGATCTCAAGCGGTTCACGCTCGAACTTGGCGGCAACGACGCGGCTATCGTGCTCGCAGATGCGGATCTGGCGGAAGTCGCGCCCAAGATTTTCTGGGGTGCGTTCGAGAATAGCGGACAGATTTGCAGCGCGATCAAGCGGGTGTACGTGCCCGAGGCGATGTACTCCTCGATGATCGAGAAGCTTGGCGATTTGGCCAAGAACGTCAAGGTCGGCAACGGTCTCGACGCCGGCGTTGAGCTCGGTCCGATCAATAACAAGCCGCAGTTCGAGCGCGTGACTGAACTGGTCGAAGATGCGAAGAAGCATGGCGCGAAGATCGTCACCGGCGGCTCGCGCAAAGGCAGCGAAGGATATTTCTACCAGCCGACGATCGTCGGCGGAATCTCCGACGGGGTACGCCTGGTTGATGAAGAGCAGTTCGGACCCGCGTTGCCGATCATTCCTTACAAGGACGTGGATGACGCGGTCCGGCGCGCGAACTCGACCAACTACGGGCTCTCGGGCTCGGTTTGGTCCAGCAATGCGGAGAAGGGCGCCGAAATTGCCGGGCAGCTTGAATGCGGATCCGCGTGGGTCAATCAGCATCTGGCTATTGCTCCGAACCTTCCGTTCGGCGGCGCGAAGTGGTCGGGAATCGGCGTGGAGAATGGGACCTGGGGATTGCTCGGCTTCACTGAGATTCAGGTAGTGAACGTCGCGCGAAGCTAGTCAATACGAAGCCTCGGGGCTTCCGGAACACGATCAAATAAACTGGCGCGGCAAAAGGGCCGCGCCGGTTTTCATTTCGGAATGACGGTCGTGTCAGGTTGCGCGTTGGGAGATCGAACGAACGCCGAACTGAGTAATGAAGAGTGCGCACGCGATCATCGCGAGGCCCTTCAAAAACATCGAGACGTTCACTGCACGCATCACCGGATCGGCAAGCGTAAGCATCGCGGTGCCGTGCACGACGATCGTCACCGGGACCAGAAACAACACCAGCAGCCATCCGCCGAGCCGCGGCCGATAATTGAGCAAAACCATCGCTGCGCCGGACAGCTCGACCACTGCGGAAATGGTTACCCAGAACGCGCGCCAGGGAATCGCCGCGGGCATCAAGTCGATATAGCTCCGCATCGCGGTGATATGAGTCACTCCTGAAAGAAAGAATATCAGGGTGAACAGAATGCGGGCGATGATTCCGATCACGGGACTGTTAATACGAAGATCATCGTTCATGTTTGTCCTATTATATCAGATCGCGTGGAATATTGTTTTCCCACGACTGTTCGAAGATGACTTTGTCGCTCCGGCTCGCACTAATCGATTCCGTCAAATGAAAATGTGAGGCGGTCGAGGTCAGCGCGAATGAGGCGGTGACCGCGACTTGCCAATTGTCGCGCTGGTAACTGGTGGTGTAGCTGCCGTGCCACCGGGAGCCGTTTGGCCGCCCCGCTTTAATCTCCCGAGACCAGTCAATTCGGCTCAAGACCTCGGTCCCAGTATCTTTGATAACGTGCCGGTGCGTGGACTGTCGGCGAATGAGTATTCGATCGTCGCGATCAGGTCCGGAAATGCTGATCGCAGGATGCGGCGCTTTCGCGGAGACATGGGAATCGCGAATAACGCGTATCGGCATCGACGGCTCGATTTCTGGAGGTGTGCGCCGTGGAAGCGTGAGCGTCGATTCGCCGGTGGCGATCGTAAGCCGGACAGTTTCTGGCGAGGGCCACACCAGCGGCCACAAGCTCTCTGAAATCGCAATCCGAATTCGATTGCCCGTGGCGAAACGGTGCGCAGTGAAATTGAGCTTAACCTTGACGTCATAGAAATGGCCGGGTGACAGCGGCTCTGGATCCTCGTGACCATCGCGATGAGTCAAGTTGAGAAGCCCGTAGGAAATGAGCCACGACTTACCGTCGGTATCGACCTCAGTCAGCCTGACTGCTACTTGGGCGACGGGCGAGTCTGAGCTGAGACACAACTCAACGCATGGATTGCCGAGAATTTCGAGTTCGTGCGGAAGCGGTTGCGAGTCGAGAGTGAACGAGTGTGCATCGTCACCGCTCTGTTCCAGGGGCAAATCTTCGCTCATCGAGCTGGGTAGCCATTCGCGTGTGCAGAGACCGACAAGGGTATTCGCGGCATAGCCGACATTCTCGCGTTTGCCGGGATTAGCTGACAAGCCATCGCAATTCATCGACAATTCCAGATGCGAAACGGACGGAGCAGGCCATCGCAGTTCGCCAATCCAGCGACCGGGAGTGTCTTCGGGAAACGTTTCGGCGGCCGTCCTTTCGGGCATGAACACACGCAGCATAGGCTCGCGCATGATTCCGGTGTCGTGCCCGTTTAGCCAGTGATCCCACCAGCGCACTTCCTCGAAGACCCAGTCCAGGCCGGGTCCGGGCAGACCATATTGCGGATAGCTATGGGCCCATGGGCCGATTAGCGCGCGGCGCGGGACGCTCAGATGCTCGAGCAAGCGGGGGATTGCATTGTTATAAGTATCGATCAGACCGCCTACCAAATAGACCGGACATTTGATGCGGCTATAGTCTACGCTGACCGAACCATGTTGCCAGAACTCGTCGTAGTGTTGATGCATTAGCCAGTTCGCGAGAACCGGTCGCATCGAATGCAGCCGTTGCAGCCACATCTCGTTCCATCGGTCGCCGACGATAGCAGGATCGGGCGGGCCGCTCATCACATTCTGAAACGCATTGCCCCAACTGAAATTGCAAAATCCCAATGCACCGCCAATATAGTGCGCGTCGTCGGTGAAACGATTATCCGAAGCGCAGAATACCAGCGTGGCTTTCAGTGCCGGCGGCGCAGTGGCGGCAGTTTGTAGTGCGCTGAAGCCGCCCCAGGATATCCCCCGCATTCCGATGGAGCCATTCGACCACCGCTGACACGCCAGCCATGCGATCACCTGCGCGGCGTCGTGCTGCTCTTGCGGCAAATACTCATCAAGTAGAACGCCCTCGGAATCTCCCGATCCGCGAATATCCACCCGCGCGTATGCAAAGCCGTATTGCGCGAACTGGGCGCCCCATGCGTCGTCGACGACTCGGGTCAGATCGCGCTTTCGATAGGGTATATATTCGAGCACCGCTGGAACCGGAGCGTGCCCCGCGTCCTCTGGCATCCACAACCGCGCGGCCAGACGAGTTCCGTCTTCGAGCGGAATCCATTCGTTTTCGATGACCGTGATGGCCCGCGGTGGAGGAAGAATCCAGGAATTATTTAGAGCCGGATCGTCAAGAGACATCGGAATTCCTCATATTCACCTTCACATCGACATTACATTTGCCGAGCGTGATCGGGATCTGGCGGAAGAGGGTATAGTATCGTGCCGCAATTGGGTACCGTCAGTATCGCCTCGCAGCGCCATTTCGGCAGGCGGACGCTTTTGCAATAATGAGAGACAAACGACGTGCCACGCTGCGGAGGTGAATCGTGATTGAGACAGGTGCATTCGGCAGAACCGGCCATCAGAGTACGCGGATCATCTTCGGCGCGGCCGCGCTGGGCGCGATGAAGCAGGCGAAGGCGGACGCGGTGCTCGAAACACTGCTCGAGTACGGCATCAATCATATCGACACTGCCGCGTCATATGGCGAGTCCGAGCTGCGGATCGGCCCGTGGATGCGCGAGCATCGCAAGCACTTCTTTCTGGCAACCAAGACCGGCGATCGAACCTACAGCGGCGCGCGCGACAGTGTACATCGGTCGCTCGAGCGATTGCGCGTGGACCACGTCGATCTGATCCAGATGCACAATCTCGTGGATGAGAAAGAGTGGGCGACTGCGCTCGGAGCCGGAGGCGCACTCGAGGCTCTGGTCGAAGCGCGCGCGCAGGGATTGGTGCGCTTCATCGGCGTCACCGGACACGGATCGCAGGTCGCCGCGATGCATCTGAGAAGCCTCGAGCGGTTCCCGTTCGACTCGGTGCTGTTTCCGTATAACTTCACGATGCTGAATATCGCGCAATATGCGGTGGATGCAGAAGCATTGATCAAGCTTTGCACGGAGCGCGGTGTCGCAACGCAGACGATCAAGTCCGCCGCGCGCCGGCGCTGGCAGGATGCCTCGAAGAATCCGCAAGAGCCGAAGTATAGTTGGTACCAGCCGCTTCGCGACCGCGACGCGATTGGGCGCGCGGTGTCTTTCGTGCTGAGCCGTCCCGGACTGTTCCTCAATAGCTCGAGCGACGCGACCATACTGAAGCCGATTCTCGATGCGGCAAGCGAGCCCGCAGTTCGGCCCGATCGCGCCGCGATGGAAGCCGACGTCAAAGACTACACGATGGAGCCGCTGTTCATCCCCGGCGTGTCGGACACGATCTAGCGCGAACGGAGTACGCTCCTTGGATTGAACTCGTGAAGATCTGTCGTATTCACATCATGGGGGCGTCCGGAGCCGGTGTGACGAGCCTCGGCCGGGCATTGGCCGACGCTTTGGCGATCTCGCATCACGATACGGACGATTATTTGTGGCAACCGACGACACCACCATATCGCGAAATGCGCGCGGTCGCCGATCGGCTCAGGCTGATGCGCGAAGTATTTTTGGATCGAGCGGATTGGGTGCTCAGTGGTTCGCTCGCCGGCTGGGGCGATCCCCTTATTCCGCTCTTTGATTGGGTGGTCTTTCTGTACGCTCCCACAGTAGTTCGGTTGCAGCGCTTGCGCGCTCGCGAGGCCACGCACTTCGGGGCCGATGCCGTGGCTGTTGGCGGCTGGCGGCGCCAACAGACACAAGAATTCATTGAGTGGGCATCACATTACGATGACGGTGGTGCGAGCCGAAATTTCGCGCTGCATCAAGCGTGGCTCGCTGCATTACCTTGTCGTGTTCTTCGTCTCGATGGAACTCGCCCTCTGCCCGATCTTGTCAAAGAAGTCTGCGCGATAATTTAGACGGCGCGTCGCTCGAATCGATCGCAATGATTGCGGATGACCGCGAGTGGACGGCCTTGTCTTGATGGTGTATCACTTCACCTCAAGTCAGGATCGAAGATCCTCGGACGTTCCCGTGAGTTCGAGAGAAGGGGCGGATTGGATTGAAACGGCTGCTGCTCGTGTTGAGGAGAGCGCAATCTGCGCGCCTGCTTGCGCTGGAGCATCGCACGCCAAATACTCGTCTGGCGCTGCTCGAAGGCGGCGAAACGGCGATAGGAAGCAGTGACGGTAGTGCGGTCAACGTTGCGGACGGTGATATCGCGCCGCGGCAAGCGGTCATTAGCTATAAGCGCGGACATTACTATGTACACGATCTCAGATCGGTCAGCGGTACCTTTCTCAATGATCGCCGCGTTCGCCGCCGCCGTCGGATTCTTGCGCATGATGACCGCTTGCGATTCGGAGCCGCGGCGGCATATCGATTCATCGATCCTGATGCCGCGATCCGCCGGCGTCATCGGCGAATTCTGCAGGCCTCGATCACTCTTATAGTCATCGCCGCCGCAGCGTTGGCGCATATAAAACGATGGGATGATGGTGTGCTGTCGTCGGCAACCGCGTCGAGTCTTTTCGCATCGGCGCAGTCATACGCGACTTCACGCGCAGTGGATGTTTCTGCTCCGACGGCGAGCACGGCGGCTGCGGCTTCTCTGATCGGCGCTGCGAAGCCGGCAAACATCGTGAGCGATCAAATAGTGGCGAAAGCGCGCGGAAGTGCGCCCGACCCTTCGCGATCGTCTGCGCTATCGTCGCCAACCGCAAAGCCGCCGGTGTCGAATGTCTGGCTGGTGCGGCTCAATCATTTTCGCGCGATGGCGCACGTCGGATTGTTGCACGAGGATCCTTCGATAAGCGCCGCCGCGCAGGCGCATTCGCAATATCTACTTGCCAACTATGCCGGCAAAATCAGCGGCGGAGAACCGCTGGGCGACGCTGGCCACGAAGAGGTTCCCGGCAAGACTGGCTATTCACCCGCGGGCGCCGCGATCGCGCCGAACGTGCAACTCGCGTGGGGATGCGGCCCCTATGATACCGGCGGACAGATCGATCAATGGATCGCCGGGCCATTTCATCGGCTACCGATGCTGGATCCATTTCTGGCCGAAGTCGGTTTCGGCGAAACCACGAATGACGGATGCTGGGTTGCGGCGCTGCGATTAGCCGCGCCCGCCGAGCATCCGGGGCCGTATGCGAAGGCGATTGAATTTCCTCCTGACGGCGTAGCGGTGCCAATCAGCTGGTCAGGGGTGGAGTTTCCCAATCCGCTCGCAAGTTGTCCGGGCTATGAAATGCCGGTCGGCCTGCCGATAACGCTTCAACTCGGACGGCTGTTCGACGCGCAGTTGACCGCGCATTCGCTGACCGTGGATGGCGCGGTAATAGACAGTTGCGCGTTCGACGCGCACGGATACCAAAATCCGGACGCCGCCGCGCAAGAGTATGGCAGGTGGGCGCTGCGCAGCTCGGGCGCCGTGGTGCTGATACCGCGCGTGCCGCTTAATCCGGGCAAGCGCTATTCGGTTTCGATCACCGCGCACGGACAGGTCTACGGATGGACGGTTCGCGTCGGAAATTGACCGACGTGCGTGAAACTACTTCACCCATCCCTTTTCGTACGGCGCCGCCATCGTGCCGATCGCGCGCAGATGCTTGATCTTCCACTGCCCGTTGATCTTCACGTAGTCGTCCTGGTAGCGCGCCCCGAGCCACATCGCGCGGTTGCCCTTGCGCATCGTGAACGGCCCAAGAAAATACCAGGCGCCGGTGGCACGATCGCCATCAACCTCGATGACCGGATTCATCACGTTGTGCTGCGAGAAGCTGATTCGTTCGCGAAAGCCCTCGAAAAGCTTGCGAATCGCGGCGTGTCCCTGGTTGACGCCGACGCCCGCGCCTTCCCAGATTCCATCTTCGGCAAATAAGGTGATGATCTGGTCGGGGTTATGATCGTTGTCGCATACCGCGCAATATCGCGCCTTGAGTTTTTTGATCGCCTCGATATCCTCAAGCGTCGTGATTCGCTTTGCGAGTTCTGCAATATCCATTTTGGCGCAACCTCCCGGCGAGATGTCTCCAAGCATTAGATTGCGCAACTGCCGTCCGTCAACCGTGCGGATGAAACGCGAATGACGGCACGAGCGCAGGCTTTCGACGCGATCATCATCGGCGCGGGCGCTGCCGGAATGATGTGTGCGATCACGGCCGGGCAGCGCGGCAAGAGAGTTCTGCTGCTCGACAGAGCGGAACGTGCGGGTGCGAAGATTCTGATCTCAGGCGGAGGGCGCTGCAACTTCACCAATCTGGAAGTGACGCCAGAGCGTTTCCTGTCCGCCAATCCACACTTCTGCAAGTCGGCGCTCAGCCGCTACACGCAGCACGATTTCATCGCGATGGTCGAGCGGCATCGGATTGCCTATCACGAAAAGACGCTCGGCCAGTTGTTCTGTGACGGATCGGCGCGCGAGATCGTCGCGATGCTGCTGGCGGAATGCGCCTGCGCCGGCGTCGAAATTCGCCTGGGCTGTCGCGTCACGGAAGTCGTCCGCGCAGGCCAATTCAATCTCGAGACCAACCTCGGCGCGTTCGAGGCGCCGGTCCTGGTGCTCGCCAGCGGCGGTTTGTCGATTCCGAAAATGGGTGCGACCGGCTTTGCCTACGATATCGCGCGCCGCTTCGGCCTCGCGATCGTCGAGCCGCGCCCGGGTCTGGTGCCGGTGCGCGTGGAAGGCGAGACGCTGAAACTCAGCCGCGCGCTCAGCGGCGTATCTGTTGACACGATAGTTTCGTGCCGGGGAGCCGGCTTTCGCGAGAATATTTTGTTCACGCATCGCGGGCTCTCCGGCCCCGCAATTCTGCAAGCCTCGTCGTACTGGCATCCGGGCGATTCGCTCGAAATTGATCTAATGCCAGAGCATGACGCCGTTCGCTTTCTGCTCGACCGGAAGCGAAAGCGTCCGAAGGCGGAGCTTAAGACCGTGCTTGCGGAGGTTCTGCCGAATCGGCTCGCTGAATCGATTACTGACGTTTCCACTCAGGGTGGATCGATCGCGAATCTTCCTGATCGACGAATCCTCGAAATAGCGGCGCAGCTCAAGCGATGGCAGGTGCGGCCGAGCGAAACCGAAGGATGGGAAAAGGCCGAGGTCACCGTCGGCGGAATAGATACCGCCGGATTGTCATCCAGAACGATGGAGGCGCGCGCGGTGCCGGGTCTCTACTGTATCGGCGAAGCAGTCGATGTCACCGGATGGCTCGGCGGATACAATTTCCAGTGGGCATGGTCGAGCGGATGGTGCGCCGGTCAGGCAATATGACAATAGTCATTCGCCGATCGGCTGGCTCGAAGCCGTCGCCGGCTTTGAGGCTCGCGAGGATTCGCATTTCGCCCGGCTAGAACCGATCCTGCGGTTTCCGTCTCGGTTCGAGCCGTGGCAAGATCGGTGCAGGGAATGATAACTATCATCCCTGGAGGCATGACCCTTGAGCGCAAATTTGGCTGTCAGTCAGGATGCGATCGAGAAGTTCCGCCGCGACGGATTCGTCGTCGTTCCGAACCTGCTGTCAGACGAGGAACTCGAACGATTCGGCGGCGCCGTCGATCGCGCGGTGCGCGGCCGCGGGAGCAAGGATCATCGAACCCTTGCCGAGAAGTCGGCTTACGAGCAATCGTTCACCCAATGCATCAATCTTTGGGAAGACAATCCGGAAGTGTTACCGCTGACGTTTCATCGCAAAATCTCAGAGGTTGCCACTGTTCTGATCGGCGTTCCTGTTCTGCGACTGTGGCACGATCAGGCTCTCTACAAGGAATCCGGTGGACGCTACACCGAGCCGCATCAGGACCAGCCCTACTGGCCGATGGAGGAGCGCGACACTCTCACTGCGTGGATTCCGTTTGACGGCTCGACTCATGAAACCGGATGCATGGGTTACGTGCCGGGTTCGCATCTGGTCGGTCTGCGCAAGTTCGTCAATATCTTTTCGGCTGATGAGAATGTAAAAATTCTGGAGGACCCCAGAATCGGCGGCGTGCCTCCGGTGTATGTGGAAGTGCCGCGCGGCGCGATCGCCTTTCATCATGGACTGACGGTTCATATGGCGAAGCCGAACCGAAGCGGCCGCACGCGCCGAGTGCATACCATGATCTATTTCCGTGACGGAGCGAGGCGCAGCAAAACCTATGTTCATCCAAGCGTCGATCGTCCGGGAATCAAAGTCGGCGATCCGATTGCGAGCGATTTGACTCCAATCGTATGGCCCCGCGCTGAAGGGGATTGGCCCGTGCCGCCGCGGCTTCCACTCACGGAAGTTCTGGCGCGGCTCAATCTTCACGGCGCTCTGCCCGATATCAAATAGCAATCAGACAGGAACTGAATCGCAATATGGATCTTCAACTCCAGGGAAAATCGGCGCTGATATTTGGCGGCAGTAAGGGGATCGGGCGCGGATGCGCTGATGCGCTGGCGGCCGAAGGGGTGGCGGTCGCACTGGTCGCCAGAACCCAGGAACCGCTGGACCGCTCGGTTGCTGAAATCACCTCGCACGGAGGACGCGCGATCGGAATCGCGGCGGACCTCGCCGACTGGGCCAGCGTCGAGCGCGCGGTGAAAACTGCACGCGAGAAGCTCGGCGCGATCGATATCCTGCTGAACAATTCCGGCGGCCCTCCGCCTTCGGGCGTGGTCGGCGTCGCGCCCGAAGTCTGGGAGGAGCAGTTCCACGCGATGGTGCTGGCGATTTTCCGAATCACCGACCTGGTCGTGCCGGAAATGCGCGCGCGCAAATGGGGCCGGGTCCTGAACGTCGCATCTTACAGCGTTATCGAGCCGATTGCCGCTATCGGTGTTTCCAACACCCTGCGCAGCGCAATCGTCGGATGGGCCAAGACGCTGGCGGGCGAGACCGCGCGCGACGGGATCACGGTGAACACGCTCCTGCCCGGCGTGATCGCCACCGGCCGCTCGATTTCTCTGAGCCGCGCCGCCGCGGAGCGCCAGAAAATCTCGGTCGAGGAGGCCGAGCGCCGCACTGCCCAGATGATCCCGGTCGGCCGCATGGGCACGCCCCAGGAGTTTGGCGCAGTGGCCGCGTTTCTGGCCAGTCCACTGGCGGCGTACGTGACGGGTTCGCTAATCAGAATCGACGGTGGTCTTGTGCGATCGGTGTGATCCAGCCGCCAGACAACGCATGCAAAATAAACCGAGGTACAATCATGAGCGCATCCGACAACAAAGAAATAATCCGAAAGATGTTCCTCGAGCTGGGCAAGGGGAATGCGGCGGCATTCATGTCCGCGATGGCCGACGACGTTAAGTTCACTATTATCGGCACCACTAAATATTCCGGCACCTTCAAGGGCAAACAGGAATTGGCGGGCAAGCTGCTCGGGCCGCTCGGCGCGGAGCTCGAGGGCGGATTGGTCATCACGCCGGAAAATCTGATCGCCGACGGAGATTTCGTGGCGATGCAGGCGCGCGGAAAGTCGCTCGCGAAGAACGGCAAACGCTACGACAATACCTATTGCCAGGTTTTTCGAATCTCAGACGGCAAGATCCGCGAAGTGACTGAGTATCTCGATACCGAGCTGGTGACCGAGGCGTTCGGCAAATGAGGCGGGCTTGATCGAATCGAAGCGCGCGAGATTCCTTGGGGGGGAAGAACTCATGGCCTATGACATCCATCCGCGTTCGTTCGGAGAAGTCCTGGACCTTGCGTTTCGGGTCGTACGCGACAACGTAGTTCTTCTGGCCGGGATCGCCGCTTTCGTTTTTATACCCTTGGCCGTCCTGCAGATGATCAGCCATTCGGCGACGTCTGGCCTGATTGAGCTGGTCTTCCTGTTGATCGTTGCGCCGGTGATGCAGGCTGCCCTCACAGTTGCTATTGCCAACGTATACCTCGGGAGGCCGATCGCAATCGATGAAGCCTACAGATCGGTCAAGCCGATTCTAATCCCTTACCTCGGCACCTTTCTGTTAATCTATCTGCTGATCGTGCTCGGGTTCGTGTGTCTGATCATCCCCGGATTCTATTTGATGATTTGCTGGTCGTTGGCCGCGCAAGTGATGATCATCGAGCGGCGCTTCGGAATGGACTCGATGAGCAGAAGCCGCTCGCTGGTGCGCGGTGCCTGGTGGGCGACCTTGGGAATCGCGCTGGCGGCGGCGATCATCTCGGAAGTGCCGACATTGGCCCTGACCGCGCTTTGGGCATTCATTCCATTTTTCGGACCGCTTCTGACCGGGGCGACTCGATCGGTTACCGCGACCTACGCTTCGGCAGTCATGGTGATTTACTACTTCGATCGGCGCTGCCGGATCGAGGATTTCGATCTGCGTCTTCTTGCCGAGCAGATCCGCTCCGAAGGCCAAGCCGGTCCGCTGCCTCCGGCGGGAGTCTCCACCGTTGCCTGATCTTTCCGATCCAGCAGTTCTGAAATTGACTCACCAGATTCTGGCGCGTCCGGAATTTGCCGATGCGACGAGTCCGAAATGGATGACGGATTGGGAGCAAAGGATCGCGCAATGGATCGGCAGGCTGGAAATCTTGCGCGATGCGAATCCGCTTCTATATTGGGCCATATTCGGTTGCGTGATTGCAGTCGCTATCGCATTGTTCGCTCACATCATTTGGACGATTTGGGTCGCGACCCACACTCTCGCGCCTCATGAAAATCGGATCGCACGCACCGCTGCTGCGCCCGATCTAGCCGCCGATGCCGCCCGCCTGGCTGAGGACGGCCATTACCTCGAAGCGGCGCATCGCCTGATGCTCGCGAGTTTTCGCACGCTCGGCGAGCGTTCGGTAATCGAGCTCCGTCCCGATCGATCGAACCGATGGATTCGCGCCGCGCTGCACAAATCGGCGTTGGACGCGGATCTCGCCGCCGATCTCGATCGCCTGGTCGAACGCACCGAACGGCGATGGTTCAGCGATCGCGCGAATGATCCGGCGATTTACGCGCAATGGCGCACGGCCTTCGAGCGGCTGTTTTCGGCGGCGAGGTGATCGTGTCGCGCACCGCAATCGCAGCTTCGGTCACATTGTTTGCGCTGTTGCTCGCGGTTGATCTGTGGCTCGCGCCGAACCTCGCTCTGGACCGATCGCCGACCAGCTTTGGAGTTGTGAGCGCCGGATACAAGGCCGCATTCGAACTTCTTTCGGAGCTGGGTTTCGCGCCGGAGCGCTCGTATCTGCCTCCCGCCTCGGCTGAAGACCATCAGCTATCGACGCGCGCGCGATGGTTCGTCTCGCCGGGCTTTCTCGTGCCGGATAAAACCGGAGGCACGGCCGAGGCGAGCGATGTGTTGCGCTGGATCCGCGCTGGCGGCACCGCGGTAATTTTCGGCGCGCCGGACAGCGACTGGACTCGCCTCGAACTCCACCGCGAGACTTCGGCCGGGGGCGCTGAGAGCGGTATTTCCGGGCCGATAGCGCGCGGTGCGCGTAACGTACCGATCGCGGCTCTCCTGCGATTCAAGCCGGCTGCGAAGGCCGGCGATGCTCACGCGCGCGTGCTCCTGACCGCAGACGGTGCGCCGTTCGCACTCGAGCAGAAAATCGGATCGGGCCGGCTCGTCGCGATCGCCGACAATGCTTTCCTGCGCAACGCCAACCTCGGGGCCGGTGACGCGAGTGCGCTCGTAGTGGACCTTGCGGTAGCGTTTGGACCGCCGAGCTTTGACGAATGGTCGCACGGGTTCGCGCCGCCGGGCTCGATCGTCGCGATGCTGCTAGGCTCACGTGCGATACTTCCGCTGTTGATCGCGCTGGTCGTGGCGATCGCATGGATAATCGAGCAGCACTCGTGGCCGCGGCGCGAGCTTGCCGCAGCCGTCGAGCAGCCAGCGCCGTCGGTCGCGTCATTTATCGAGTCGCTCGGCGTGCTCTACTCGCGCGCCGGCGATCCCGCGGCGACACTGCGCGCGTATCGGTCAGGATTTATCCGCCGGATGCGCCGCCAGATTTCACCGGGCGCAGAGCTGAGCGAGGAGGCCGTCCTCAATCGGTTGTCGCGCGACCACGCGCTGCCTGCCGAGACGCGGCGATGGTTAATCGACCGAGCCGCGCCCGCAAACCAGGCCGAGTTGGTATCCGCGGTCCGCGCGATCGAGTCTTATCGGAGAGGCGGAGCATGAGCGACGCGGAAAATTCAAACGACGCCGGATGGGTCGCCGAGAAATTCACGGCGCTGCGTTCCGCGATCGCCACGGTCATAATTGGGCAGGACGATGCCGTCAGGCAGTCGTTCGTGACGCTGCTGTGTTCGGGACACAGCCTCTACGAAGGTGTTCCCGGCGTTGCGAAGACTCTGCTGGTGCGTACGCTAGCGGCAAACCTGGGAGTGCGCTTCGGCCGTATTCAATGCACGCCCGATCTGATGCCGAGCGACATTATCGGCACACCGATTCTGCAAATTGACCGTGCCGATTTCCGTTTCCGGCCCGGTCCGCTGTTCACCGATCTGTTACTGGTTGACGAGATCAATCGCGCCCCCGCCAAGACTCAGGCCGCGATGCTCGAGGCGATGCAGGAGCGCACTACGACCGTCGATGGCATCAGCTATCCGCTCGGCGAATGGTTCACCGTGCTGGCCACCCAGAATCCGATCGAGCAGGAGGGCACTTACCCGCTGCCCGAGGCGGAACTCGATCGATTCCTGTTCAAGATCCGGATTGACTATCCGGCCGCGGATGAAGAGTTTCGCATTTTGAGTACTCATCACGCGCAGGCCTCGCCGCTCGCTGGCGCTTCCGTGATATTGACGCCGCCGGATCTGTGCCGCGCGCGTGCGGTCGTGGATGCAGTTTTGGCGCGTGAGGAGATTTTGCGCTACTCCGTGGCCCTCGTCCGCGCGACGCGTGAGCATCCCGCGATCACGATTGGCGCTTCGCCTCGCGCCGCGTTGTGGATGCTGCGCGCGGCGAAGGCCATCGCGACGCTCGAGGGCCGCGGGTTCGTGCTGCCCGAGGACGTGCAAGCCGTCATCCATCCGGCACTGCGGCATCGGATTGTGCTCGAAGCGGGTGCTGAAGTCGAAGGCATGAGCCCCGATGACGCCGTCAATGAAGTAGTGCGGAGCGTGCCGGTGCCGCACTGATGCATGCGCAGCCCGAGCTTCCAGGCGAAACAGCAGTCGCGACGCGGGCCGCGCCGCGAATTGTCAAGTTGGCTGCGCTCGCAGCGCTGATCGCGCTCGGGGCGGTGCCATTTCCGATCCTGTTCAGCCCCGCAATAGTATTTTTTGGCGCGCTCGTTGTGTTGACGATCGTGGATTGGAGGATGAGCCGCCGCGACCGCGCCCCGAGCCTGGTGCGTGTACTGCCGGAGCGGATGGTCAAAGGCCGCCGCGTCTCGATTCTGTACCAAATCACGCGAGTCGGCGCGGCAGCGATCGTCTCGATACTCGACGAGTTGCCGGCCGATCTCGGTGGCGATTTGATGATCGAATCGGTGACCGTTGCCGATGGCGAGAGTATCGACGTTTCACGTGAAATCGTCCCGCGCCGGCGCGGTATCCATTCGCTCGGTCCGGTATATCTGCGGTGGACCTCACGGATGGGGCTTCTGCGCTTTCGAATCCGGATCGCACAGGGCGGGGCGGTCGCGATCTTGCCGCCGCCATGGAGGAGCTGCGCGAATCGACCCGCGCCTATCTCGAGGGCCGCCCGTACGAGAACCGCGTGCTGCCGCATCCCTATGC
>JBARDN010000011.1:0-10219 GCA_049795175.1 Binataceae bacterium (SeqCode) | reverse complement strand
TGATTCCAGTGAGCGGCGGGGATGCAGCCATGATGGAAAGGTTTAGTGCGTTCGGGTGATCGGCGCAAACTGAGAAAGAAAAAATAAAAACCCCAAGGCACCAGGCGGCCGGTTGGTATTTCTACAGGACGGCGGCGCGGACTCTGGCGAGGCGGGCGGCGAGAGACTTGAGGCCCTCAACCATGTGGACACCGTACCAATGCAGATCGCGGCCGCTCACTATCAGCACACGGCGCGAAAGGGCGGGCGGGAGCGTGGCGCGCAATTCTTCGACGTCGCGGTCGGCGAATTCATACGGCTCGTCGGGCAGCAGCACGATATCCGGACGCAGGTCGAGCGCGGCTTCGAGCGTGGTCATCGGATAGCGCTCGCCGGCGGACGCATAGATGTTGTTGTAGCCGAGCATCCGCAGCACGTCGTGCGCGTAAGTGTCGGCGTTAAACGCCATCCAGGGTTTTTTCCAGATCGGACAGAAGACGCGCAGGCGGAGCTTGGCCCATACTCCCATCCCGGCTTCGATCTCGCTGACAGTGAGAGTTATTTCGCGGGCGAGCGCGCCGGCTTCCGGCTCGCATCCGGTAGCGCGGCCGATTTTCAGCAGCGACTCGACCGCGGCCGGCACGGTGCGCGGGTAGGTAGTCAGAACCGCGATACCATTCGCGCGCATCCGCTCGACGTCCTCGCGCCGGTTCTCTTCGGCGTTGGCGATAATCAAATCGGGATGCAGATTCGCGATCGCGCGCAGATCGGGATTCTTGGTGCCGCCGATTTTGGCGATCGGCGCAACCTCCTTTTCCGGCGATACGCAGAACTTGGTCACGCCGACGACGCGGTCGCCGATCCCGAGAGCGAACAGGGTCTCGGTCCAGCTCGGGACCAGCGAGATAATCCGCCGCGGAGGCGCGTGCAGCTCGACCCGGAAGCCGAGGTCATCGAGGATCTGAGTTTGCGGCATCGCGCAGGTTACCGGGCCTTGCTCTTGAGAGTGTCGTCGAGTTGCTTGCGATCGCTCGCGGAGAGATCTTCGCTCGGCATCGCAGCCGGCGCGATCGCGGGATTGTCGGGCGGGCGATAAGCCAGGTAGTGGATCGCCTTCGGCATCAGCGTGCGGCGCACGACGAATCCCGCGATCAGGACCGCGATCGCAATCAGCAGCAGGATTCCGCGCCCGCGCCGCTTCTTTCTCTTCTTCGCCATCAATTCACAAATTTATCTGACCGACGCGCCGAATAGAATCTCGCGCAGCCATCGCGCGACCAGAGTGCGCGTCGGGCGCTCGTCGGTGTGATGGGCGCCGTTGTACCAATCGACGCCGATGTCGCGGGCGCGGGCGCTCATCCGCGCCATGCGGAAGTACATCCGATGATGCGGTCCGTAGAAATGGCGCGCGGCGAAAGCTAGCTTGCCGAGTTTACGGCCGACGGAGCCGCGATGCAGCGCGCGATCATACGCGGCGAGCGCGCGTGAATCGCCGCCGAGCAGTTGCACGATCGCGTGTGCGGCGAGCTTGCCGTGCTCGAACGCGCACGAGATGCCCTCGCCCATCAGCGGATCGACTCCGGCGGCGTCGCCGGCCAGGATCACCCGCCCGTTTACGTACTTGTCGCGCGCGTCGAACCACCTGATTGGAAAGGCGCGGAACGCCTGGGTTCGATTCTCGAGCGCCGCCAGCGGCAGCTCGGGAAAAGCGGCGCGCAGCTCGGTCAGCATCTGCGCCTGCTCGCCGCCCGCCGCGCCCGATGCGCGCGGATGCTGATCGTAGATACCTACATTCAGATGCGGATTGCCATCGATGAGGCATGGGAACGACCATGCGTAGCCCGGGATACCCGCGCTGACGCATCGGAAGTCGAAGCGATAGCGATTCTCCGCAAACTCGACCGCGCGGTCCGGATCGGCGGGGATATCGGCCATCAGAGCGCGCCCGACGGATTCCTTGCCCGCTCCGAATACGGCGGCGCGCACGCGGCTGCCGGAACCGTCGGCCCCGATGAGGACTTTGGCCTCGAATGCTCCGCGATCGGTTTCGACGCGCACGCGCTCGGCGTTTTGCGTGACCGCCAGCACGCGCGTGTGCTCGGCGAGTCCGAGTCCGGCAGCGATTGCGGCGCGCGCGAGGTGCGCGTCGAACTCGTCGCGCCGGATGATGGTGCATAGCGGTTCCCCGCGATCGAGGATGACGGAGCCGACCGGAGTGCGCGCCACGCCGCGCATCACGGTGCAGGCGGGAACCTCGAGGGGAATGCCGAGTTCCTCGAGCGCGAGCATGGTTTTGGGGATGAGACCACCGGCGCAGGTTTTGAAGCGCGGATGCGCAGATTTTTCGAGCGCGATCACGCGCCCCGCCAACTCCGGCCGCGCGCGCATAAGGTACAGGGCGGTGGCAAGGCCGGCCGGACCCGCGCCCGCAATAAGAACGTCACATCTGAAGACGGAAGCAGCCACGTCAGATTAGAGTCAACTCGCGGAAGGACAACTTCTCCCTTGCCCTCTCCTTGGACCAGGAGCGGGAATTCAGCACCTTGCTATCGGTAGCATCGCGATGCCCGCGGCGAAAGCGCAAGCGGCAATGGGCGCAAAACAAAGCGGCGGCGCCGCGAATCCGCAGCGCCGCCGCTTATCGAGGAATCCGGAAATGCGCGCTTAGTCGCCGCCTCCCGGTTTGATCACAGTGTAGAGCGTCGCTTCTCCGCGCGCGATCAACAGCAACGCGGGTTTCTTGCCGGCCTTCACCGCCTTGGCTTTGGCGACGAAATCCTTGACGTCGGCAACCTTCTCGCGATTGATTTCGAGCACTACGTCTCCGGGCTGCAAACTCGCGTCGGCCGCCGGGCTGTCGGGTGCGACCTGCCGCACAACGACGCCCTTGTTGCGCTGCAGATGGAACTGCTGCGCGAGCTCGGGCGTAATATCGCCGACCTGCATGCCCCAGCTTCCGCCGGGCTCTTCGGCCCTGGCGCTGGCGACTTTCTGCTCTTTCAGCTCGCCGACCTTAACCGTCAGGGTCATCGGCTTGCCGTTGCGCAGCACTTCGACCGGGACACTCGCATTGACTGGGGTCTCGGCCACCAGCTCGGGCAACTCGTGCTCGTCGTGAACGGTCTTGCTGTTGAATTTGACGATGATATCGCCGCGCTCGATTCCGGCTTTGGCGGCGGGACCGTCTTTGTCGGCATTGGCGACCAGAGCGCCTTCTGCTTTGGGTAGTCCAAAGGATTGTGCGAGGTCTTCGGTGACTTCCTGGATCTCGACCCCGAGCCATCCGCGGACCACGCGTCCGTGCGCCTTCAACTGGTCCATCACGTTGCGCGCCATATCGATCGGAATTGCGAATCCGATTCCGTTGTTGGCGCCGGTGCGGCTGTAGATGGCGGTGTTGATCCCGATCACCTGGCCGGAGGTGTTGAACAGCGGACCGCCGGAGTTGCCCGGATTGATCGAGGCGTCGGTCTGGAGGAAATCGTCGTAGTTGCCGCCGAGGATTCGGCCCTTGGCGCTGACGATTCCGGCGGTCACAGTGAGCGAAAAGCCGAACGGGTTTCCGATCGCGATAACCCAGTCGCCGACTTCGGTTGCGTCGGAATCTCCCAGCGATGCGGAGGGAAGCTGATCCTTGGTATCGATTTTGATCAGCGCGAGATCGGTTTTGGGATCCTTGCCGATCACCTTGGCGGTGAATTCACGCTTGTCCATCAGGGTGACGTGAATTTCCTCGGCGCCGCCAACCACGTGGTTGTTGGTCAGGATGTATCCGTCGGGCGAGACGATTACGCCCGAGCCGAGTCCGTGCTGCTTGTACTCGCGCGGAACCTGGCCAAAGAAGCGGCGGAACTGCTCGAACGGATCGCCGTTGCCATTGCCCATGCCAGGAGGCATCTGCGGTGGTCCGGCGCCGGGGGCGCCCTCGTCACCGCCGCCGCCTTCATCGCCGCCGCCGTTCTCGTCACCTTGGCCAAAGCCGGAGGTCTTCACGTCCTGCACGACCGCGACGTTGACGACCGTCGGCATCACGCGCTTGACCAGCGGCGCAAATGAACCGATCGCGCCGGAGCGGCCTGCGCTCTCAGAGGTCTGAGGCGGGGTTTGCAGGGGGGGGCCTGACGTAACCGCGCTCATCGAGGAGACCGCTTGAGGCGCCGCGGAATCGGCTTTGGATGAATCCTTATCGCCGGAACTCCAGAATGGAAACGCGCCGGCACGCGCAAAAGCGATTATCAGTCCGAGTACCACGCCGCCCGCGATGGCGGCGATTTTCCTAGCCATGCAAACCTCCTGGATTCATACGCTGAGTCCGCAAACGGTAACCCTTGCAATATCGGACGATAAAACGCGGCCGAAATTCAGGTTTGCCCTAGAATACTAAAAGCAGCGCCAAGGTCTATACCGGATTTGTGCCTAATCGGTGATTTTTCCGGATCGGACGATGCAACGCGCCTCACGGGGGCAGCCGCCGCAGTCAGAATCGCACCCTCTCCCGATCCTGAGGCTCTCGATAAACGCCACGTTCCTGTCCGTCATCCTGAACGGAGGCTGCCGGAGTGAAGGATCTCCGCGAAGCGATTAGTGCGCAAAGCCCGGATTGGTTGCACTAATAGCTTCGCGGAGATCCTTCGCCTGCGGCTCAGGATGACTACGAAGGAGTGTTGCGAAAAATCGACGGCCTCGATCCTGGGGGGAGAGGACAATCGGAGAGGACAATCCGGGCCCCGCTAGCCAGAGACGTGGCGCAAGCGGAAGAGCGCGAGATTGCGCTCGAGCTCGGCGAGTGCCCAATCGCACCAGCGCAGGTTTTCTTCCATCCAGCCGATTCCGTACTTCAAGGTGAAAAAGGAGAACATCACGTTGACGTCGGGATAGCGCTGGATGTGCGCGAAGAAGCCGCGCTCGATCTCGCGCAGCTCGTCGAGATAGCGGCCGGTCTCGCGCTTATGCTCCTGCAACTGGGCGCGGGCCGCGTCGGCGCCGAGGTGGCCCAGAAACCGCGTGCGCAAAAGCGGCGGATACTTGAGCTTCATCTTCTCGAACGGGCTATGAAGCCATCGCGTGAGCGCGCGCTCGCCGGCCGGCGTGCTCGAGAACTCGCGCTTGTTGGGGCGTCCGTGCTGGATCACCTGCCGGCTTTTGATCCATCCCGCTGCTTCCATCCGCTCGAGCGTCGGATAGATCTGCCCCTGATGCGCATGCCAAAAATGGCGCATCGAGAGCTCGAAAATTTTCACGATGTCGTAGCCCGAGACTCCGGGTGATTCCGAGATCAGTCCTAAAAGCGCGTATTCGAGCGACGACTTGATCGCGCCGGGACGCTCGCGCGCGGGCTCGATCGGCGCGGCGGCGCGCGCCGTACCGGAATCGAATCCGGCGCGCGCCGCCCGCTTTGGCTTGGCCGCAAGCTTCTTCATTCAGCTTTCTTCATCAGCTCAGGCGGGCACCCAGTTGCCGTGGAATCCGAACGGTACGCGATGAGGAGCCTTGACCCGGGCGATCGGGGCGCCGCCGAAATCCTGGGCGTGCTGGATTACCATCTCGCTCGAATTCGCGGCTGGATCGTACCAGACGGAGAGCACCCAGCCGTCGTCCTCGGCCGAGGTTGCGCTGCGCGGAACGAAGACCGGCTCGCCGGGCGCGTGATTGCCGCCGAGCATCTGAGTCTCATTCTTGCCGGTCTGGTAGTCACGCTTGATGACGGCGTTGAAGCCGAAGCCGCGTTCGCGCGCATCGGTGCTGCCGGCGAAGTATCCGTAGCGATGCTTGAGGCCGGCGCGGCGTTCGTCGAGCCGCGGAAAATCGCTCAGCGTCTCGTCGATCTGGCGCTCGCGGATCGATCCATCTTTGAGATTGAGGGTCCACCGCCACGGCAGCGGAGGATCACCGAACGAGTTGCCGCTCATGTTCAGTGATGCGATACGGCATCCGTCGATCACCAGCGAGCCGTTCTCTTCAAACGCATTCAGGAAATGGAAAACGTAGAACGCATCGGTGTGGAACCACTTGATCTCGCCCGACTTGCGATGCATCGCGCCGATCCTGGTTCCATGCTGCGGCTCCCAGACCATCACGGGCAGACCCTTCGAGGCGTTCTCGATCCGGAACACGGAAGGACACACGAAGAAGATCGCGTAGTTATCGGTGGTGACGAAATCGTGCATCATCACCGGGAGTCCGGAATCGATCGCACGCGTCTCGAGCAGGTTGCCCGCCTTGTCGGCGCGGTACCAGGTTGTGTAGGGCGGAAACGGCGAGTAGCCGAAGAACAGCAGGTCGCCGTTTACGGGATCGTACTTCGGATGCGCGGTCACCGGACCGTTGACCTTGCCGCCGAAGTTATACATCCCGACCGTTTCGAGCGTGTCCGGCTTGAGCTCAGTCGGCAGACCGCCTTCCATCAGCGCGAGCAGCCGGTTGGCGTAGCCGACGATATTGGTATTGGCCTGATTCTTCATCGGCGGCACGTCGGCCGGAACCTCGCGCATCAGCCCGTCGAGCAGGCCGCCGTAGAGCGCGCGGCCGTACCTCATCTCGGCCTTGAGCCCGTCGGTCTTGACGTAGCGATTGCGATAGGCGGCGCGCCCGTCGCGCAGCAGGAATCC
Organism: Binataceae bacterium (SeqCode); assembly: GCA_049795175.1. Taxonomy (GTDB): domain Bacteria; phylum Desulfobacterota; class Binatia; order Binatales; family Binataceae; genus JBARDN01. The sequence goes on along the minus strand of JBARDN010000011.1, from coordinate 3,632 downwards.
GTGGACCATGCCGTCGCCGTCAAACCAGTGGTAGCGGCCGGTGGGCTTGAACTGCGGATTCGGGCCGATCCGGTAGAGCGCGCCGGTTAGCTCGCGAGGAATTTCGCCTTCGACTTCGAGGTCGTAGGCGTCGCCCTCCTCGCGCCAGGGAGCGTAGTTGCCGTTAAGGAAAGGGTTGTCAGAATTCCACATCGGATGAATCCTCCGTGTCTGTGATCTTTCGATTCTTTGGATGGCCCCTTCAGTTTGCGGCCTCGTCTCTCATTGCATTGTTGGTATAGTCCATTATTGAGGTATAGGTCAAGCGTCTCGATGTTGCTGGCTTGATGGCACCGGCTTCAACCGGCGTGAGGACACAGGCTAAAGCCCGTACCGCCAAGCCACGCACGGGAATCACAAGAGCAGGCGTTAGAGGAGCCCGAACCACTCGGGCAACGGCACCTTACGCGGCCAATCCGAATTCGGCGATAATCTTTGTCCACGGGGCGATCAGGCGGCCGTCAGAAGAGCGCATCAACAATCCTACCCGCTCCAGCACCTTGATGTCGTGATGCACATTCTTGTAATCGCGCTTCATTCTCGCGGACAAGGCCCTGACGCTGACCGGTCCGATCTCGTGGACCATCTTGAGCACCTCGAAGCGCCGAGGCGTGAGCGTCTTGAGCATCGTTGGCAGGTCTTCGAAGTATAGGCGTTCAACCGGCTGCTCGGGCGGTTCGCCCCGCTCGCTTCGACGCCATGCTTCGGCGAACTCCCTGGCTGATTCGATCGGCCCCTTGATAGCAATCGAGAGATGCTTTTTCACTGCTTCAGTCCTCCGCGCGATCGGTCGATGTCATTGAGGAAATCCTCGACCAGCACTTCCACGCTGCGAAAGTGATAATTGGGTCGCTGCGCAGTCCGCTGATTGCACTCCGATGCAGTCGTGCGAATGCGTTGCCGCTATTTTGGCGGGCGGATAGACTCGACGCTATGCTCGTGCGCGTCATCCTGTTTGCGGGCGGAGTCTTTGTCTGGAGCTTCGTCGAGTATGCGATCCACGGATGGCTCGGGCATCGGTTCCGGACTTTCGCGACTCCGCTGCACGCGGTGCATCATCGGGATCCTCATGCGGTGTTCACCGTCGGGGCGTGGATACCGGTCTGCGCTCTAACACTTGCGGCAGTTGCGATTTTCGGCAATTCATCTGCGATTTACGCGTTCTATGGAATCGTTGCCGGATTCGTTCTGTACGAGGTGATTCATTACCGGATTCATTTTGCGCATCCCTCGAATCGATTCGAGGAGCGGCTGCGCGGGCGGCATCTGGCGCATCATCTGCGCGTCCCGGACGCGATCTTTGGAGTGACGACGCCGTTGTGGGACTGGGCATTTGGCACAGAACCTGCTCCGACAAAACCTGCTTTTGATGAACTCCGCCGGTTTGAACGCGCGGCGGCTACGCTTCCTCCGCTTAACGGGGCGAGCAATTGGCGGCTCGCGTTCACGCTGGCGGTGCGCCGGGCCTGAACGCCCACGCGCCAAGTGCGCGATAGCTTGACTCGTTATCTCAAGTCGAGCTATTGAGTCGATACGTTATGCGCTCAAGAAGCCTCAAACCTGCCCCACGGCCGCTTCCCGCGCCCAAGCCGCTACCCTTGTGGGCGCGTGCTTTTGCGGAACCCGCGCCCGCGCCGCGGATCGATGTTAAATTTCCGATCCTCGGCTTCCTGATGGAATCCGAGATGACCGGCTACGATCTCAAGCGCCGCTTCCAGGATCCGATCGGATTCTTCTACCGGGTCAGCGACGGCTCGCTCTACCCTGCCTTAAAACGCATGGCGCTTGACGGCCTGGTCACGATGCGCTCGGAGCGGCACGGGCGGCGCGCGCGCAAGGTTTATGCGATCACGGCGGCGGGCCGGGCGCGGTTCTTGAAAACGCTGCGCGAGCCGGCGCAGCCGCTGTTTATCTATGACGAATCGCAAATCAAGATTTATTTCGCCGAGCACGATCCGCAGGCGGCGCTCGAGCATCTGGATCGCGCCGGACGCGAGGATGCCGAGGTGGTGAAGATGCTCACGTGGCTCGCGGGCGAAATGAAGCGGCGCGGCGACAGCCCGTTTCGGCAGATCGTGGTCGAGCTCGGACGCGCGGTCTGCACGACCAAAGTCGAAGTCTTCGCGAAGCTGACCGCGCAACTGAAACGCGAGATGGCGCCCGCGCGCCGGATCCGCAGTCGGCCCGCGGCGGCCGCAGCGGCTGGAAGATAAGTCGGCAACGCACTTCGCGCGGACAATTGGTTCGGAGACTTTAGCGGCAATCAATCGGGAGGGGGAGCAGATGGAGACCAAATACGCAATCGATCTCGAACACGTGATCCGCATCTACAAGCGCGACGAATTCGAAGTCCGCGCGCTCGATGACGTGACGATCCAGGTGCCCGAGGGACGCTTCGTCGCGATCATGGGTCCGTCGGGATCGGGCAAGACCACGATGCTCAACCTGATCGCGGGAATCGATCACGCAACCTCGGGCCGGGTCGCGGTCGGCGGCGAAGAAATCACCGGGATGAAGGAGCGCGATCTCGCGACCTGGCGCGCGCGCCATATCGGATTGGTGTTCCAGTTCTACAACCTGATTCCAGTCCTGACCGCGTTCGAGAACGTCGAGTTGCCGCTGCTGCTGACGCCGCTTAACAAGGCCGAGCGGCGCGAGCACGTCGAGACGGCGCTTCGAATCGTCGGGCTTGCGGACCGGATGGATCACTACCCGCGCCAGCTCTCGGGCGGACAGGAGCAGCGCGTTGCGATCGCACGCGCGCTGGTCACCGACCCGACCATCGTGGTCGCGGACGAACCGACCGGCGACCTCGACGCGAAATCGGCCGAGGAGATCCTGAACCTGCTGACCGATTTGAATCGCCAATTTCATCGCACGATCGTGATGGTCACACACGACCCTCGCGCCGAGCGTTTTGTCGATACGGTTTACCGCCTCGACAAGGGAATCCTGGCCGGCATCGAGCCGGGCAAAGGCGGACCCGCACGAGCCGAAGCGGCGGGGGCGCAAGCCTAGGGACTGCCGATGAAGTACGTCGCACTGGTGCTGAAAAATCTGCTGCGCAGCAAGCGGCGCACGATCCTGACGATCTTCTCGATCGCGGTGTCGCTGTTTATCTTTTCGGCGCTGGTCAGCCTGCCCTCGGTCGCCAACCAAATCCTGTCTGACTCCGCGTCGTCGACGCGGATCTCATGCCACAACAAGGCCGGCCTGACCTACTCGATGCCCGAGGCGTACAAGCAGCGGATCGCCGCAACCCCGCACGTCGAAGCGGTCACGCCAGAGAGTTGGTTCGGCGGAATCTATCACGAGGTCAGCGATCAATTTCCGAACCTGGCGGTCGATCCCGACACTGCCGAGGCGATGTGGCCCGACTGGGGCGTGTCGAAAGAATCGTGGAAGAAATTCGAGAGCTTGCGCACCGCGTGCCTGGTCGGTTCGGGAACGATGAAACGCTTCAAGCTGCACGAAGGCCAGCAGATCATCCTGCGCGGCACGGTTTATCCGTTCAACGTAACGCTCGATATTGTGGGCGTGATGCACGGCGGCAACGCGCCGGCCAACTTCCTGATCTTCCGCCGCGATTATCT
>JBARDN010000010.1:0-26173 GCA_049795175.1 Binataceae bacterium (SeqCode) | reverse complement strand
GATGTTTTCCGAATTGGTTGCGCAGACAGTCGTAAATAGAATTCCTGAAATCGCCACGATCAATCGCAACCCTGGCACCCGTCAGGGCCGAGTGTATATTGACTATTTACAGCTCGGTCATGGCAAGACGATTGCGGCGCCATTCTCGGTGCGCCCCGTTCCAGGCGCGCCGGTATCGGCGCCTATGAAGTGGCCGGAACTCAAGCCGACGCTCGATCCCACGTCGTACAATATCAAGAACATGCTCGCGCGAATGGCGCGGCTGAAACGAGATCCTTTCCTCGACACCCTAACGAAACACGCGAACCTCGTGGAGCCGACCCATCGGCTCGAACCGCTGCTCGCTCAAACGGAGCGGCGGCTTCGGAGCTGACCGGCGCGCGCCCGCGTAACGAGTTAGAGACCGTGGCGGGAGCACCGATCAGGAGCGGTCGCCAAAGATTCGCGCGTAGGTCTTTTGCGTAGCCGCCGCTTGATCCTGCGCTTTTCGACGCTCCTCCGGCGTTGCCATCTGCGCGATCATTTTGCGCTCGAGCGCGAGACCATCCTGCAGAGACAGTTCGACACCGCGATTGATCAACGCTTTTGCGGTCTTGAGTGCATAGCCGGCGCGCTCGATATAGACTCTCGCTATCTTCTCGCAGTTGACGATCAGATCGGCTGCCGGCGCAATCCGATTGATGAGACCAACGCGAAGCGCGTCCTCGACTGACCATGGAAGTCCGCTGAAGATCATTTCCTTGGCGATACCGGGACCAACCAGGCGTGGAAGGCGCTGCGTGCCTCCGCCGGCCGGGAGCGCGCCGAAACGAATCTCCGGAAGCCCGATCGTCGCGGTATCCGCCATGACGCGAATGTCGCAGGCCAATGCGATCTCGCATCCTCCGCCCATCGCAGCTCCATTGATCGCGGCAATCACCGGGACGCGGGAATCTTCGATAGCGCTGAACATATCTTTTAGCGGCAGGCCCCGTCGCTCGCTTTTTGCTTCGGTGCCGACACCACGCATTTCGCTGGCGCGACGCGCTATATCGCGCAGATCTGCGCCTCCGCAGAAATGGCGAGTGCCTGTTCCCGTGATGATCAGGACCCGGTACTCGGGGTTGGTTTCGACCGCCTCCATCGCGTCAACCACTTCCTGCGCGAGCTGAAAGCTAATGGTATTTGCCCGATCGGGGCGATTTAGTGTCAAATAGCCAATTCCGTCTTTGCATTCCAGGATGATTGTTTCGTAATCCACGCCGATTCTCCTTTAGCTGAACCTAAGTTATACAGCGAATGAATAGCCGCCGTTGACCGGAATTGTCTGACCGGTGATCCAGCTCGATGCGTCCGAACTAAGAAACAGAATCATATTGGCCGCGTCCTCCGGCTCACCGATACGTTTGATTTGGTACACCTTCAGAACCCGCTTGAGCGCCTCCGGATCGGACATGCCACGTTCGGTAGCTGGCGTGCGTGTCGCGCCGAGTGCGACGCAGTTTGCGGTGACGTTGTAACGTCCCGCGTTTTTTGCGATCGCCCGCATGAATCCTGCCGCACCCGCTTTCGCGCCGGAATAAATTTCGAGACGCGGCTCGCCGACTCTGCCCGCATCCGAGATTACAGTGACTATTTTCCCGTAACCGCGCTTGATCATCTCGGCTCCGGCTATTCGCACGCAATTCAGAACGCCAAAAAGGTTGGTACCAAGGAATGGCTCCCAATCTTTTGGCCCCTGCTCCCAGAACGGCTTGCGTGCCACGGCAGCCGGATCGGCACCGGCGTTGCCGGCGTTGTTCACGAGGATATCGACGGAGCCAAACTTCGCTCTTGCCTGCTCGAACATCGTGGCCACCGAGACGAAATCAGTCACGTCGCATTGAACGGGCATCGCCTTAACACCGAGTTTTTCGACTTCTGCTGCAACCGCCTGTGCGCGCTCGAGACGGAAGTCATTGACGACGACCCCGCCAGCGTTGTTTTCTGCAAACCGCAGAGCCACAACGCGGCCAACACCTTGTCCTGCCCCGGTCACAAGTCCGACTCGCCCTTTCAGATCGAGAATGTTATTAGCCAATTGATAGTCTCCTTTCTGCGGTTGATGCATCGCCGGATGCGCGAGCGAAATCAGGCGAGCACACCGGCTTTCTCGAGTTCGGTGATCTCTTCGGTCGAGAGTTTGCACACGTCACGCAGAACCTCGACGGTATGCTCTCCGACTCGTGGGCCCGGACGGGTAGCGACATGCGGCGTGCGATGCAGCATGAAGCGTGGTCCTTCGATTTTCGCTTCGCCCATGACCGGATCGGTGATTGTGCGAAAGTGGTTGGCATCGCGCAGATGTGTATCTCGCGCCAGGTCGCCGCCCCGAGAGACGACATGGGCGGGCGCTCCCGTGCTCTGAAGCTTGCGCTCAACCGCCTCTGCATCTTGCGGCTTCGTCCAATCCGCGATTGCACTATCAAGCTCCGCGCGATTCCTCAGCCGCCCAATGAGAGTATCGAATCGTGATTCTGTTAGTATTCCGCCAATGACTATACGCAGTGCTTCCCAATGTTCGCTTCGAGACGGATCTATCGCTACCCAGCGGTCCGAGCCCGAGCATGGATAGATGCCGTGCGGGGACCTGAGCGGCGAGCCCGCAGTTCCCCGACGCATCGGAACGGCGCCATTGGCCGCGTACTCGTAGTATGCCGGCGAGACGAATTGGATACCGGCCTCCGCCTGCGCAACGTCGATATAGCAGCCTTCTCCGGTCAGTGACCGACGATGAAGCGCGGCAAGTATACTGGCGACGATGAAACGCGGCGCGACACCGTCGGTCCACGGGCCGAAGGTGCCGAAAGGCGGTCGATCCGGCCATCCAAGCAGAAAACTCGCGCCCGACATCGCCGCGCCCATCGTGCCGACGCCACTGGTGCCGGCCGCATCGGGCCCAGTCTGTCCGAGGATGCTGGTGGACAGCATTATAATGTTGCTCTTGCGCTGCCGCAGATGCTTGTAGTCGAGTTCGAGACTCTCGAGCACTCCGGGAGTGAAGCTTTCCAATACTATGTCAGACCAATCGACGAGGCGCAGAATGATATCGCGTCCGCGCGCCGCTTTGAGGTTGATCGTAGCGCTTCGCTTGCCGGCATTGAGGTTGTGATAGCTTACTGAACGTTCGGGACCCGGCTTCCCGTCTTTGAACGGCCCCAGTGTACGAAGAGGATCGATCCGTCCGCGACTCTCGATCTTGATAACGTCGGCGCCAAGGTCCGCGAGGTAGCGGCCACTCACTGGCCCGACCATCACCCAGCTCAGATCGAGTACGTGGATGCCTTCCAATGGCGAGCTCATCGCAAACTGCTCCTGCTAGATGATCCCGTGAATGAACAGCGCTTGCAGTTCTGTCGAAGAGATTCCGGCCTCATGCTTGAGAACCTCGGCGGTATGTTCGGAGAGCGCGGGCGCGCCTCTTTTGGTTTCGATCGAATAGTTCGAGAATTGCGCGAATCGCGCGGGCGCATCGATCTCGCGTCCATTGGTTCCGATCTTCACCGGCGTCCACAACCCTCGTTCGCGGTACTGCTCCGATTCGGCGACATCTTTCATATCCATCACTGGCGCGGCGAGGAGCCCGAGTTTGCGCGCGGCCGCGCCGAGCTCGGCCTTGGTCTTGTTCCGGCAGAGCGATGTCACGCCTTGGACCAGGGCCCGAAGGTGATCCGGTGATACGGTTTTCTTGCGGACATCGGCGGGGAAAGTGATCCAGTTCACCTCCGCGATTTCTTTCGATAGATGCCCCTCTTCAGCCGCCCATTTCGCCAGGCGCTGGGTCATAGGTCCGAACGACGGACCAAACGCGGGGACAGTGACGATCATGTAGCCATCGGCGCATTCGTAAATGCTCGGGATTCGCGCGTCAGGCGCCAAGCCGCCCACACCCGCGCGCATCAACTCCGGATTTCCCGCACCGACCGCGATCGGCACACTGAGCGCACTCATCATCGCAGCGATCCGCGCGGAAACTTCCGCGTGCTGTCCCTCCCCGTCACGATCGCGCGCGATCAGGCACGCCAGCGCGGCAATCGCCGTTTCCGCACCGGCTTCCATGATCGACTGAGAAACAGTGTAGAAGAGCGGTGGACGATCCGGATCGCCAGTCATTGAGGGCGTCCCGGTCGAAGCCATCACTAAAAGATCGGAAGCCGCATACTCACTCTTCGTCCCTGTTCGCGCAAAGGCGCTAACCGTGCATCGAATAATTTTCGCGCTTAGCTCGAAATCGTCGAGCGGCGCATGGCCGCCAATCCCCGCCGACTCTAGTACGATATCGAATCTTTCAACCAGGGAGGTGCACAGGCTGCATCCGTCGATACTCTTCAGATCGAGCGTGATTGCACGCTTGTTCCGGTTGAGCGCATGCCATGTCAGACTTCGCTCGAGTCCCGGAACATCATCCAGGAACGGCTCCAGCCGCCGTCCAGGCGCTCCGCCCGGCGGCTCGATCACGACGACGTCAGCGCCGAGGTCGGCGAGGATACTCCCGGCCAGCATCGTCTCCGGCGAGGAGAGCTCGAGCACGCGCACATCACGGAGCATCAGGCACGCCTCCGTTTTTGCGCGAGAGTTAGTTCGATATTCGAATTCATTTCGCGGCAGACCGCGCCGAGATTGAAGGAGCCGGGCTTGAGCAGATTCTGAATCACCAAACCGCGTAGCATTCCCACCAGCATCGCGGCCTGTGCCGCCGCATCCACCTCACGCCTGATTTCGCCTGATCGGATTCCTTCCTCGATTCGATGCTGGATTGAAGTGCGGAAATGTCCGTCCGCATCCGCGAGGTCGGGTTTGATCTCCGGCACCGGGCCAAGCGCTTCTCCGATCAGGACGTAGATCGCCATCCGTTCGACAGACGTCGCCGCACGCAGATACTTCTCGCACGTCAACTTCAGTGCCTCGATCCCGCTCTTTTCGCCGACCACTGGCACCAGCGACTCAGCAAAGCCGCGTTGTAACTGCCGGACCAGCGTCGTTATGAGCTTTCCCTTTGATCCAAAGCGATGACTGACGAGACCATGGGTATAGCCCGAGGTTTCTCCGATCTGGCTGAGCGTCGTACGACTGCTGCCCTGACGCGCGATCAGCTTCGCCGCCGCCGCGAGCATCCTGCTGTGCGAGAGTTGCCGCCGCTCGCGCTGGGTGCGCCGGATCGGCGCTTGGGTATCTCGCTGTGCGTTCATCGCGGGCGACCATAACATATTTGTTGACTGATTAGCAAGAAATATCGTAAGGTCCGCAAATCAACGCTCATTGGAGGCACCCGATGCCCGAAACTATCGCTCCGCCGCCTGACCTCTATTCCGCGTCGCCGGATGGAATTCCAAAACTGCACGGCGGACGCTGCCGCGCCTGCGGTTACGTTTTCTTTCCTCCGCAATCTTACGGATGCGAGATCTGCGGAGCATCGGGCGACCAGCTTCAGCCCCTCGCGCTGAAGGGCGAAGGCATGCTGAAATCGTTCGCGACCGTTCATCTTCATTCGGGTAAAGGAATCGAGGCGCCCTTCACAGTTGGCGTAATCCTGCTAGACGATGGGCTGGCGGTTCGCGCGCTCCTGGTTCAGAAGACGGACGCCGGTCTCAAGATCGGCGATCGGATGCATGCCGTGATAGTACACGCGGGCGCGGACGAAGGTAGCGCCGGCGCAAACGAACTTCGCTTCGCCCGGCGGGAGTCAGAGAAATGAAAAAGACGCTGCGAGAATTGCGCCCGGTTCATGTAGTTGGAATAGGGCTTCATAAGTATCAGCATCTGAGCGACACGCCATACGTCACGCTCGGCCTGACCGCCGTGCGCGCGGCGTTGGATGATGCCGGCATCGAGTGGCCTGCGGTCGAGTCCGCATACACTGGTACTGCGCTGGTTGGGATGGCCGCGTCACGTCCGATGCTGCGTCATCTGGGAGCAACCGGAATTGCGATGGCGCAGGTGGAAAACGCATCGGCTTCCGGTTCGACCGCATTTCGGCAGGCCTGCCTCGATGTTGCCAGCGGCGTCAGCGATGTCGCACTGGCGATTGGAGTGGACAAGCCGGCGATGGTGAACAGTGCTCCCGGCAAGACCAGGATTCGCGATCTGGTCGGAGCGCGCGTCGTGCCATTTACTCACTTCGCCCTTCTGGCTAATGAGTATATGAATCGTTACGGCGTTAGTGCCGAACAGGTCGCGCAGGTCGCAGTCAAAAATAATCGCAATGGCGCCCACAACCCTTTCGCGCAGCGGCAGAGAGCGGTGACGTTGGAAGAGGTGATGGCCGGCCCAGCGATCTCCGGCACGCTGACGCGGCTGCAATGCTGCCCGGTAGGCGAAGGCGCTGCGGCAGTGATTGTCGCGTCTGACGATGCGATCGAGAAGCTGAAAATAAATCGAGCCCGCGCGGTCCGGGCGATAGCATCGGTTTCTCGCAGCGAACGCGTTTATCGGGATGCGAAAAACAATGATGCTGAGCTGACCCGCGAGACTGTGGCGCAGGCATACGAGGAAGCCGGCATCGGTCCCAGGGATCTCGACCTGATTGAACTCCACGATGCGTTCACGATCGAAGAGTTACTATACGTCGAGGCGATGGGCCTCTGCGGCGAGGGCGAAGGTGCCGCGATGATCGGCAGCGGGACCACCGACATCGGCGGTAAGTGCGCGATCAGCGCGTCCGGTGGTCTGATCGCGATGGGCCATCCGATCGGTCCGACGGGCGCCGGGCAGATCGTGGAGATCACCCGCCAGCTTCGGGGCGAAGCGGGGGTGCGCCAGCAGCCCAACGCGAAAACTGGCCTCGCGCACATGGTCGGCGTCGGCGCGGTGTGCGTTGTTCACATCTTGCACAAGGATGTCTGAGAGCGATGCGGTCCAATCGTATTCCCGAGAAAGTCGCCAAGCGGCTCCGGCTGCCGCTGATCGCGGCTCCGATGCTCGCTGTGTCGGGGCCCGAACTCGTTATCGCGGCGTGCAAGGCGGGTGCGATCGGGGCTTTCCCACTTGCCAATGCGCGGTCACCCGAGGGCGTGGAAGCGTGGCTCTCGCAGATTGAAACCGCACTCGCTCGCGCGGCCGGCGAAAATCCCGACTGCCCGCCAGCTCCTTTCTGCGCGAACCTGATCATCAAACGCGCGCAGATGCGGTCCGAACTGGCGGCGCTGGTGAAGCATCGAGTAGAGCTCGTGATAACCAGCGTCGGCTCGCCGACGGAAGCGATCGGTCCACTGCACGATTCCGGAAGTCTGGTCTTCTGCGACGTCGCCACGCTTCATCACGCCGAACGTGCGATCGCCGCCGGGGTGGACGGATTGATCCTTCTGACCGCAGGCGCGGGGGGCCAGACCGGATGGCTCAATCCACTCGCGTTCGTGCGCGCGGCACGCCAGATGTTCGACGGTCCGATCGTTCTGGCTGGTGGAATCTCGGACGGCAGCCTGCTTTGGGCCGCCGAGGTAATGGGCTGCGACCTCGCATATATGGGAACCAGGTTCATCGCGACGCACGAGAGCCTTGCCGCAGCGGCGTACAAGAAGATGCTGGTCGAGTCCGATATGGACGACGTGATGCTCACGCAGGCGTTCACGGGCCTCGACACGAATATGTTGAAGCCGTCGATGATCGCCGCCGGCCTTGACCCCGCTACTTTGCCGCCGCGCGTCTCAGTCGAAGAAGCGGCGCGGAACTTCAGCAGCAAAGGGGATTTTCCAGGGCCTCGGCGCTATCGGGACATTTGGAGCGCGGGACATTCCATTTCCGGCGTCAACAAGATTCAGAGTGCCGCCGAACTGATCGATCAGACGCGGAAGGAATACGATCAGGCCCGCGCTCGGACATCAACCATGCTCGCCTCAGGATAAAACTACCACCGATCGAGTGAGGGAATCACAACTCCGCTTTGAACAAATCGCGCGCGGCGCCCGCGTATGAGATTCGCTTGATCCTCACTCGCACCATCCGCAACTTTTCGCTTCCGAAAAATGGAGCCTCGAAAGGATTCTTCTTCAGGAATATCTCTTTGAGCGGCTCCCATTCCGGACCCTCTCTCGAGATCTCCTGCGCAATACCCTGGATCGAAACTCGCGCAATCTCAAATGTAGGGACGTTACCAACGTCCCGAGTATCGACGAACACGGTTACGTTCGGATTGCGGATCAGATTCTGAAACTTGTCCGCGTCCGCGCCCATGATAAAGAGCAAGTCTGGAGCATCGGTCTCCGCAAATGCTTGCAGAGTTGCAGTGGGCCACTCATCGCGTTGTGTGACGATGACCGCTACATGTTCCTGCGCGAGGAGTGTCGCCAGTTTCTGCTTTTGCTCGGTATCCACAGGCCACTCCGTTCGGAACGTGTATCTTCGCGAAATCGCATGGGATGGTCAATCTCGTTCCTCGAGTCCTCTACAGCGCAGCGCAAGCCGAAGTCCGACCACTACCGGATATCGCGCGAAGTATATTCGAGGATGGCGCGCGCGATGATGAGACGCTGAATCTCTCCGGCCCCTTCATAGATGTCGAAGATACGTCCATCGCGAAAGCATCGTTCCAGCGGATGATCTTCCGATAAGGCTTCAGGACCGAGTATCTCTATACAGCCCTGTGTAATCTTTCTTGCGGCTTTTCCGCCGGCCGCCTTCGCGATCGAGGCTTCTACCTTCGGCGGAACATCCTTCTGCTCCAGCCACTTCGCGCGCAAAACGGTGAGAATAGCGGCCTCGTATGTGGCTTCCAGCCGAATGAAGCGATCGGCAACCGCCGACCGAATTCGCGCTCCTTTGCTATAGCTAATCTCGATTCCGCTCTCTTGAAGCTTTTCCCGGGTAAAATCGAGCGCCGCCCGTGCGACACCCAGCGCCATCGCGCCCACCATCGGGCGCGAGTCGTTGAACACCGTCATCGTGGATTTGAAATTGCCCTTGATGTGATTGAACTCGGGGATACGGCAATCCTCGAATAGCAGGTTGCACGTATCGTGCGAACGGATACCAAGTTTTTTGAGCTGAGGTCCCACTGAGTAACCGGCCGTACCTTTCTCGACCAGGAACGTCGTCATTCCCCGGTTTCCGTCAGGCCCAACGAAACGCGAAAACACCATTGCGGCGTCGCTCGATTCGGCCTGCGAGATAAAAATCTTCTCTCCGTTTATTACCCACTCTCCGGTTTCGCGATCGAACGTTGCCGTAGTTCGAATGTTCGCCGGATCCGAGCCGGCGCCCGGTTCGGTTATCGCGATCGCGATGGTGTGATTCTTCCACTTCTCGATCTGTTCGGGAGTCGCAACCGTCTTGAGGACCGTGTTGCCGAGTCCCCATTTGCTGCGGTGCAGAGACATGCCACCGGAGTAGATTTCCGACATGACCAGCGAATGCAGAATTCTGGCACCGCTGGTATCCGCCGCCTTGTCCTCGGCTAGAGTGATCGGATTTTTCTGTCCTGCAGCTTCCGGAAACTCAGCCGGCGGAAGTTCATCTTCGTGCTTATCATAGTAATTCGCATAAGTGCGCCCCATCTCAGCCTGGTGGTGTGCGAGCGCAAGCACTTCCTTGTCCGCTGCGGTCAACTCAAAATCTATCATCGCATGATCCTCCGATACTCGTGGATGGCCCTACACACCAACTGCGCCTTCCATCACCGACACCGTGCGCGCATCGCGATACCACATCTCGACCGGATTGTCGCGCAGGTAGCCATGGCCGCCCAGCATCTGTACTCCTTCGTCGGCGATCCACATCGCCTGTTCGACGGCGTAGGTGTACGCGAGTTGCGCCTGACGGGTGGCGTTGCCGCCATGTTCCAGAATCGATGCAGCCTTCCACGTCATCCAGCGCATCGCGTCGGTCTCAATCCGCATGTCGGCCAGGCGGAATGCGATTACCTGTTTCTTCGCCAAAGCATCGCCGTGTACTACTCGCTCTTTCGTATACGGCATGACGAATTCGAAAACCGCGCGGCTGATTCCGGCCATGATCGCGGCCAGAGCCGTGCGTGCCGAGTCGATGATCCCCTGCACATCGCATCGTGCTGCTCCACCCAGACGAGCGCCGGATTCCAGTTCGACATTTGCGAAACTCACATTGGCCATCCGCAGCGCTCGCACTCCGAGATTCGGTTTCTCAGCGCTGACCGTGACTCCCTTTGCCCGGCGATCGACGATGAAAGCGTCAGGCGCTCCATCGTGCGCGGCTATAACCAAAAAATGGCTGCACTGATCGGCGAGCGGGACCATCGCCTTGATGCCGGACAATCGGTATCCGCTTGCTGTCTTGATGGCCGAGGTGCGCAGCGCGGAAACGTCGAACAGAAAATCGGGCTCCATGATCACCACGCAAGCGCAGTGATATTTCTCGCCGGTCAATAGAGGCAGCAGATTTTTCTTCTGCTCCGAGGATCCCTGCGCGACGATCGCGCTCGCAAACCCTATGGGCGCCGCGACCGCAATCGCGAAGGCTGCGTCGGCCACCGCCAGCTCTTCAAGCAACAAAGCGTTGAGAGTTGCGGACCGCAATCCTCCGTCAGCATCGGCGGCCGCCTGGGATTGAACGATTCCGGTGGTCCAAATCTCTTTCAGAATTGAAGCGGGAATCGCCGCGTGTTCATCCGCATCGCGCGCGGCCAGTCTGAGTGATGATCGGGCCAGTTCCCGGACCATCGATTGCGCGAGCTTCTGCTCTTCGGTCAGTTCAAAGGAGATCAAGTTGGAATGCCTCCATCGGATAATTTTCCTGGCCCGGACTTTTCCGTTTGCCGGGCGCCACACGCGGCGCTTGACATTTCCATGATGCAAAGTCAGGATCGCAATGGTTCAACCAATGGAGCATAGGAAAAACCCAATTGTCAAGTACGGCGCGCCCACCTTGCAGCCGCCGCGTGAGGCGGTTCGCAAAACCTCGCGCGGCTCGGTCCGTACCGAGTTTCGCCGCATCCGCACCCCGCGCGCATTCGAAGAGATCGCTGATCAGATTCGCAGGGAATTGGCGGATCGCCGCCTGCGCGCTGGAGATCGGCTGCCGCCCGAACGGATGCTGGCGGAACAGTTCGGGGTCTCGCGCAACACCTTGCGCGAGGCGCTCCGCTCACTCGAGAACGCCGGCCTGCTACGCCTCCAAAAGGGCGCGACCGGAGGCGCCTTCGTTCGCGAGAGCACCGGCGACGCGATCGTCACCGGCCTTCGCGATATGTTCCATCTGGGCGCGATCGCACCCGAACATCTGACCGAGGCACGCGTGCTGATCGAATCAATCGCGGTGCGCGCGGCATGCGAACGCTCAGCTCCGGACGATATCGACGCACTCATGGCTAATGTCGCTGCGGCGGAGAGCGCCGCTCGCGCAAAGGCCGACTTCTATGCCCAAGCCGCGATTCATCTTGATTTTCACCGCATCATCGCGCGCGCAACCAAAAATCCGGTCATGGTAATCGTGATGGAAGCGCTGATTGACGTGATGCAGCATTTCATTCAGGAAATTGGACAGACCCGCAACCCGTGGGTGCTTCCATCGCGCCGCCGATTCATGAAGCATTTCGCCGCAGGCGACTGCGACGCGGCTGTGACCGAGATGGAACAGCATCTGGAACGGCTTAATCGCCACTATCTTTCGCTGAAGAAGGAAAAGGGCCGCGCCGAGGCCGCCGATGCTTAATGAGATCCTTGGCGGCGTGCGAGTGCTCGACTTCACCACGATCGTGTCGGGTCCCTATTGCACTCGCTTGCTCGCCGACCTTGGCGCGGAGGTGATCAAGCTCGAGCCGCCCGAGGGCGATTTCATTCGCATGCAGCCACCGCTGCGCAATGGCAAGAGCGCATATTTCGCTCACCTGAATTGCGGCAAGAAGAGTATCGCGCTCGATCTGCACCGGCCCGAGGCTATCGCGATCGTGCATGAGCTCGCGGCCACGGCCGACGTGGTCGTCGAGAATTCGCGGCCCGGCGTGATGCGCCGACTGCATCTCGATTATGCGGAAATCGCAAAGCTCAATCCGCGAATTGTTTACTGTTCCATTTCCGGATTTGGCCAGCATGGACCGTGGGCGACCCGCAGCGCGTACGCCCCGATGCTCCATGCGGTAAGCGGCTTCGATCTGGTCAACCTCTCGTATCAAAACGGCCTCGAACGTCCGCTCAATACCGGCATCTATGTCGGCGACGTGCTTGGCGGCACGCAAGCTTTCGGCGCGATCCAGTCGGCGCTGCTCGCGCGTGAGCGGACTGGCCGTGGCGATTATATTGATCTATCAATGATGGACGGTGTGCTCGGCATGCTCATCTACGAGTTTCAGGAGGCGCAGTTTCCGCAGCCGCGGCGCGCCAATACTTTTCAGCCGACCCGCGCGAAGGACGGATTCGTAATGATCGCGGCGGTCAAGCCGAACAACTTCGCGGCTCTCGCCGGCGCCGTCGGGCATCCCGAATGGATGAGCGATCCGCGTTTCGGTACGATTAAGGGACGCGCTCGGTACTGGGGTATGTTCATGGCGATGCTCGACGAATGGGCTTCGACGCGAACGACCGAGGAATGCGAAACGATTCTCACTCAATCGGGTGTTCCCTGCTCCCGCTACTTCAGTGTCCGCGAGGCGCTCAATCAACCACATCTCGAAGCTCGCGCCAGCTTTACCACTATCGACGATGGCGCTGGACCAATGAAGATCCCGAACCCCGCGTTCCAGTTCGCGAACAGCGCCGCACATGCGCGCGACCACGTACCGGCTCTGGGCGGTGACACCATCGAGGTGCTGTCAAATATACTCGAGTACTCACTCGAACGTATCGAGGATCTTTACGATAAGCGGATACTACATGACGATCGCGTTCGAACTGACAGCGGCATTTCCAAGTGACTAATTCGATTACATTTTTTTCAAGGATAGGGAGCACACGCCGATGGGTGAGATTCTCGCAATCGGAATAACTCACTATCCTCCTCTGGCCGGCAGCGACGAAGCCATGTCGTGGATTCTGAAGCGGATGCTCCAGAACCCCCACCTTCCCGAGCAATATCGCCGAACCGAAGGATGGCCGGAGCCGATGCGTACTGAATGGGGCGTCGACGAAGGGACCGCGGCGGCACGCGCGCATCGCGCGCGGTTGCTTCAATCGCTGCGCAAAGCGCGCGCGCAGATCGACGAGTTTCGCCCCGATTTCATCGTCATATGGGGCGACGATCAATACGAGAATTTCCGCGAAGACGTCATCCCGCCTTATTGTATCTACGCGCACGAGTCATTTGCGTTCGCCGCTCCCGCCAACAATGTCTGGAAAGAGTCCGCTGATAAGCGATTCAACGTACCAGGCAACGTTGCCGCCGCGAAATTTCTGGCAGCCGGACTTATCGATGGCGGTTTCGATACCGCTTACTCGTATAAGCCACTACATAATCCGCTGGGCCATGCTTTCGCCAACGCGGTGATGTTTCTCGACTATGATCGGAAAGGATTCGACTATCCAATTATTCCGTTCGCGATCAATTGCTACGGACGCAGAGTGATTGCGCAACGCGGCGGCCTTCCGATGTTCGACCATCCGCCGTCCGAGGCGCAACTCGATCCTCCCGCGCCTACTCCCGGGCGATTGTTCGACCTCGGCGCGGCAACCGCTCGAATCTTCGCGAATAGTCCTTGGCGAGTCGTCTTGATGGCTTCATCGGGATGGTCGCATGCGTTTCTGACCGCAAAGAATCACTTTCTCTATCCCGACACTCCTTCCGATCGGATGTTGTTCGACGCTTTGCGCGCAGCCGACTTCGATACATGGCGCAACTATCCGGCCGTTTCGGTCGAGGCGAGCGGACAGCAGGAAATTCTGAATTGGATGTGCCTGGCTGGTGCTCTGTCGGAGCTCCGCCGCAAGCCAAAGGTAATCGAGTTCATCGACACCTGGATCTTCAACTCATCGAAGTGTTTCCTGATCGCGCCACCCAATTGAGCACAATTCTCTGAGATGTTTCGGAGAGCCGGAATGAGATTGGACGGAAAAGTCGCGTTGGTCACAGGCACCAGCATCAATATCGGCGGCGGTATCGCCGAAGGTCTCGCCGCCGAAGGAGCTGCGATCGTCTGCGTCGATTCACGAGAGGCCAACGCCACCGATTGTGCCCGCTACATCAACGGCACCGGCGCTCGCGCTATCGCCGTGACTTGTGACGTAACCGATACCGGCCAGGTTGCGGCAGCCGTCAGTACCGCGTGCGATGCGTTCGGCGGAATCGATATCCTGGTAAACAACGCCGCCATCTTCAACAAGAAGGGTGTGCTCAACATGCCGCCGGAGGAATGGCATCGGCAGCTCTCGGTTATTCTGACCGGTGCGTTTCTGTTTACCAAATACGTAGCACAGTCGATGATCGAGCGGCAGCGCCACGGCGCGATCATCAATATCATTTCGACCGCCGGGCATCAGGGCGAACCCGGCAACATCGCGTACTGCACCGCGAAAAGTGGGCTACTCAATTTTACCCGCTCGGCCGCGATCGAACTCGTCACACATGGTATTCGGGTCAATAGCCTGACACCGACCGCGACCGATCCATCGGAATCGCTTGAGCGAGCCGCGCGATGGGGACGGCAAGTCCGTAATGCCGGCGAAATCAAGCGCGCCTTCGAGCCGTTTCGCACGCGCGTTCCGATGCAGCGGCTGCCGAGTCCGCGCGACTATGGGCGTGCCGCGGTTTTTCTCGCATCCGATGATTCAGCGATGATCACCGGAACCGACCTGCGCGTCGATGCCGGCGCGATCGCGCGATATTGGGCATGGGAGCCGCCGGACAAATAGCCACTGGCGCATGTGCTGTTAGCTGCGGAGAAGCCAACATGAAAAATTCCGAAGAAGCTTTTATTATGGAAGACCAGGACGCTGGATTGTTCCGCGTCAACCGGCGCGCATTCACCGACGCGCAATGCCTCGAGCAGGAGCGGCGCCGGATATTCGACAAGTGCTGGATCTATGTCGGCCACGAATCCGAGGTACCGCACGCAGGCGATTATCGCTCGCGTAATGTCGCCGGACGCCCGATGGTCCTGGTACGCGGTGATGACAGTGTTCTGCGCGTGCTGTTGAATACCTGTACTCATCGTGGAGCGATGGTCTGCCGGCAGAAATCCGGCAACGCCAAAACCTTTCAGTGCCCTTACCACGCGTGGACCTACAATTCACGCGGCGAGTTGGTCGGCGTCCCGGGGGAAGACGCATACAGCGACGCTTTCAAACGCGTGGATCTATCACTTGCCGCTCCCGCTCGGGTGGACAACTACCGCGGCTTCGTGTTCGTCTGCTTCGACCCGACAGGTCAAACATTGTATGAGTACCTGGCAGGCGCACGCGAGTATATCGATCTCGTCGCCGACCAGTCCGCACTCGGAATGAAGATCGTCGCCGGGCAGCAGTCGTACAGCGCGCGCGCCAACTGGAAATTGCTGGTCGAGAATAGCTACGACGGTTATCACGGCCTGCCGACGCATCAACGATACTTCAGTTTCCTGACTGACATCGGAATCGATTTCAAACATTCGACCCTTTCATCTCCGCCGCGGCAAAAGGCGGTCGATCTTGGCAACGGCCATGCAGTCCTCGAGTACCACACTGCATGGGGGCGTCCGATCGCGCATTGGGTACCGCCATTCGGCGAGGAGCGCAAACCTCACTTCGCTGAGGTACGTCGCCAATTCGAGGAGCGCTTTGGCCCGGAACGCGCCCGCCGCATCTGTGAGACAAGTCGTAATCTCGGCATCTTCCCCAATCTGGTGATCAACGACATCATGGCGGTCACGGTTCGTACCTTCTACCCAGTGTCGCCTGACTATATGGAGGTCAACGCGTGGGCGCTTGCACCCGCCGAAGAAAGCGCCGAGGATTCCGCTCTGCGCCTCGACAACTTTCTCACCTTTCTTGGGCCCGGAGGATTCGCCACTCCTGATGACGTCGAGATGCTCGAGTCCTGCCAGCGCGGCTTTGCCAATCGCGAAGTCGCGTGGTCGGACATCTCGCGCGGCATGAAGCGCGAGGAGCCCACCGTCACCGACGAATTGCAGATGCGAGCCTTCTGGCGGCGATGGAATCAGTTGATGACGGAGCCGCAAATCCGCCGCGCGAGGAAAGCCGCGTGAGCGCCGCGCAAACTCCGAGCCGCCAGGAAGTCGAGGATTTCCTCTACCAGGAAGCTGCTCTGCTTGACGAATGGCGCCTCAACGAGTGGTTCGAGCTGCTCACCGAAGATGCTATATACGAGGTTCCACCGACTGATGTTCCCGAAGGCGACTCGCGAAATACTTTGTTCATTATCGCGGACGACGCTGTCCGCATTCGTTCGCGAGTGAAGCAGTTGCTCGGCAAGTCGGCATGGGCCGAGAACCCCCGTTCCCGTACACGGCGGCTGATCACCAACGTGCGAGTGCTCGGCGTCGAAGGCGAGGATTTTCTGGCGACCGCAAACTTTTCGGTGCATCGAATGCGCTACGAATCGGTTGATACATACATAGGACGGTATAACTACAAGCTCATCCGCATAGATGGTAAATTGAGAATTCGCGAACGAAGGGCCATCCTCGACAATGAGGCTTTGCGCCCCCACGGCAAGATAAGCTTCATTCTATAGTGCATCATCTGCGGGCCGGGAGGACGTGATGGACGTGATCGACATGCACAACCACTTCATCGCGCCCGAGGTGGTCGATTTCCTCGCACGCGAAGGGAAGCACTTCGGCACCCGAATCATCGAGCGCGATGGACGCAGATTTTTTCTCATTCAGGAAAAAGCGCTGCGGCCGATCGACGGTCCGATCTCAAATGCCACGGCGCGCGAGGCCGACATGGATCGAGAGGGGGTCGCGACGCAGGCGATCTCGTGCGTGCCCTTCCTGATGTATCCGGATGCCGCGCCCGATCTCGGACTGGCTATCGCCCAGGTCAATAACGACGCGATGGCGACGCTGGGCGCGGCTGAGTCTCACCGGTTCCAACCGCTTGCCTCAGTTCCCTTGCAGAATCCGGCAGCCGCGGTCCGGGAACTCGAACGCGCATCCGGGCTTGGGCTTCGCGGGGTCGAAATTCCACCAAAGATAGTCGAGCGTCAGCTCGACGAATCCGATTTCGAGGTCTTCTGGTCCGCCGCCGAGGCGCTGCGAATGGTGGTATGTATTCATCCGTTCGAGGCTGCTCCGTCCGGAGCGCTCGCCAGGTATTTTCTGGGCAACCTGGTCGGCAACCTGTACGACACTGGTCTGGCCGCGGCGCTGTTAATTTATGGGGGAGTGCTCGAACGTCACCCCAACCTTCGGATAGTGCTTTATCACGCCGGCGGCGCACTACCCGCGCTCGTAGGCAGGCTCGATATGGGATATCGTCTCGTGCCTGAATGCCAAAAGGCAATTCCGCGGGCGCCATCGACCTATCTATCTCAATTCCATTTCGACATCATTACCCACAACCGCGAAATGCTCGGTTATCTAGTCAGGACTTTCGGACCGGAGCGCTTCGTCGTCGGCACCGATTATCCACTACCCGCCGGACTTGCCCATCCTGTCGCCGAGGTGAAAGCGCTCGGGCTCGAGGGTGCCGCCGAAGACAAGATACTCGGTGGCAACGCTCAGAGACTTCTCGCGCTTGGCTGAATTCGCGCTTCCGCATTGACCGGCTGGTGTAGGAGGCCTCCGATACGTAGAATTCCGCTGTGCGAAAAAATATCCGCACGGAGGTCAAACCGACTTTCATCTCTGCGCCGATGGGAGGATTCCGAAACCATGGATTCAAAAAAGCTGCGAATCGGCCTGCTGGGAGCGGCGAGGATCGCGCCCGACGCACTTATCAAGCCCGCCAGAATCGTCGACGGCGTCGAGGTTGCCGCGATCGCCGCGCGCGAGCCTGCCCGAGCGAGTGAGTTCGCTAAAGCGCACGGCATCGCGCGCGTGCTGGCAAGCTACGACGACCTCGTCAACGATCCTGAACTCGACGCGATCTACAATCCTCTTCCCAACTCGCTTCATTGCGAATGGACGATTCGCGCGTTGCGCGCGGGCAAGCATGTGTTGTGCGAGAAACCACTCGCCTCGAACGCCGCCGAGGCTGAGCGGATGGCACAGGCCGCCGATCAGAGCGGACGGATCCTGGTCGAAGCATTCCACTATTACTACCATCCGCTCGCTCGGCGGGTGCGCGAGATCCTGCGTGACGTAACCTTGGGCAAGCTAAGCCGTCTCGAAGCGAAATTTTCAGTCCCCTTCATCCCTCCGACCGACATCCGCCACAATCTCAGTCTGGCGGGCGGTGCGACAATGGATCTCGGATGCTACCCGCTCCACATGATTCGGCATTTCTCGGGCACGACTCCGGTCGTCAAGTCCGCGCGCGCAAAGGTTGGGGCTCGCGGGATCGACGTCGCGATGGAAGCCGATCTCGAGCTGCCGGGCGGCGCCACGGCCCGCATGAACTGCTCGATGGAGCCGACTGCGCCGCTGCAAGTCACGTTCGAGGCATATGGCGAGCGCGGCAACCTGTCGGTCGTCAACCCGCTCGCGCCGCATCGCGGGCATCAGCTGACAATCAAAACTCCCGCGGGCGAAAAGCAGGAGACCTGCCCGCTCGAGCCGACTTTTACCTATCAGTTGCGCGCCTTCGCCGACGCCGTACGCGGCGGCCCCGCGATGCCGACCGACGGACACGACGGAATCATCAGCATGCGGATAATCGACGATGTCTATCGCAAGGCGGGACTCCCGCTGCGCGGCGCATGACGCACGATCGCCGCTGTGGTCATAAGAGTTTTCATTGTCCTGGTTCTTGCCGCGGGTCTTGAGGTCGGCGGCGACGCCTTGGTGCGAATCGGCCTCGGCGGACGCACTGCGGCGATGGCCGCAGGAGCGGTCACGCTGTTCGCCTATGGAATTCTCGTCAACCGGAGCGGGCTCGATTTCAATCGCTTGATGGGCGTCTATATCGCGATCTTTTTCGTAGTCTCCCAGGTGATCTCTTTCATCCTGTTCAAACAGATTCCCGACGATCGGATCCTGCTCGGAGGCGGATTCATCGTGGCCGGCGGCCTGCTGATCATGCTGATGTCGTGAACGCTAGAGATCCGTGCGTCGATCCTTGTGCCGTTCCAGGTACCAGCATGGCTCGTGGCCGAGATGCGGAAACGGCGAGTTCACGCAAACCTGGTCCTCGGAACCATTCAAAATGTACTGGGTCTTGCCGCTCTTCAGCGGCACAGCAAGGAATTTGTTGACCCGCACCGAGCTGAAAGCCTCGCGCGAGGCGGGAATTTTGTACCGAATCGAAAAATCGTCGCCGAGGTACAGCACGCCGATCAGCACCAGCAGGACCATCAGCACACGCCCGGCATTGGCCGCGAGCGGAATCCATCGCGCCATTAATTCGTTCATCTGGATAAATCTTCCACTAGCACCGCGGCGCCCGCAATCGGCGCGCGACGACGCCGTTTAGCCCGCCGCTTGCGCAACTATCGGCCAAAGACGCAAAACTATTCTGATGAGCGTCAATCCCGCCGACTCGCAAATCTACGGCTCGCTCTTCGGCACCGACCAGATGCGCGATCTGATTTCTGATCGCGCTCAGCTAGCCGCGATGCTCGAGGTCGAGGCCGCGCTGGCGCGTGCAGAAGCCTCGCTGGGAATCATTCCGCACGAGGCTGCCCAGGCGATCACTGCCGCCGCGCGAATCGAGGTCCTGTCGTTCGATAAAATTGCGGCCAGCACCGCAATCGTCGGCTATCCGGTCGTCGAGCTGGTGGCGCAATTGGGACGCGCCGCAGGTGCCGACGCCGCTCGCTTTGTCCACCTCGGCGCGACCACTCAGGATATCCTCGATACCGCGCTGGTCCTGCAGATGCGCCGCGGGGTCGCGATCATCCGGCGCGATCTGATCGCGACGGCGCAGGCGCTCGCCGAACAGGCCATGCGCTACCGTGACACTCCGATCGCCGGACGAAGCCATCTTCAGCACGCGGTGCCGATCACGTTCGGCTTGAAGTGCGCGACCTGGGCTGCTCCGCTCGCGACCCATGTCGCGCGCCTGGACCAGGCCGCCGCCCGGGTCTTCGTGGTCCAGTTCGGTGGCGCCGCGGGAACGCTAGCCTCTTTGGGCTTAAGCGGTCCGGCGGTAGCGGCAGCTCTCGCCCACGAGCTTGACCTCGCCGCGCCCGATCTTCCCTGGCATGTGACGCGCGACAGCTTGGCCGAGGTCGCCGCGATCTTCGCACTGATCTGCGGCAGCTTGTCGAAATTCGCGCTCGATATCGTTCTGCTATCGCAAACCGAAGTCGCCGAGGTCTGCGAACCTCACACGGAGGGCACCGGATCGTCGAGCACGATGCCGCAGAAGCGCAATCCCATCTTGAGCGAATATATTCTTGCCGCGACTCGCGCGGTTCACGCGCTGGTTCCGATCGTCTTTTCCGCGATGACGCAGGACCACGAGCGCTCGACCGGAGCGTGGCAGAGCGAGTCGCTCGCGATACCGCAGATTTTCACGCTGACCGCGGGCGCCTTGGCGCGCGCGCGAACGCTCGCTGCCGGGATGATCGCCGACCCGGCGCGGATGCGCCTGAACCTCGACGCGACTGGCGGCCTGATCATGGCAGAGGCGCTCGCAACTATTCTTACTCCGGCGATGGGCCGCGCCGCCGCGCATCACGCGGTCTCCCGCGCGTGCGATCGCGCTCGCGACGAGAATTGCGCGCTCGGTGACGTGATTGCAGACATGATTGCGAAGGATGATGCCCAGCTCGGACGCCATCTGTCGCACGAGGAGATCGCGCGCGCGATGGATCCGGCCTGCTACCTGGGCTCGGCGGGCATATTCGTCGATCGTGTCGCCGCGCGAATCGCAGCGCTTAAATAGCCGCACCGGTCAGGCCCGTTCCCGGGCGCGCCCGCCCCTAACGTCTCCGCTTACCTGAGCGCAACACAGTGGGCAAAAGTCTGCTTACAGTACGTTTGTCCTACTTGACAGAATGTAGGATTACATGGACAATGGCGAGCTATGGGAACGCTTCGCTCAGTCACGTCCGCGCGCGTCAGCCGGCCCGCCATCGCTGTGGCCGGTGCTGAATCCGCCCTCAGGCTGCTGCCGCTGCCGTGTCCTGACCCTTCGCAAGAACTTTCCCGCGCAGCGCTGCGCCCGCATGCGCATCGATGCGCCAGTTGCGGCGCGCATTACCGATGCACCGGCGTCGGCGAGACCGGATTCTGCGCCCCGCTTTGCGCGCCCTGCCATTGGGTTGAGTTGGGCGGACAACTAACCGCATACCGGACTATCGTTTCGGCGTTGGAACGAAAACGCCGCCAAATCGAGAAAGCCGCCGGACACGCGGCGTGCCTGCAGGCGCTCGAGGATCGGCGCCGCTGCGCTCCGGCGGGCGACGCACGCCCGAGCCGCAGGCATCGCGTTGAAGAAGCTGTTGCGGCTCAGGATTGAATCCGATCAGTGAAACGAGGTTGACGCGCTCGACGGGGACCGTCGCGCGCGAGTTGGAACGAATTGGAACGGAACTGGACCGCTGAAAGAAGCGGCATTAAGGAGGGCACGGTAAGTTATGGGCAAGGCGACATTCGGGGAAGTAATTCGGGAACGGCGGCGGCAGATGGATCTCACTCAGCGGGAAGTGGCGGATCGGGTTGGTGCCTCGACGCCTTACATCGGTCATCTCGAGTCCGGCAAACGGCATCCGTCGGAAGAAATCGTCGCGCGGCTGGCCGAGGTGCTCGGCTTCGACTGCAAAGAACTGTTCTTCCTTGCGAATCCGAGAGCGCACGCGCTGGTCGCGCCGTCGTCGGAGGCTTCCGCGAGCTCGGCATGGGAGGAGTTCCGGGATAGCGAACAACTGCGCAACTCGATGCGCGTGACCTCACAGGAAATGGAGATGCTCTCGCGGGTGGCGCTGATGGGCGAAGTACGAAGCACGCGCGACTTCTTATTCATCCTTAATACCGTTCGCCAGGCGCTGAATTCCCAATGACGAGCGACGATTCCGGCATTCGACAGGCAGCCCGCGTCTGGACAGAAAGTGTGTCAGTTCTGCGACAAAGTCGCGGACCGGCGTTGCGTTCTGACATCGCCCAAAAGGGGTCGATCGCCACAATTAGTAGGGCTGCGGCATCCGGCATCCATATATTGTGCGGCACGAGACTTGCGCTTCTACTTTTGCATTCGATTTACTTGTATCGCCAGTTAGTTCTGATCATACTACTCTCTGATTTTCGGGGAGGGTGTCTCGGATAGAGACAGAGATCTGGTGTCCGTATGAGCGCAGCCCTTATTTCGCCTGAACTTGGAAAACGCATCTCCAGCCGCGGTCCCGACGCGATGGCTTCGCGCGAGGTGGACGGCCTGATCTCGCGCCTGCTCGGCGAAATCAAGGTGCCGTTCAATTCGATGGGCAAACGCGTGCTGGCGCAGATCACCGATTTGAAAAAAGTTCTCTCGGCGAACTATCTCGAAGAGCCCGCGATGCCGGAGCGGCGACTGGTGCGCGAACTCGCGCAGGTGATCGATAGCGACATCAAGTCGTACGACGGACGCTGGAACAATCTCGATAGCCCGGAAGTCATCGACAAGCTGTTTCGCACCTTCGGTCCCCGCGAAATCGAGCTGCGCGCCGAGCCGTATCGGCAGGGCGCCGGACTTTCGCTGCGAGGATTTTTCTGCCGCACCAGTATCGGCGACAGCAGCAAGTTCGTAATTTTCGTCAATACCGCGCATCATCCGGCCGCGGTCGCCGCGACGCTCGGCCACGAATTGGGTCATTACATCTACGGCTCGCTGGTCGGAGAGAAAGCCTCGATGACCGCCTTCATGGAGGGCACCTTCTCGAGCCATCTGAAGGAAGGCGACGAACTGTTCGCCGACAGCCTGGTAGCGCTGGCCGCCTATAGCAAAGATCTGATGACGGAAATCGGCATGATCGGCGGAATCATACCGGGCTCGTCGGACGAGCTGTTCCGCCGGATTCGCAAGGCCTACAGCCTGATCGGCTCGCGCTACAACGTGAATCTGAAAAATGGAAAGATGCCCTCGGCGTGGCGCGTGCGTTACATGACCTCGATGACGCACTTCTTCAAGCTGCGCTGCGCCCTCCATCAGTCCGCCGGCCTGTAACTCCCGCTTCTCTCGCTGATTTCCATTACAGCGAAGCATAGACCGCGTCGATCAGTCTGAACGTGCGCGGATCCATCACCGTGTCGGAACCCATCTGGTTCATCGCGTAGCCGAAGCCGATTTTCGCGTCAGGATCAGAGTAGCCCAAAGAACCGCCCGCGCCCGGATGGCCGAACGAATGCGGATTCGGTCCCAGCCGCGCGTCCGCATGCGAGAGCATGAAGCCCAGTCCGATGCGCGTGGTTTGCCGCAGCACTTCATCGAATCCAAACGCCTGCTCGGTGTAGGCGCGGGCGATACTCGCCGGAGTGAGCACGCGGTAGCCGTCAATCTCGCCGCCGCGCGCGAGCGCGCCGTACACGCGCGCCAGCGATCGCGCGGTCGCGTGTCCATTGGCCGAAGGCAGTTCCATCGCGCGGAACGCGCGGCTGTTGACCACCTTTGGATCGACCACGATCACCGGAGGATTGGTAATCGCGCGCGCGATCATCGACTCGGGGTTCTGGAGCATCTCGGCTAGAGGATTCGGCGCGCCGGACGCCGGTGGCGGCGCCGGCACGATCTCCGCCACGC
Source organism: Binataceae bacterium (SeqCode) (assembly GCA_049795175.1). Classification (GTDB taxonomy): domain Bacteria; phylum Desulfobacterota; class Binatia; order Binatales; family Binataceae; genus JBARDN01. The sequence continues at coordinate 2,501 of JBARDN010000010.1, read as the reverse complement.
GCGCGTCTTCCTTGGCGTCGAGACCAACGTGCGCGTCGAGGCCGAGCGGCTGTGCGATCTCCTCGCGAAAATACGCGCCCATCGTCTTTCCGCTCACCCGGCGAATCACCTCGCCGACTAGCCATCCATAGGTAATCGCATGATAGCCGTGGCGAGTGCCGGGCTCCCACCATGGCTTCTGCTCGGCCAGCGCCGCGCACATCGCATTCCAATCGTAGAATGTTTCGGGCGCTAGCTGCTTGCTCACCGCAGGGAGACCCGCCTGATGACTCAGCAGGAATCGCACCGGCAGCTTATCTTTGCCCGCCTGCGCGAACTCGGGCCAGTAGCGCGCAACAGGAGCGTCGAGGTCAAGCTTTCCCTGATCGACCAGGCGATGCGCGCACATCGCGGTCAAGCCCTTGGTGCTCGAGTAGATGTTGACGAGCGTGTCGCGGGTCCACGGCCGCGTGCGCGCCGCATCGGCATGGCCGCTCCACAGGTCGACCATCGGCTTGCCGTCCAGCGTGACGGCGACCGCCGCGCCGATCTCACTGCCGCTATCGAAATTCGCGGCGAAGGTCTCGCGCACGCGCCGGAATTTTTCGTCGCAACTTCCTTCAATCTTCGCAGCCATCGCGATGCTCTCTCCTCGCGCGCCTTCGTCTCTATAGCGACGCGTACACCGCATCGATCAACGCGGTGGCGCGCGGATCGATCAGGATGCCCGCCTGCATCTTGTTCATCACATATCCGAATCCAATTTTCGCCTGAGGATCGGCGTAACCGAGCGAGCCGCCTGCGCCCGGATGCCCGAACGCTCGCGGGTTCGGGCCGAGCGCTGCGCCCGGCTGCGACATCATGAAACCCAATCCGAATCGGGTCGAAATGAACAGGACTTCGTCGGGACCGCTGGCCTGTTCGCTGTGGCATCGCACGATACTGTCGGGACTGAGCACGCGATAGCCGTCAAGTTCGCCGCCACGCGCGAGTGCGCCGTAAAGCCGCGCGAGCGAACGCGCGGTGGTATGCCCGTTGGCGGCAGGAAGCTCGCACGCGCGCCACGCCCGGCTGTTGACCAGTCCGGGCGCGCCCAGCACCGGAGGATTTGCGAACGCCTTGGCGGTCACCGACTCGGGATTCTTCAGCACCTCGGCGAAGATATTCGGCTCGCCGGGCGCGGGCGGCGGCGACGCGATCATGTTAGCGGTGCGTGCATCGTGTTCGGCGCCGAGTCCGATATGAGTATCGAGACCGAGCGGCTGCGCGAGCTCGTCGCGAAAAAAAGTTCCGGGAGATTTTCCGGTGATCCGGCGAATCACTTCGCCGACCAGAAATCCGAATGTCAGAGCATGGTAGCCGTGCCGCATTCCGGGATCCCACCACGGCTTCTGCTCGGCCAGCGCCGAGCACATCGTAGTCCAATCGAACAATGCTTCCGGCGCGAGCGGTTTGCTGATCGCGGGCAGGCCCGCGCGATGACAGAGCAGAAACCGCACCGGAATTTTATCTTTTCCCGCCGCCGCGAACTCCGGCCAATACTTCGCCACTGGAGCGTCGAGCTCGAGCTTGCCCTGATCGACCAGGCGATGCGCGCAGATCGCGGTCAGTCCCTTGGTAGTCGAATAGACATTCACGATCGTGTCGCGGGTCCAGGGCCGGGTCTTTTCCTTGTCGGCGTGTCCGGCCCACAAATCCACGATTGGCTTGCCGTCGAGCGTCAGCGCAACCGCGGCGCCGACCTCGACGCCGGAATCGAAATTGGCCGCGAAGGCATCCTTCACGCGATTGAATTTGGGATCGCAGGTTCCCTCGATCTTCACTCCCATCGTCAGGACCTCACTTGCACTCTCAAAATTTCCGCGCGTTTCATCACGCGTGGTTTGTGCGCCCGTCATAGCACGCTCGTGTCGATCGCGACAAAGCTTGACGCGTCGGCCGGACAGGCGCTCACGCGGCGGCTGGAGCCTCCTCTGAGCTGCCGAGAAGCACACGGAAACGACGTTTCCATGGTGGCTTCCTTCCGGTGAATTTCACTTTCGCGTTTGAGAATCTCTCCCGGAAATGCTGGTGAATTTCGTTCAAAGTGACACTTCGTTTCCTTCTTTCGCATTTTGCGAATCTGCCTTGATGGCCAGCCTGCGCGAGCATCGCGACGCGAGATACCGGTGATAACAGACTGTCGATAAATGCCGAATTATTGTCCGTCATCCTGAACCCTCCGGCGCCGCTCAGGGCAGGCTCCGGGAAGGATCTCCGCGAAGCGATTAGTGCGGAGAGCCTTGGTTGGTTGCACTAATCGCTTCGCGGAGATCCTTCCCCCAACGGCTCAGGATGACAGCAACGGAGCGTTTTGGAGAAAATCGACAGCGTCGAAAAGTGGAGGGGAAATAGTTTGGCGGCATCTTCATGCGCTCTATTCTACACAGAGCGGCGAAGAGCGTAAGGCTGAACTGTTCAGCCTTGTTAAAATGATCGAAATAGTCTATGGGGCGGATCCTCGTTGGCGGGCGCATCGCCGC
>JBARDN010000009.1:0-34114 GCA_049795175.1 Binataceae bacterium (SeqCode) | reverse complement strand
GATGAAGACGGGCAGGCCAAGCCCTGCGTGCTCGGCGTCCGTTACGTCAATCGCGACAGCTTCGAGACCATCCGCGTCCGCGGCGGCAAACGCACCGGACGGCATAACGAAGTGCTGGAAGAAATTCCTGCGACGCTCGACACCAGCCCGTTCGCGATCGAGCGGCTGGGCCAGGCGCCCCGCAAAATCGAAAAGTGAAACCTCCCGGCGCGCTCGCGGGCCTACGCGTTCTCGATCTGACCGACCATCGCGCGCAGCTATGCGCCCGGATCTTCGCCGATCTCGGCGCCGACGTGATCAAGGTCGAGACGCCCGGCGGCGACGCCGCGCGGCGCATCGGTCCGTTCGTCGACGACATTCCGCATCCCGACCGCTCGTTGTTCTTCTGGTTCTATAATCTCAACAAGCGCGCGCTCACGCTCGACGTGCATCATCCGCGCGGCGGCGAAATCTTGCGCCAGCTCGCGCGCTCCGCCGACATAATCATAGAGAGCTTCGCGCCCGGCACGATGGCGCGGCTCGGGCTTGGCTTCGAGGATCTCCGGCGCGAGAATCCCGCGCTGATCCTCTTGTCGATCGCGCCGTTCGGACAGACCGGTCCCTATCGCGATTTCAAGGCCGACGACACTGTCCTGAGCGCGCTTTCCGGGATGCTCTACGTCAATGGCTTTGCGGGCCGCGCGCCTGTGCGTGCTCTCGGATTGCAGGCTTATCATTCGGCCGCGCATTACGGCGCGATCGCGGCGCTGTGCGCGCTGTTCGCGCGCGACCATTCCGGCGCGGGAGCGTGGATCGACCTCTCGATGCAGGAGGCCACCGCCGCCGCCGTCGAGCACGTGGCCGGCAGCTATTTCGAAAATAAAATCGCCGAGCCGCGCCGCGGCACGCTGCACTGGAGCCGGTTTTTCCGCGTCGCGCGATGCCGCGACGGACATATCATGCATTGCACGCTCGGCGATTGGACCTCGCTTATCGAATGGGTCAAAGCCGACGGCAAAGCGCAGGACCTTGACGATCCGGCCTACGACCAGGTGCTGCATCGCTACCTGATGGCGGAGCATCTGTTCGACGTGCTCGACGATTGGGTGAAAGATTATCCGCGCGACGAATTGCTCGAACGCGCGCAGCTTCTGCGCCAGCCCTACGCGACTGTGCGCAAGCCCGAGGCGCTGTTCGACGATGAGCAACTCGCCGCGCGCGGCTTCTTCGTCGAAGTCGAGCATCCCGAGCTTGGCCGCACGATTCGCTATCCCGGTCCGCCGTACGTAATGAACGGCACGCCGTGGCGGGTGTACCGCCGCCCGCCGCTGGTGGGAGAGCATTCGGGCGAAATCCTGCGCGGCGAACTCGACCTTGCACCGGCTGAACTCGCGGCGCTGGCGGCGGAAGGAGTGATCTGACGATGCCGCCGCTGCCGCTCGAGGGAATTCGCGTACTCGATTTCACCTGGGTTGTCGCCGGTCCGGTCGCAACGCGGATTCTGGCTGATCATGGCGCGCAGGTGGTCAAAATCGAGCGCAAGAATCCCGCGCCGATGGGTAATCGCAAGCTCGGCCTCCAGTGCGACCTGCATCGCGGTAAACTCTCCGCCGCGATCAACATGGGCGATCCGCGCGGCGTCGAGCTCGCGCGCAAACTCGCCGCGAAATCTGATCTCGTAATGGATAATTTCTCGGCCCGCGTGATGCGCGCGTGGGGAATGGATTACGAGAGCCTCAAACAAATCAAACCCGATATTATCTGCGTCAGCATGTCGGGCCTTGGCCACACCGGCCCGCGCTCGAGCTACGTAAGTTACGGCCCCACGCTTCAGGCGCTGACCGGGTACACGATGCTGATGGCGGAGCCCGACGGCGAACCCGCCGGCTACGGATATTCCTACGCCGACATGTGCGGCGGATACACCGGCGCGCTCGCCGCTCTGGCCGCGCTATGGAGCCGCAAGCAGTCCGGACGCGGCCAGTTCGTCGATCTCTCGCAGCTCGAGGCGGTCGCCGCCGTAATCGGTCCTTCGCTGCTGGATATTTCCGTCAACGGACGCGAGCAAAAGCCCTTCGGCTACGATTCGCAGGAGGCGCCCGCCGCTCCGCACGGGGTTTACAAATGCCGCGCGCGCAAAGCTGACGCTCCTGACGGCACCGTCGATGACGACCGCTGGGTTGCGATCACGGTGCATACGCAGTCCGAATGGGAGCGCTTCGCAGCCGCGCTCGGCTCGCCCGATTGGGCAAGCGATCCGAAATTCCAGACACTTTATTTGCGGATCAGAAATCACGAGGAGCTCGACGCGCAAATCTCGCGATGGACCGCCGAGCGCTCGCCGGAAGAGGCGATGGCGACGCTGCAGGCCGCGCGCGTCGCCGCGGGCGTGGTCGAGAACGGAATCGATCTTTGCGCGCGCGATCCGCAGCTTCGCGAACGCGGCTTCTGGCCGACCATCGCGAGCGCGCAAGCCGCGGCCACCCAGGTGACCGGAATCCCATTTCGCATCTCAAGCGGCTCCGGCGTGATTCGATCGATCGGCCCCGACGTCGGCGAGAGCAACGATTACGTCCTCGGCGAGATCCTCGGCCTAAGCCGCGCCGAGCGCGACGAGCTGATCGCCTCGGGCGTACTCTGGCCGTGACCCATCGCGATCTCAGAATCGACTAGTGATGCGGGCTGATCTTGAGCGCCGCTTCGAACTTGCACAATCTGCCAAAGAGTTATGCAAACCTCACCCTTCAGAAGAAATAGCGATGAAGAGCCGTCTGGGGATCGTTCATAGCGATCAAAAAGCGTAATCCCGGCTAATCCGCTTCGCGTGGTGCGCTCTATTGCGCTAGAGTTCCTCGTCGTAGTCAGGTAGGCACGAAAGGGGGTCCGGTTGCTAGCTAGCGTTATTTCGAGCGCACTTGCGGGCGTCGACGCGTATCCGGTCGAGGTCGAGATCGATATCGCGGGCGGACTGCCCGCGCTCAAGATGGTCGGGTTGCCGGAGAAGTCGGTGCTCGAAGCGCTGGATCGAATCAAGTCGGCGCTGCGCAACTCTGGCTACGACTTTCCCGGCCGCAAGATCACGATCAATCTCGCGCCCGCCGATACGCGCAAGGAAGGCTCGGCGTTCGATCTGCCGCTGGCGATCGCGCTGCTCGGCGCCAATGGACAAATCCGCGATCGCGAGCGGATGCGCCGGTACCTGGTTCTGGGCGAGCTTGCGCTTGATGGGCGGGTCAAGGGAATCAAGGGCGCCCTGCCCTCCGCACTGCTGGCGCGCGCGAAAAAATTTGACGGCGCGATGCTGCCGGCGGAGAACGCGCGCGAGGCCGCCGTGGTCGGCGACGGCACGCCGATCGTCGGCGTAAACAATATCCGCGAGGCGATCGAATTTTTCGACGGCACCCGCTCGATCGAGCCGGCGCTCGCGAATCTCGACGAGCTGTTCGCCAGCGCGGCCAAATATGACGTCGATTTCAGCGAGGTCAAAGGACAGGAGCAGGCCAAGCGCGCGCTTGAAGTCGCCGCCGCCGGCGGGCACAACGTGCTGATGATCGGGCCGCCGGGATCTGGCAAGACGATGCTCGCGAAGCGGCTGCCGACCGTCCTGCCCGCAATGAGCTTTGAGGAGGCAATCGAGACCACCAAGGTGCACAGCGTGATGGGCCTGCTCGACGGCCGCGCGCTGATCGCGACGCGCCCGTTCCGCTCGCCGCATCATACTATCTCCGACGCGGGTCTGATTGGCGGCGGACCGATTCCGCGCCCGGGCGAGGTCAGTCTGGCGCATCGCGGCGTCCTGTTCCTAGATGAGCTGCCCGAGTTCCGCAAGAACGTGCTCGAAGTTTTGCGCCAGCCGCTCGAGGATTCTAAGATCACGATTTCGCGCGTGATGGGCACGCTCACGTTCCCGGCCAGTGTGATGCTGATCGCGGCGATGAACCCGTGTCCCTGCGGGTTCTACACCGACCCGCAGCACGAATGCTCCTGCTCGCCGCTCGAGATCGCGCGCTATCGTTCGCGCATCTCCGGCCCGCTGCTCGATCGGATCGATATCCATATTGAAGTGCCGGCGGTGAAATACAAAGACCTGACCGACAAGCGCGCCGGTGAGACGTCGACCGCAATCCGCGAGCGCGTTAACCGCGCGCGGGCGCATCAACTCAGCCGTTTCGCCGGGATGCCGATGTATTGCAACGCGCAGATGGGCGCCCGCGAGCTGCATCAGCATTGCGCGGTCGAGAGCGCGGGCGAAAAGCTGCTCGAGATCGCGATCAACCGGCTCGGATTATCGGCGCGCGCCTACACCCGAATCCTCAAGGTCGCGCGCACGATCGCCGACCTCGAAGACGCTCCCGCAATCGCGGCGCATCATGTAAGCGAAGCCATCCAGTACCGCTCCCTCGACCGCGCCCCGCTGTAGCGCGAAGCCATATTGCCTTTCATCGCGCATCGGCGTAACTGATTCTCCAGATAAGCGATTGTAATGGCTGATTACCCGGAACCGGTGCTCGCACCGCGTTCCAAGGGAGGTCACCGATGAGCAGCATGGCCAAAATGGCGGTCTTCGTCGTATTAGGTTCAGCTATCACGGTCGGAGCCCTGATGATCGCAAGCTACCTCTCCGCCGCCGCCGGCTAGTCTTCGACTTGGGTCCCCTGGTTTTCGGCAACCGGGGACGAATCGTGTCAACCCTCGAAATGCGATCGTACGATCGCAGCGGATGATTTTGTGCGCCCCTCCGGCTAGTCTGGTCGAGCGCCGATGCTCGAACTTGCGCTCTCGGCGCGAAATCAGTCGCCGGGAGAATAAGTATTGTCAGAGCGTTCACCGCTGCGCGCGCTTTCAGAAATAAATCAAATCATCCGCGAGAACCGGGTCGCGGATTATGCCGGCGCAGTCCTCGCGCTCGGGATGCGTCCGATCGAATTCGGCGCCGGAACCTCGCGCTGGGTGTGGCGCGAACATCCGGCCCAGGTCCTGAATCCCTTCGGCACGATCGGCGGCGGATATATCGGAGTCTTCGTCGATGAAATGTTCTCGACCGCGATCGGCTCGATCCTCGAAGACGGCGAGTTCGCCGTCAGCGCGGAAATCAAGCTGACGTATCTGCGCGTCCTGATGCCCGGCGCGATCACAGGCACGGCGCGCGTCCTGCGGCGCACGCGCGCGCTCGCGTTCCTCGAGGCGAGCGTCGTCTCAGCGTCAGGCGAGGTCGCCGCCACCGCATCCTCGACCTGGGCTATCTCGCGTTCCTGAAGATCCGCGCTACGATAAGCCCCGCAAGTGGGCGAATCATCAAAAGAGCTGCGGGCGCCCGACGCCGCCGCGATCGCCGGCGCCTACAAGCGCGCCGATGCCGAACGATGGACGCTCGGCCGCGAGGAATTCGCCGACGCGATCCGGCGCGCGGCCGAAGCTGGCAGCGATATCGCGGCGGTGACGGGTTCGCCGCATCTGGCAGACTTCGCGCTGGCGTGCGCGTGCAGCGCCGGCAAGGCCGCCGCGTGGGAGCATTTCGTCGAGACGTTCCGGCCAATCCTCTATACCTCGGCGCGTGCAATCGTCGGTGACGAGTCGCGCGCACGAGAGCTGGCCGACACTCTGTACGCCGAGCTCTACGGCCTGGAAGTCCGCGAGGGGCGGCGCCGTTCGCTGTTCGACTATTTCGCCGGACGCAGCTCGCTTGCGACCTGGCTGCGCGCGCTTCTGGCGCAGCGCCATATCGATAATTTCCGCGCCGCCCGCAAGCTCGAACCGCTCGACGATCGGCCTGAACCGGCAATCTCCGGGGAGCCGCTGGATCCCGATCGCGCGCGCTATGTTGCCGCGGTCGGCACGGCGCTCACTCGCGCGCTGGCGACGCTCGACCCGCGGGACCAGATACGGCTCGGGTATTACTACCGCGAGCAACTGAAGCTGCGCGAGATCAGCCGAATCATGCGCGAGAGCGAATCCGCGGTCTCGCGAAATCTCGATCGCACGCGCACTGCTATCCGCTTTCAGATCGAACGCGCGCTCAAGCACGAATCGCATTTTTCCGAAGACCAGATTCGGCTGTGCTATACTTATGCTGCGCTAGACCTCTCAATCGATCTTCGCACGGCCTTGCCCGAGGCCGCCCATTGAGCCTCCACTTGCCTCCGCAGGCCTATCGAGCAAGAAATCGCGCGCCGATCGTTCATCAGTCAGGAGAGATGCGGTGAGCCAGGATAATCGCCAGGATAAACGCCAGGGAAAACGCAAGGACATGCGTGCAGATCCAATCGACGCGATTCTTGCTCGAGCGCTCGCCACCGCGCCGGGCGACCTTGGCCGCGACGAGGCGCACGCGGATTGCCCTGACGCCGCGCTCGTCGCCGGGTGGTACGATCGCTCGCTCGAGCTTGGGGCGGCTGCTCGTGTCGAGGAGCACCTTGCCGGATGCGCCCGCTGCCGGATGGTCGTCGCCGCGCTTGCACGTGCCGATGACTCAGTGACCGCGCGGGCGGCATATCCGCGGGGATGGCGTTCGATCTTTAACCTGCGCTTCGCAGTTCCGGTGCTCACCGGCGCGATCGCGATTCTGGCCGTCGCGGTGGTGTTCGAGCATGGCCACGCGCCGACGCAAGTCGCGCAAATCTCGCAAGCTCCCCCCATCCGCTCCGCAAAGGCTCTGGAGGTTCCGCGCGCAGCGGCAAACCTCGCACCGTCGACCCCCGGCGAATCGGCGCAGACGCTCGCGATGAACCAGCCCGAACAGAAGGCCAATGCCAGCCCAGCCGCACTGGCGGGCGGTATGTCGCGCAGGATGGCCGCGAGCGCTCCGGGGCGTCCCGCGGGAACGATCGACATCGTCACACCGGACCGGTCGTCGTCGTGGGCGATTGGGCGCGACGGCGCGATCTTCCATACCGATCCCACCGGCGCGGTAAGCTCGCAATCGAGCGGAGTGACCGCGGACTTGACCGCGGGAGCCGCGATCTCCACGCGGGTGTGCTGGGTCGTCGGAAAAGCGGGCACGATCCTGCGCACGACTGACGGTGGCGCGCATTGGTCGCAGCTCTCGTCTCCTGTCCTCGGCGACAACCTGCGCGCGATCAGCGCGAGCAGCGCCGATGACGCAATGGTGATCGACGCCGCAGGCAATCGCTACGTAACCTCCGACGCCGGCGCCACCTGGTCGCGCCGGTAGCCCCTCGCGCGGAGCGAGCTCAAACACCAAGACACCAAGACACGAAGAAGAATCGGATCTGATTCGTACGGCCCCGTCGCGCCGCCCACGTCTGTTCCCATGCCCTGAGCGACCTTCGCGATCGCAAAACAAATCCTGCAAGAAAATTTGCCTCGTTCGTTCAAAGAATCGAGGAGCACCACTCGATGGACGCCGCCAGTCTTTCGTCTGAGGTTATCACCGCGCGATCCGCGCCGTGGATCGCGCTCGCGCGCGATCGTTTAATCCGCTTTGCCGGCGCACTCGCCGGTCCATTTGCGGACCCGCGCATCTTTCAGGTCGCGTCGCTCGGCGTCCTGCTCGCGGCCGGAGTGTTTCTGCGCGACTTCAGCCTGAGGCCCGCGCAGATCATCCTGACCTTCGGCGCGGCGATCCTCACGCAGCGAATTTCATGGCGATGGAATCCGCCGAAATCGCGCTCGCTGCGCAGCGCGATCATCACCGCTTTAGGAATCACCCTGCTGCTGCGCGCCGATAACCTGTTCGCGCATCCGATCGCCGCCGCGGCCGCGATCGCGGCGAAATCGATCTTCCGCATGCGCGGAAAGCACCTGTTCAACCCTGCGATGCTGGGCGTGATTGTCGCGATCGTCTTGCTGCCGGGAAGCTGGGTCTCTCCCGGCCAATGGGGACAGGAAGTAGCGTACGCCGGATGGTTTATCGCGCTCGGCGCGATTGTGACGCGGCGCGCCGAGCGCGGCGATATCAGTTGGACGTTCCTTGGGCTCTACCTGGGCGCGATCGCAGTACGTGACGCGTGGCTCGGCTACAGCTTCGCCGTCTGGACGCATCAGTTGGATAGCGGCGCGCTGCTGCTGTTTGCGTTCTTCATGATTTCCGATCCGATGACCAGCCCCAATTCGCGCCGCGGGCGAATCGCCCACGCGGCCGTGGTGGTCGCGATCGCACTCTCGCTGCAATTCGGACTCTACCTGCAGAACTCGGTCATCTGGGCGCTGTTCTGCGCCTCATTCGCGGTGCCCGCGTGGGACCGCATTTTTCCCGCACCGAAATTTGAATGGAACTCAAGCGGAGGCTCTCATGAATCCGAAAATGGCCGTGCGATTAATCGCCGCACTCTCGATCCTCTCCGTCGCCGCGATAGCGCTGCCGCGTAGCGCGCACGCGTTTTGCGGCTTCTATGTCGGCAAGGCCGACGCGGGGCTATACAACCACGCATCGCAAGTCGCGATCGTGCGCAATGGCGACCGCACGGTTATCAGCCTGATGAACGACTACGCGGGTCCGCTCGACGAATTCGCGCTGGTGGTGCCGGTGCCGACCGTGCTCGAAAAGGGACAGGTGCATGTCGGCGACCGCGCGCTGTTTTCCAAGCTCGACGCTTACAGCTCGCCGCGCCTGGTCGAGTATCACGATTCCGACCCGTGCGAGCTGATTGCTCCGATGTCGATGCAGCGCATGGCCGGACTTGGCGCCGCGGCGTCCGCGCCCATATCGCGTGAGCGTGCGAAAGCGCTGGGCGTCACGATCGAAAGCGAATACACCGTCGGCGAGTACGATATCGTGATCCTCTCGGCCACACAGTCTGGCGGCCTAGAAACCTGGCTGCTCGAGCAGGGTTACAAAATCCCGGCGGGCGCAAGCCGGGCGCTCGAACCCTACATCCGCCAAGGCATGAAATTCTTTGTCGCGAAAGTAAATCTGAAGGAGCAGAAGCGCACGGGCTTGTCCTATCTGCGTCCGCTCCAGTTCGCTTTCGAGTCGCCGAAGTTCATGCTGCCGATTCGTCTTGGAATGATAAACGCGCAAGGGCCGCAGGATTTGATCATCTACATGCTGACCCAACAGGGCCGCGTCGAGACGACCAACTATCGCACCGTAAAGCTCCCGACCGCGATCGATATCCCGGGTCATGTGCGCGACAACTTTGGCGACTTTTACAAGGCGATGTTCAATCATCAAGTTTCGCTGAACGACAATCGCGCCGTCTTCACCGAGTACGTGTGGAATATGAACTGGTGCGATCCGTGCGCCGGCCCGCCTCTGTCGCCCGAGGACTTGCGCGCGCTCGGCGTGTTCTGGCTCGGCGACGGCGCCGGAGCGTACAACGGTCCATCGCCACGCCGCGGACCCTACGTGCCGATGTACCAGCGTTCCACGCCCGGGGCAGTGATTCTCACGCGGCTGCATGTCCGCTACTCGGCTGAAACTTTCCCCGAGGACCTGATGTTCCAGGAGACCCAGGATCAGGAGAGCTACCAGGCGCGCTACGTGATTCGTGATCGATGGACCGGCTCGCCCGATGCGTGCCCCCGCGCACGCGATTACTTCGAGCACGTGCGCGTCGAGCAATCGCAGGAAGCACAGAACCTCGCAGAGCTGACCGGATGGGACCTGAACGCGATCATGAAGCAAGCAGGCTACACCGAACCTCCCGCACGGCCCCGGTGGTGGCAAAGCCTATGGCAATAGATTCTGATTCCGTTGTTTGAGAGGCTGTCGATAAATGCCGAATTCTTCTGCGTCATCCTGAACGAAGGCCGCCGGAGTGAAGGATGACAACAACGGAATGTTTGGAGAAAATCGACAGCCTCTTCATTAACGGGAGGAGGCGATGTGCGCGACACGGCTTCACGACCTGCTAAAAGATGTCCCGAGGATCGATGATCGGATGTTTTACCTTACGCTGCACGGCGAGACCGAATGGAATCGCGAACGCCGATTTCAGGGACAACTGGATTCTCCGCTCACCGGCCTCGGCGTCGAGCAGGCTTATCGGATGGGCGCCATCCTGCGCGAGCTTCTGAGCGATTCAACTCCGAGCGCCATCGTCAGCAGCCATCTTGGACGCGCACGCCGGACTGCGGAGATTATCTGTCAGGTTCTGGGGATTGCGCCGAGCGAGATCGAAACCGATGCGCGGCTGGCCGAAATCGATCTCGGGTCATGGGCTGGTTCGATAATTGCCGCAGCGCGATCTGTAATGACCGGCGAGACGCCGGTCCTACTGAAAAAAGCCTTTTGCCAATAGGGCCGCCGTCTCGGCGGTCCCTTACCTCTGGAGTTTATATCCGTTTATCGAAAGCCTCGAGAAAACGGGAGAGGAATCAGAAGCGGCGATTGACTGCTTCGATGTGCTGGCCTAACGTGGGCGGTTTGCTAGACTGATCTCGTATCGGAAGTACCAGCACCGCATCCTGTACCGGCCGTATCCGGCTCTGACTTATGTTCGACAATCTTAGCGATCGACTCGAAGGCGTCTTCAAGAAGCTCAAAGGCCAAGGGCGGATCACCGAGCGCAATATCGAAGATGCGCTGCGTGAGGTCCGCCTGGCGCTGCTCGAGGCCGACGTCAATATCAAGGTCGTTCGCGATTTCGTTGAGCACGTAAGAACCCGCGCACTCGGTCAGGAGGTCCTGCGTTCGCTCACCCCCGAGCAGCATCTGCTGCGCTTCGTCTCGAACGAGCTGACGCAGGTGATGGGCGGGCAGGCGCGCGAACTCGATCTCAAGGTCAAGCCTCCCGTCAAGATCATGCTGGTCGGCCTGCAGGGCTCGGGCAAAACCACCTCCGCTGCGAAGCTCGCCAAGTGGCTCAAGAATGAGCGCAAGCGGCATCCCCTGCTCGTCTCGACCGATATCTACCGGCCGGCCGCGATGGAGCAGTTGCGCGTGCTCGGTGCGCAGGTCGAGGTTGCGGTGGTCGAGAGCCGCGAGACCGAGGATCCGGTCGAGATCGCCTCGCGCGCGATGGCGCGGGCGGATGCGGGCGGCCACGACGCGATCATTATCGACACCGCAGGCCGTTTGCAGATCGACCAGGAGCTGATGGACGAACTCGCACGGCTGAAAGCCGCGCTGAACCCGCATCATATCGTATTCGTCGCCGACGCGATGACCGGGCAAGAGGCCGCCAACGTTGCGCTGGGATTCCATGAGCGGCTGGGACTCTCGGGCGTGATCCTGACCAAGCTCGACTCCGACGCACGCGGCGGCGCCGCGCTCTCGGTGCGGGCGGTGACGGGCGCGCCGATCCTGTTCGTCGGTCTGGGCGAGAAACTGGATTCGTTCGAGATTTTTCATCCCGACCGCCTCTCGTCGCGGATTTTGGGGATGGGCGACGTGCTGACGCTGATCGAAAAGGCGCAGACCAATTACGACGCCACCAAAGCCAAAGAGCTGCAGCGCAAGTTCAAGAAAAACGAATTCACCATCACCGATTTCGCAGAGCAGATGAAGGCGATCAAGAAGATGGGCTCGCTCGGCGATTTGATCGGGATGATCCCGGGGCTTAAGAAACTTGCCGGTGCGGCCGACTCCGACCAGGCCAATCTCGAGCTCAAGCGGATCCAGGCGATAATCGATTCGATGACGATCCAGGAGCGCGAGAATCACCTGATCCTGAACGGCAAGCGCCGCATCCGAATCGCGGCCGGCAGCGGGACTTCGGTCCAGGAAATCAACCGCTTTCTCAAACAATTCGACCAGACCCGCAAGATGATGAAAAAACTGACCAAGCTCGGCGCTGGAAAATCCATGATGCGCGGAATGGGCTTCGGGAGCTAGAATAGGAGACACGATGGCACTGGTAATCCGACTGCGCCGCCACGGCGGCAAAAAGAAACCCTTCTACCGGATCGTGGTGGCGGATTCGCGCGCGCCGCGCGACGGCCGGTTTGTCGATCAGATCGGCACTTACGACCCGGCGTTTAATCCGCCGCGCGTCGCGATCAAAAAGGATCACGTCGATCGCTGGCTCAAGGTCGGGGCGAAGCCCAGCGACACCGTGAGGAAGTTGATCAAGCAGGTTTCTAACGCAGCGACCTCCGCCTGACGCGACCCGCTGCAACGGGGCCAACCATGAAGGAGCTGGTTCAGTTCCTGGCGCAACAACTGGTCAATAATCCCGACGCCGTCGAGGTCAAGGAAACCCAGGGCGACACTGCCTCGGTCCTCGAGCTGCGCGTTGCCAAAGAAGACCTTGGCCGCGTGATCGGCAAACAGGGACGGACCGCCAAATCAATCCGGACGATCCTGAATGCGGTCGCGTCGCGAACTAATCGCAAAGTCGTCCTCGAGATTATCGAAGACAAGTAGCGCGATGGTATCGGCCGACCGGCCTTCGCGCCCGCCCTCCTCCGCGTCCGCCTCGATCGAGGCGGGGCCGCATCCTCAAGATGATTCCGCGCACAGCGATTCCGATCTCGCGATGATCCGGGTCGGCCGTATCGCCGGCGCGCATGGCCTTTCGGGCGCACTGCGGATGCGGCCCGACAATCCTGACTCCGAGGCCTTTGCGCAGGCCGCACGGCTCACGCTCGAACTCGATGGCGAGCGCCGCGAGTACGATTTGCTAAGCACGTCGCGAGTCGGTGGCGGAATGATCCGGCTCATCCTGCGCGGACTCTCCGACGCGGATCAGGCCGAAGCACTCAAGGGCGCAATCGTGATGATCGCGGCCTCCGAGCTTCCCGCGGCCGGACCGGGCGAGTTCTATTACTACCAGGCAGTAGGATGCGAGGTCGTGCTGACCGACGGGCGGCGCCTCGGTCTCGTCGAGGAGGTTCTGTCCACCGGCGCCAATGACGTGCTCGTGGTCCGCGACGGCAAAAAGGAGATCCTCGTCCCGGTGATCGCGGACGTCGTCAAAGCGATCGACCTGGACGCGCGGCGGATCGTAGTCGAGCCGGTGCCCGGCCTGCTCGATTGATTCGGCCACGCCGCCGCCTTTTCATTTGCCCAACTCGGGATGCTTATCTGCAGACTGCCGTCGCGCGGCAGTTCAGCTTGTTGCTGAAATGGCTGCCCAGATACTCGAGACCCTTGTTCGGGCAATAGGTGAACGTGCCCGGATGATACCATCCGCCCTGCATGGTCGCGTCGTCGGTCGCCTCCTTCTTGTCCGGCGCATCGGCCAGCCATTGGCCTTTTTCCTTGACCATGTAGATATCAAGCTTGCTCGCCTCGCCCTTGGGAACGTCCGGAGCCGGCGTGAACATCGTGGCCTCGACGACCGCGTCCCTATCGGTGGCGCGCAGCACTTTCACGTTCGAATCGTAGGCGACGGTGAGCTTGGGACCCGTCTGCTCGGGACGGAGCTGCTCCTTGGTGACCTTCTTGGCGTACCTGCTGACGACGCTCGCCTTGACCGCGTCGGCGTCGTCGTCGGCTATCCCCTGGAAAATCTTCTTCGCGGCCGTGGTCAAGGCGGGATCGGCGTTAGCGCTGGCCGCCTGTGCACAGGCACTGCGCGGCGCGAGCGCGATTCCAAGAGCAATCATGCAGGCGGTCGAGACCGCAAAGAGCTTCGTCGTCAGATTCATCCTGTCCTCCGGGTTCAGCCTAAGTAGCATCCGAAAAACTACCGCCGCAAGAGTCGTTGCGCCACCCGCCCGAACGCGTCTGGTTCCAGCGCGCGCGGCTCGATACATTTGAGGCGCGCGCCACGCGCATCCTCGCGATGGATTTTCACGTTATCACGCTGTTCCCCGAGATGTTCGAGTCGCCGTTTCTCGGCGGGATGATCGGCCGCGCGATCGAGCAAGGGCTCATCGCGATGCATCTTCACGCGTTGCGTCCTTATGGCCTGGGCAATTACAAGCAGGTCGATGATGCTCCGTACGGCGGCGGCAGCGGGATGGTGATGCGACCGGAGCCGATCGCGGCGGCGATTGACGCGGTCGCCGGGGCGCATCCGCAGCTTTGGAAGGTCCTGATGACGCCGCAGGGCGAGGTTTTCAATCAGGCGCTCGCGCGCGAGTTTTCCACCAAGCCGGAAGGGATCCTGCTGATCGCGGGACGCTACGAAGGAATTGACGAGCGGGTGCGCGCGATGGTCGATCAGGAAATCTCGATCGGCGACTACGTGCTTTCGGGCGGAGAGCTGGCCGCGATGGTGGTGATCGAGGCGACCGGGCGGCTGCTCGCGGGCGTGCTCGGGAATCCCGCGTCGCTAACCGAGGAATCGTTCGCCGAGCGCACGCTCGAATATCCGCAATACACCAGGCCCGAGGAGTTTCGCGGGATGCGCGTGCCGGAGATACTGCTCTCGGGCGATCACGGCAAGATTCGCGCATGGCGCGAGGCCGAGGCGCGGCGGCGCACCGCGCGGCGCCGGCCCGACCTGCTCGAGCGGCGCAAGTTCTAAGCGTGGCAGATCTCTTTCTCGCGCTGATTCATCATCCGGTCGTCAACCGCAACGGCCAGGTCGTGACCTCCGCTATCACCAGCCTCGATATCCACGATCTGGCGCGTTCGGCGCGCACCTACGGAGTCCGCGCGTTCTTCATCGTGCATCCGATACCCGAGCAGCGCGAATTTGCCAAAAGCGTGATCGATCATTGGCGCTTCGATTTCGGCCGCGCGTTCGATGCGCGCCGGCGCGAGGCGCTCGAGCTGGTGCGAATCGTCGCGACCCTCGACGACGCGGGCGCCGAGGCCGGGAAGATCGCGGGTGCGCGCGCGCTGGTCGTGCATACCTCGGCGCGGACCGAGCATGGGGAAACATTCGCCTCGATGCGCACGCGGCTTGAGGCTCCCGACGCGCCGCCGGCAATGATCCTGCTCGGGACCGGATTCGGGATGACGCCGGAGATGGCCGAGCGCGCCGATATCCTGCTCGAAGCGATTCGCGGCGCCACCGATTACAATCATCTGTCGGTGCGCGCGGCGGGCGCGATCATTCTTGATCGGCTGCGCGGCAGATAGCTCGCGGTACTTGCCGCGCGGCGCGGCGCAGGGCAATTTTAGGCGTATGAATTTTTGTATCGCGGGCCGCACGATTCTGATCGCTGCGATGATCACGATTTCAGGATGTGCCGCCAGCAGCGGCAATTCCACCTTGCCGCCCGCAGTCGCGGCGGTCGATCCGACCACGCTGGTGTTCCGCCATTGCCGCGAGCTGGTCTGCACGCAGGCCAATGTGCCGCTGTGCGATTTTTCGCAGACCGTCGCCAGCGACGGTCCCAGCAACATGCGCGAAGACTTCCGCTGTGCGCGCTCCGGTCATGGAACGCAATGCGAAGAGCGGCGCACGCTCATCGGGGCGGAAGACAAGCCGCTCGAAAATCAGGTGCTGAAATTCCAATGCTCCGGCGACCCGGTTCAATGCCAGGTGCTCGGAGGCAACGCGCCGTGGACGACCACCCTCGACCTGCCCAATTCGAGCCGCCAGAGCCTGACCTGCCGCGCACGGCGTCCCTCAGGCCCCCCGCCCGCACCGCACATGATCCCGGGCCCAGACACGGTTTAAGCGCGGGGGGGATCGCACATCTCGGGATGTGTCATTCCCGCGCGTGGCTGCCGCGCGTGAGGAATCCCGAACGAAGGCCCCCTACCTCGGCGAATGTACAGGCTGTGCGGAAGATGGGCGGCTCGCGAGCCGCCCGTACGAAGAGAGATTCGAGTTGGAGCACCACCCGATAGGTGAGCACTGCTACCTCCACAAAGTTGCATTTGATTTCGTCGGGGCGCGGTCGAGTGCTTTTTGAGAGGAACCTTGTGACGAGGAGCTTGTTTCATCGGGGCGGTTTGGATAGGTTTGGGTGCTCAACCCGGAAACATTTCACATGAATAGCATCATCCAAAAGCTCGAAGATCGAGCCCTGCGTACCGACCTTCCCGATTTCCGCGTGGGCGACATGCTGCGCCTGCAGGTCAAGGTCCGCGAAGGCGAAAAGGAACGTATCCAGTCGTTCGAGGGCGTCGTGATCAAGATGAATCGCGGCGGAAATCGCGCGACCTTCACCGTGCGCAAGGTCTCCTACGGCATCGGGGTCGAGCGGATTTTTCCGCTGCATTCTCCGCGGCTCGAAAAGATCCAGGTGCTGTCGCGAAGCCGGGTGCGGCGCGCGCGTCTCTATTATCTGCGCGGCCGGCAGGGCAAGGCCGCTCGCCTCGACACTCTCGCCTGACCCGACTCCGAAACCTAATTTCCTCGGCCGGCTGGCGTCATCCGCACGTGCCCGTCAAAGTGGGCGCCCTCGCAGATGGTCAGACTCTCGGTCTCGATATTGCCATCGACACGCGAGTTCGGACCCAGCACGACGCGTTTGGCGCCGGCGATATCGCCGCGCAACTCGCCCATGATCAGCAGGCGCGGCGCGCGGACTTTACCTTCGATCGTCGCTCCTTCTGAAACCGCCACCAACTCCGCCGACGACACTTCGCCGCGGAAACGTCCTTCGATTCTGACCGGCTCGCTGAACACCAGCCGGCCTGAGACGTTGACGTTGCGCCCGACCGCGACGCGGGTGCGCTCTTCCACCCATGCCGCCGCCGGTTCGTTGGGTATCTGCGTGGCCAGCCGCGCAACCGGATGCGTCACGCCGCCGGCGTTGCCATGTCCATTGTGCTCGGGAATCATTTTACTTCCGCCTGGCGCCGATCACGGCGCAGGAAATACATGACATGCAACCGCATGTCCACCGCGTCCCGTTATCAGCGCGGGCTCGACGGTCGTGCACACATCCTTCGCATAAGGGCATCGCGGGTGAAAGGCGCAGCCGGACGGTGGATTGACCGGGCTGGGCATCTCGCCAGGCAACTTGATGCGCTCGGGCCTGCCCGCGGGATCGACGGTCGGGATCGCGGAAAGGAGAGCGCGGGTATAGGGATGGCGCGGGTTGGCGTAAATCTCCTCGCGCGTCGCGAGCTCGACAATCTTGCCCAGGTACATAATCGCGACCCGGCGGCTGATGTGCTCGACGACGCGCAGGTCGTGCGCGACGAACAGGTAGGTCAGATGCAAACGCTCCTGCAAATCCTGCAAGAGATTGATAATCTGCGCCTGGATAGAAACGTCGAGCGCTGAGACCGGCTCGTCGAGCACGATAAAGCGCGGGCCGACGGCGAGTGCGCGCGCAATTCCGATCCGCTGGCGCTGGCCGCCGGAGAACTCGTGCGGATAGCGATTCATCGTGTCCGCGCCCAAACCGACCATCTCGAGCAGCTCGGCGATGCGCTTTTCCTTTTCCGCGCCGTGCGCGAGGTGATGAATCTCGATTCCTTCGCCGACGATCGCCCGCACCCTCATCCGCGGGTTGAGCGACGCGTACGGATCCTGGAACACGAGCTGCATCTCGCGCCGCAATGCGCGCAGCTCCGCACGTCCAAGAGCCTGCAAATCGCGTCCGTCGAACCAGACCGTGCCGGCAGTCGGCTCGAGAAGTTTGAGGATTAATCTGCCAAGCGTGGATTTTCCCGAACCTGACTCGCCGACCAGGCCGAGCGTCTCACCGGGAAAGATTTCGAGGTTGACCGCAGTCACCGCCTTGACCGTCAGCCGTTCGCGCGCGAATAGCGCGTCACTGCCGGCGGGAAATTCCTTGCTCAGGTTTTCGACGCGGACCAGCGCCGCGCCCGAGTCGGGCGACGCGGACGGCGCGCGCGCGGGATCAGACGCGGATACAGGCGACATAATGATTGGGCGCCTTCGCTTCAAGCGGCGGCACGGTTTGAGCGCATTCGGGAATCGCGCGGGGGCATCGCGGGTGAAACCTGCATCCGGAGGGTGGCCGCAGCGCGCTCGGGATCGAGCCGGGAATTGCCTGCAGTCGTTCGCGGCGCGCGCCGTCGATTCCGGGAATCGACGCCAGCAATCCGCGCGTATACGGATTGAGCGGATTTGCAAATAGATCGCGCGACGACGCCTGTTCCATCACGCGCGCGGAATAAAGAATCGTCACGTCGTCGGCATACTCGGCGACAATTCCCAGATCGTGCGTCACCAGGATCACCGCGAGTCCGAGGCGCCCTTGCAGCTCACGAATCAGATCGAGAATCTGCGCCTGGATTGTCACGTCGAGCGCTGTGGTCGGCTCGTCGGCGACCAGCACTTTCGGGTTGCACGCCAGCGCCATCGCGATCATCACCCGCTGGCGCATCCCACCGGAAAGCTGATGCGGATAATCCGCGATGCGCCGCTCGGGGTCGGCGATTCCGACCATCCGCAGCGCCTCGATCGAGCGGTCGCGGGTTTCGCGCCGCGCGGTATGCTGATGCAGCCGCACCGCCTCGCCGACCTGGCTGCCGATCGTGAAGACCGGATTGAGCGAGGTCATCGGCTCCTGGAAAATCATTGCGATCTGCGCGCCGCGAATCGCGCGCATCCCGGGCTCGGGGAGCTTCAGCAGGTCCTTGCCCTCGAAGAGAATTTCGCCTCCCGTGATTCGCGCGGTCTCGGGCAATAGCCGCATGATCGAAAGAACCGTCGCGGTCTTGCCCGAGCCCGACTCGCCGACGATACCCATCAGCTTCCCCGCCTCGACCGAGAAGCTCACGCCGTCAACCGCGCGCACCTCCCCTTCGCCGGTAAAGAACGAGGTGCTGAGCGATTTGACTTCGAGTAGTGGCGCCACAGGTGTGTAAGGGTAGCATCGGGCGTGTGTGCCGGACCAGACGGGGTTGAACGGCGCAGCGATGTGGCAGGCTGCACCCGTCCTCAATCCTCACCCGTTTCAAACGAGGCTGTCGATAATCTCTGAGTTCTTGTCCGTCATCCTGAACGGAGGCTGCCCCTTCGGCGTCGCTCAGGGCAGGCTCCGTGAAGGATCTTTGCGATGCGATTAGTGCGGAAAGCCCAGATTGGTTGCACTAATCGCTTCGCGGAGATCCTTCGCCTACGGCTCAGGATGACACCATCGCTGCGTTTGCGAGAAAATCGACTTCTCAGTCAACGCCGGAGGAATCAGAAATCAAGATGCATTTGAGGGATCCATACGGTCGCGGAGGTGGTCACCCAGAAAATTGAACGACATTACCGCCAGGAAAATGAAGACGCCGGGGATCAGAATCCACGGATAGCGCGCGAGGCTCTGCACGTCCTGGGCTTGCGCCAGCAGGTTACCCCATGAGGCGGCGGGTTCCTGGATTCCTAATCCCAGCAGCGAGAGCGCGCTCTCCCCGAGGATAAAGCCCGGGATCGACAGCGTGGCGGCAACGATCGAGTAGCCGAGTACGGAGGGGATCACGTGGCGCGTGATGATCCGCCAGCGCGACGCGCCCAGCGCGCGCGCCGCTTCGACGTACGGCCGCGAACGCACCGAGGCAGCCATCCCGCGGATGATCCTCGCAAAGCCGGCCCAGCTTATGAAGCTCATGATCGCGATAATCATGAAAAACGTCGCGGTGGTGCTCATCCCGGCCGGGATGATCGCGGCGAGCGCGAGCAGAAAATAAAACGACGGCAGCGACATCTCGATCTCGGACCATCGCATGATGAGATTGTCGGTCAAGCCGCCGACGTAGCCGGAGAGCGCGCCAATCGTAATCCCGAGCGAGAAGCTGATCGCGACGCCGATCAGTCCGACCATCATGCTGACGCGCGAGCCGTACACGATTCGCGAGAACAGGTCGCGCCCGAGCGAGTCGCTGCCCAACAGGTAGAAACGATCCTTCGTCGAGTCGGTGGTGAACAGATGCCCGCGCGAAAGAATGTGCACGTACGTGCGGCGCGCGAGGTCGGGCGCGTAGTTGCGCTCGACCGGATCGACCAGGCGCATCGGATGCGTGTAGAAGAACCCGTCCGTCCAATTCGACGGCGCGGCCAGATGCAGGCGCATCGGCGGACAATCGGGCATCGCGCGATTCTGATAGGTGTCGTCGTAGGGCGCGAAAAACGGCGACGCCGCCGCGAACAGGTAAAACAATATGAGGCATATCGCTGACGCGCGCACGGTCCACGATGCGAGCCGCCATTCACGCGCGACGCCGGTGGACTTAACCGGCACCGCCATCGGCTCGGCCAGCGGTCCCGATTGCCCCAGCATTCCCGGCATCGCGCTCATTGCTGCGCCGTCGAAGAAAAATCGACTCGCGGATCGACCGCGACCAGCGCGATATCCGCGAGCAGGTTGCCCGCCAGCAGCAGCACGGTTCCGACCAGCACCGATCCCATCACGAGATAGATATCGAGCTGGCGCACGGCGTCGAGCAGCAACAGTCCGAGGCCTTGCAGGTTCATGACCGCTTCAACCAGCGCGGCGCCGCCGAGCAGATCGCCCAGCGAGTATCCCGCCATCGTGACGAAAGGATTGAGCGCGTTGCGCAGCACGTGCTTGTAGATGACGACGCGTTCGGAGAGTCCCTTGGCGCGCGCGGTGCGCACGAACTCGGCGTTCTTGATCTCGAGAATCTGCGAGCGCATCAGGCGCATCAGCCCCGCCATCCCGGCCAGGCCGAGCACGAACACCGGCAGAATGAGATGGTTGATGCGGTCGGCGATCTGCGACCAGAAGTCGAGCGTCGAGTAGTCCACGGAATAAGTGCCGCCGATCGGAAACCAACCGGTCTGCAGCGCCACCCACATCATCAGGAAAGCGAGAAAGAAATTCGGCACCGACATTCCAAAAAACGCGAGAAATGACAGCACGCGATCCCAGATTGAATTCTGATTTACCGCGACGATGATCCCGATCGGGATCGCGACTACCCACGCAAACAGCATCGCGCATGCCGAAAGGATGATCGTATTGATCGCGCGGGTGGTGATGAGCGAAGTGACGCTGACCCGGTAGGCGAGCGAGATGCCGAGGTTCAGGTGCAGCACCGACCACAGCCATTTGACGTAGCGAATCAAGAGCGGCTGGTCGAGCCCGAACTGCGCCTCCATCTGCTTGATGACCTGCGGCGAGATGCGCGGGTTAAGCTTGAGCGTCGAGAGAAAATTTCCCGGCACCAGCGACATCACCAGAAACGAGAGAAACGTGATCCCGATAATCAGCGGGATCATGTTGATCAGGCGGCGGATAAGAAAACGTCCCATGCCCGTCCGGCTAGCTGCGCGGCGCGGTTCGCGCGCGGTGCTTCAATTCGGTTTGAATTCGATCCATTCCGGATGGTACAGCCCCCAGACTGTCGGCTGGTAGTTCTCGAGCGAATTTTTCCACGCGGCGTAGCGCGTGCCGCGCACGGTTTCGATAATCGGCAACTGCTGATGCAGAATTTCCTGAATCTTCCAGTAATAGGGCGCGCGCTTTAGCGGGTCCATCACGGCGGTGCCCTGGTCCATCAAATGATCGATCTCCGCTTCCCACGGTGTCGCCGGAGTTTTCTGATCGGGATACCAGATGTGCAGGTTGCCCGATGAGCGCAGAAAGTCGGCGCCGTCGTTGGGCTCGAAGCCGCCGGTGAAGCCCATCAGGATACAGTCCCAATCGAAGTTCGAATCGAGCTTTTCGATCAGGGTCTGGAAATCGAGCGGGCGGAAATTCACCTGGATTCCCAGCGTCGAGAGATCCTGCTTCAGGATCGCGCACATCTGCTGGCGCTCCTGCGAATCGGCGTTGGTGGTCAGCGTGAACACAAGAGGGTTGCCGTGCGAATCGGCGCGCACCCCGGGACGAATCATATGATAACCGCCGGCTTCGAGCAGGCGCGCAGCCTCGGCCAGATCATAGTCGTAATCTTTCAGGTTCGGATTGTGAAAGATCTTGTTGGCCGGTGAAATTTCGGCGACCGCCGGAACCGCAAGCCCGTGATAGCACAGGTTGATGATCCCCTGCTTATCGATCGAATGCGCGAACGCGCGCAGGAAATTCGGATCGGTGAACCAGGTGAGTTTCGGGTCGGTCACACCGTTGTGCACGAAATGTTTCGGGTTGCGATTGAAGGAGAAGAACAGCTCGCCGGTGTCGATGCCGATCTCCTGCACGGTGATGCCGAGCGCGTGCGCCTTGTCCTTAAGATCGATCACGTCCTTGGGCCGCGGACTGTAGATGTCGGTCTGCCCGGAGAGGAACTTCAGATAGTCGGTGTTCTGATCCTGGACGATCATGATCGCCTTGCCGTGCAGGCGCGGAAGCTGGCCGCCATGCTCGTCCTTCATCCAGAAGTCGGGATTGCGTTGGTACTGCACGACCTGGCTCTGGAGGTAGTGCGTCATCTTGAACTGGCCGTCGCCGATGATCTGGTTCGCGGGCGTGTTGATTCCCCACATCTGATTGAACTTGCCGGCGGCCCACGCCGCTCCCAGCGTATGCTCCGGCAGCACCGCCAGCCCGGCGGCCTCGTATAGCAGCGGCGCAAACGGGCGCGGCAGATGCATCGCGATCGTGTAGTTGTCGATCAGCACCGTCTCGATCGGTTTATCGTCGATCATCAGACTCGGGCGAATACTGTTGGCGACTTTGGGATCGTAGATGACCTTCATGGTGAACGCGACGTCACGCGCGTCGAGCGGAGCGCCGTCGAACCACTTGAGTCCGTGGCGCAGGTGGAAGGTGATGGTCTTCTGGTCGGGCGAGATATCCCAACTCTCGGCGAGGCCGGGCTCGGGCAGCAAGGTTTTCAAATCGACGCGGATCAGGGTCTCGAACAGATCGCCGACGATCGCGCCGGAAGTCGCATCGGTGACGAGAATCGGGTTGAAGGTGCGGGGATCGGCGGAGGTCGCGTCGTAGAGAATCTGCTCACGTGCGTGATTGATCTTCGGCCGATTGACGCGGCATCCGCTGGCGCATGCGAGCGCGGTGATCGCGATTGCGGCGATGCGAAGAAATTCTGTCGGATGCGCAGGCATCAGGTTTCGCCCGCGCCGCGTCGATACGGATTGCGGGACGCGATCAAGCTTAGCTGGCAAATTACGCGAGCGTAAGTCGAATCGGCGGTGTCTGATCTGCCGCCGTGGACTGGAAAGGCCGCCCTCTCCCGGGGGAGAGGGTATGGACGAAGAGATGTCGCCTCAGGTCGCCGGTGCTAGATCGAAAAGTGCTGGCGAGATTTGGCCGTTCACTATTGGGCGATCGTATTTGATCGTCAGATGGCTGTGCGCGGGCGGGAAGTCGGCTTCTACTACGTAGGGAAACATCACCCCGCCGATGTCGTGATAGTCGCGATAGCGGACCTCGTAGTCGATATGACCGGCCGCATCGCGCCGCCGGACTAGCGCGAGGTTGCCGTCCTCGAATCCGAGCTCGCGCGTCCCGCCACTTGCGTCGCGCCACGCGCCCACAGTCATCGTGGCGATGCTATCAGCGTCGGGATGTTCGTTGGTGATCGCGATGGGCGCGCTTGCGGCGATGTGCGCCGTGTCGGGCGCAATCCCCAGCAGGAGGGTCACCGCGTCGGCGGGTTCCATCGGAATTTGCACGAACTGATCGAGCGTCGAGGCATTGGCGGCGGCGTGGATGAGCTTGTTCTTTGACGGCTCGAAAATTTCGAGCTGGCCCGCGTGGGTCGCGACGATCAGCGCGACGCCGAACGGCGACATCGCCTCGACCCGCAGACTGGCGGGACGGCTGACTGTTATATTCTCGCGCGCTTTGGCGTGGCGATCGGGCGCGGTGTACTCCATTATCGCCGCGGTCTGCATCGAGACGAGCGCGCGGTCGCGCTCGGCCAGACGCGCGGTCATCGCGCTCAGCTCGGCAGACTGGCTGATTGGCGCGGCGGCGGTAATTTGCGGCGATTGCGGGGGCGCGACCGTCGCGCAGGCAGAGAAGAGCAATCCTGAGGCGCCAAGAAAGAGCAGCAGCCGTGCGAGGCTCGCGCACGGCGCGCCGTCGCTAATGCCCGGCGGCATTCTGCGAATTCTCGAGAACCTGGATCTTGTCCTTCAGCCGCGCGACTTGTTCCGGCTCCTGCGATTTCCGCAGCGCGTCCTGATACTCACGCGACGCCGCCTGGATCTTGCCCAGCTTGCTGTATGCGTCGCCGAGATGCTCGGTAATGGTCGGATCACTGTTGGTCAGATTGACCGCGCGTTCGAGCTGTTCGACCGCCTGCGGGTAATTGCCCTTCTGGTAGTAAACCCATCCGAGACTGTCAATATAAAAACCGTCTTCGGGCTCGATATCGAGCGCGCGCTTGATCAGCTTTTCGGCTTCGTCGAGGTTCCTGCCTTCTTCCGCGTAGGTGTAGCCAAGGTAGTTGAGCGCCTGCGCGTTGGCGGGATTGATGTCGATGGCCTTTTTCATCTCGACCATCCCGTCGGAGCGCTGTTTGTCCTGATCGAGCACGGCGCCGAGGGTGAAATGATATTTGTCGTTCTTGGGATCGAGCGCGACCATCTGGCGCGCGACGCCGATCGCGTCGGGATAGTCCTTTTTTTCCTGGTACACGCCGATCAGGAAGCCCAGAATCTCGGGGTCGGCGGGCTTTTTGGCCAGCGCCTGTTTGAGCGCCGCGATCGCGGGATCGTAGTTGTTCTGCTTGTCGTAAACGTAGGCGAGTTGCAGGCGCGACTCGACGTAGTGATCGTCAGAGTCGGGAATTTTATTGAACTGATCGACCGCGCGATCGTTCTCGTTAAGTTCGGTGTACGCGGTGCCAAGATAATAGCGGACCTCGGTGTTGTTGGGCTCGGAGCCCAGCACCAGGTTGAATTCCGTGGCCGCCTGATCGAAATCGCCGCGGCGGAAATAGAGCAGTCCGATCTTGGTGCGGGTATCGACGGGATTGGTCTGAATTCCTTCGAGCTGCTTCAGCTCGCCGAGCGCCTGGTCGTATTTTTTCTGGCCGACATAAACCTCGGCCAGACGATTGCGCACGAATTCGTTGTTCGGATTTATCTGGATGATCTTCTTGTAGTACGCGGTCGCTTCGTCGGGCTTGTTTTGCAAAATCCGCAGTGTCGCCAGATCGAGCATCACCAGCTCGGAATCAGGATTGAGCTCGAGCGCCTTCTGGTAGTATCCGTCGGCCTTGTCGTACTTCTTGGCCGCCACCATCACGCGGCCGGCGTAGTAATAGCCAAGAAACGAATTGGGATCGAGCGCGATCAGATGCTGAAAAGTCTGCTCGGATTCCACGAAATTGCCCTGCTTGGCGTAGAGCGTGCCGAGATACAGATAGGCTTCCTGGTTTTGCGGACTTTCCTGCAGGACCTGCTTGTAATCCGCCTCGGCGGTCGCATCGTCGCCGAGCGCACCGCTGATTCCGGCCGCCAGCAGGCGGGCGTCAACCGAATCGGGCTTGTTCCTGAGCGCCTCATTGACCTGGGTCAACGCTTCCTTCAGACGGCCGTCGCGCACATAGAGCGTCGCCAGCCGCACTCGCAAAGTGGAGTTGGTGGGATCGGCAGCGACCGCGTCTTCGTAGCCCTTGAGCGCGGCTTCGTGGTCCCCTTCATCGGAGGCATATTCCGCGACCAGGAATGCGCCCATCGCTTTTGCGTCGGCTGGAATCTCGACCGCGGGCGTCCCGCCGAACGGATTGAGAGCGGCGTTGCTGACGGTCTGCACCGGCATCCCGCGCAATTCCCGTATCTGGTCGCATCCGGCCGCCGTCGCAAGGCAGAGGATCAGCGCGGCGAGCGCGTAGTTGAAAGTTCTATCCATGTAGAGACGAGGAGTTCGGGAAGTATTCACTTACAGCTAACACCACGAATTGCCGACCGTCAACGTATGGGGACCGCGCCGGGCACCCCTAATCACGCCTATATTACATGCTATGCGGGCAAGGATGCGACCGCATAAACGTCGGTCCGCATTGAAATCGCGCGCTTGCCGATCGGGCAGCGCTCCGATACAGCCAATCCGCTACATTGCAATTGTGAATTGCCTGCGTAATTGCCTTTGAGAACTGCATTGCCGATTCAAGAAGACTCACCCCAAGAACTACGACCGGCGCCGCGCGAGGTTTCCGCGGCCCGTCGCAACAGCTTGCCGCGGCGCGCGCTCGGACTGCCTGCGCTGGTCTGCGTGATGTACCTGGTGGTGTCGGGCGGCGCGTACGGCCTGGAAGACGCGGTCAGCGCCGGAGGGCCCAAGCTGGTGCTGCTGCTATGCCTCGTCGTGCCGCTCACGCTCTCGCTCCCGACGGCGCTGATGGCGGGGGAGCTGACCGCGCTGATGCCGATCGAGGGCGGATTCTACTTCTGGGTCAAGCGCGCGCTGGGACCGTTCGCCGGCTTCGTCGAGGCGTATCTGACGATTCTCTATACTGCAGTGGACATGGCGATCTATCCGGTGCTGTTCGCCGCGTACCTGTCATTCATCATGCCGGTCGGACCGATAGGGCAAGTGGCGATCGGAATCGGCGTGGTATGGCTCTCGGGACTCCTGAATATCGCAGGCGTGCGTCCGGTCGGCGAGGCGTCGATCGCGTTGGCGATAATTCTGATCGCACCATTCGTCGCGATGGTGATTTTGGGATTCGGGAAGATCGCGCACTTCGCGATGCCGACGGCGCCGCTGTTTGGCACCGATCCGATGGGTGCGCTGGGCGCGGCGCTGATCGTGGTCATCTGGAATTTCGGCGGATGGGAAAATCTGAGCGTGGTCTCGGCCGAGATCGAGAATCCACAACGCAACTATATCCGCGCGATCGCCGTCGCGCTGCCGATTATCGTCGCCGGATACCTGCTGCCGCTGGCGGTCTGCCTGTCGGGCGCAACCGGAGCGGCGAATTGGCACGAAGGATCGTTCGCTCAGCAGGGTGCGCGGCTGGGCGGCCCGGTCCTCGGCGGCGCACTCGCGATCGGCGGCGGCGTAATGGCTTTCGCGGTGTTCGAGGCCGCGATGCTGTGGGTCTCGCGGATGCCGTTTGTGCTGGCGCGCGAGGGTTATCTGCCGGCGCCGCTGCGCGACATCTGGAGCACGACCGAGACCCCGGTCAAGGCGATCCTCGCCTCCTGCGTAGTCTTCACCCTGCTGATTCCGCTCGGCTTCGTCGCGCTGGTGGTGCTCGACGTATTCTTTTACATGGCGGCGCTCGCGCTCGAGATGACGGCGTTGGTGCGGCTGCGCGCGCTCGCGCCGAACCGCGAAGGGAGGTTCACGATTGGCGGCGGCAGGATGGGCTTGTGGATCGTTGCGGCGCTGCCGCTGGTCACGTGGATCGCGACCTTCACGCTGGCGCTGGGAACCGGCGACGGACAGCGCGATTTCATGATCGCACTCGCGCTGTCGTTTACTGTATGGCCCGCGTACGCGCTGACGCGCCGCCGCTGGGGCGGCCCTGCCGCATAGACGAGCCGGTCGATTTTCTCGCACACCTCCGTTGCTGTCATCCTGAGCCGTAGGCGAAGGATCTCCGCGAAGCGATTAGTGCAACCAACTCCGACTTTTCGCACTAATCGCTTCGCGGAGATCCTTCACGGAGCCTGCCCTGAACAACGTCGAAGGGGCAGCCTCCGTTCAGGATGACGGACAACAATTCGACATTTATCGACAGCCGCATAGGACGGAAGCGGGGTCCATGTGGTTGTGTTTCTCCGATTTGGACTAGAAGTTTGTCCCGCTCCACTGCACTCCCGGATACAGGCTCGGTATTCGGAACGCCCGGTAGGCATTGGCGCCGGTTAGCGACATCTTCCATACCGTCCGCGGATTGCTCTTATCGGTCACCTCAAAAACCTGGCTGCTCCCGGGTGTGGTCTGCTCTCCGCACAGATCGTATTCCAGGTTGCCGTTCTCGAGTTGATCCGCGTTGCCGCCCCAGACGTTGTATACGCTCGGCGAAAGCACTTGATGAAACTGGAAGCTCGCAGTCTGGGCGTTCTCGTCCACCTGCAGGACAGGGACCGTGGAATAGCAAAGTGTATTGCCCTGCACCGCGCAGTTGGTGCCGTCTGAAAATGCGCGGTCGTCGCCGTTATCCATCAAGCCAAGAGAGAAGACACCGCTGGTATTCGACGAGAAAAATGATGGAGCGTGCTGTGCGTAAAACCAGTCCGCGGGATTGCTGTCGGCATTTCCGGAGCTGTCTTCGAGGGTGAAGTCGCCGCCCGCCCCCAAACGCCACAAGATGTCGCCTTGCCCTTTCCCATCGTTGTAATCCACCTTGACCACCCAGTTCTGGTGGCGCATGGAAACGATCAAGTTGCCGTCATCCGGCGAGTACACGATTGCATTGGTGTGGGTCCAGTCCGGGAAATTGAACGGATGCCGGTTCACGTCGAGATGATCGAATTCATTCCACACCCAGACCGGATTCAGGCTGGTATCGAGGTCGATGATCACATCTCCCAGCACCGTGGTTGGCGCGCTCGCGCCGGTCAGCGTGACCTGTTGCAGAATGTTTGCCAGCACCAGCCAGTGGCCGTTGGGCAGCGCTGTCACGTCGTGATGAAACACCTGCAGGGTCAGGTTCGAGTATCCCGCCGCCGCCAGGCTGGTGTTCAGCCCGGCGATCGTGATCTCCTTCACGATGTCGCCCGCCAGGTTGATCTCCCGCACCGCCGTCGGCGTGCCCTCTGCAACCGCCTGCCTGAGCGCGCTGGAGGAACTCGGTCCCACCACCAGCACGATGTCGCCGTTCGGCAGCATCTTAACTCCCTGCACCGATTCACCCGGCAGCTGATCGGGAAAGTTGTAGGTCCAGATAACGTTGCCCTTGAGATCGATCGCAAACAGACCTGGGGCATTGCCGCCCGACCCATCGACCATCTCCACGCCCGGCTGCGGCCTTCGTCCCGGTGCGGTCCTGACATCTACGGTAGGATCCATGCCCGAGGGCAGCGCGCCTGTGGTGAAGATGTGGTCGGTATCCGTGGCGCCGGTGCCGTCGGAATACTTGACGTGCGCGCGCAGATGATACGTTTTGTTGGCCAGCATACCGGCGACCAGGATGTTCACCGCTCCGTCCTCGTTGGACGACGCGACCGGCCAGGTCTTCAGGCGGTGGTGCCCGCCCCTGTGGAATTCGACGGTGACCTGGCCAGGTTTCGGCAAGGTCAAAGTGTAGAGCGCGACCTGCGGATTATCGGTTTCGACAACCTGCGCGTCGAAGTGAGATTGCGTCGCCAAGCTTCGACTTCCACTGCCGCTACCACCTCCACTGTCACTCCCGCTTCCGCATCCCGCCACACATGCCACTAACCAGGCAAAAAAGAAGATAATCCCCCACCGAAACTTCATACCCCGCCTCCGTGAAAAATTGGATACAGTCACTCTTTTCGCAAGCTCTCAAATCTTCCGCGCCAACTTACCCCACTCACACAGTCAGCGATGCCAAAGTCCTTAACGTAGCGCGGGCCGAAACTTCGGCAAAGCATAAAACGCGCGTGGCCGGCGGCTACGTCAAGTGTTGCGCGCTGCGCGTACCGGTTTACGCGATCCTTGACCCGCGACCGTCACTCCGAGGGCGTTAAGTTATGCCTGAATCGCTGCTCGCTGGCAAAATGCTGCAACCGGCGCGCTGGGTCCCGTCGCACAAACGCAAACCCATCTCAATTAATTTTTATGGACTGGGCGCTTGACGCGCTTGGCTTTGGATTTGATCGCGGAATTTGCGCGCGGCGATCGTGATGCGTCGCGTCGGGCGGGCGCGCATCCGTCGAGGAAGACGTTCACCGCGTTCATGAAACGCTCTTCGAGCGGCTCGGTCCGGTCTTTCCACCATCCGAACATCCAGTTCTCCGCAATTTTGATGAGCATGCCTTCGAGCATCTCGGCAAGGTGCAAAGCGACCTTATCCGATCGGATCTCCCCACGGCGTTGTCCTTCGGAGAACAGTTCTTCGTACATATCGTATAGCCGCATTGATTTTTCGCGCAGCAGATCCGTCTGCGGTCCCGACAGCATTCGCGAGCGGGTCGCGACCAGCGTGTAGAACTCCGGGTCCGCGTCCCATGAGCGCGCCCAACCAAGCATGATCTTGCGAATCCGGTCTGGAATGCTCGAATCGTGGTGCTCGAGCTCGGCCGTTACCGTGGCGATCGAGAATTCAAGCTGTTCGAGGGCGAACTCCTGTATCAGCGCTTCCTTGGTCGGAAAATAATTGAAGAAAGTCGCTTCGCTGATGCGCAGGCGCGCGACGATGTCCTGGACGCGGGTCTGTTCGTAGCCGCGCTTGCAGAACAGCGCGATCGCAGTCGCGAGGATCGCGCGGCGCTGCTCCGCTTTCTTCTCTTGGCGCAATCCCATGGCCTAATGAACTACACGCCGATAGCGGCGAAGGGAATTGCCCCGCGCCGTTCCGCATTCTGCGGCAGGGGCAAAAACCAGCCGCAGGCACCCGGCTGCATTGACATAGTTAACCATATATATATAGCTTACCATAATATTATGCCCAACCACAATGAACAAGCCACAGAACCTCCGGCGAACCTTCGGGCCGGAGACCAGTTGAATCCAGCTACTTTGCCGCGGCGCGCGGCGGCCGGCATCAGGACTGCGCTCGCGGACCGCTGGATGCCGCTGGTAGTCGCCGTCCTGGCCGCCATCGGGATGCTCCCGGCGCTCGGCGCAGGCTGGCAGTTCGACGACTATTTCCAGCGCGCCACAATACTCGGTCACGGCGATTCGAGGCCGATTAATATGTTTGTCCAATACATCGATCGCGCGCACAACCTGAGGCAGATGGATTTCGGCTCGATGCCCTGGTGGGGTTCGCTCAACCTGCATCTGGCGTTCCTGCGCTACACGAGCACGCTCACCGCCATGCTCGATTATCGCCTGTGGCCCAACCATCCGGCCCTGATGCATCTGCACAGTCTGCTGTGGTTCGCTGCTGCGGTCTTCGCTGCCGCGCTGCTCTACCGCGAAGTGTTGGGCGCGACCTGGGTAGCAGGACTGGCGGCGCTTCTCTATGCGCTCGACAGTGCGCACGTGATTCCGGCGGAGTACCTCGCAAATCGCAATGCGCTCATCGCCTGCTGCTTCGGATTCTTCAGCCTCCTGACCTTTGTCCGATGGAGAGAACATCGACGGCAATGGGATCTGTGGCTGAGCCTCTTCCTGCTTGCGCTGGCTCTGTCGGCCAGTGAGGAGGGGGTCGCGACCGCGGCCTACCTGTTCGCATACGCGCTGATTCTCGAACGTGGAACGTTGTGGACAAAAATCCGTTCGCTCTTGCCGCACACCGCGGTGTTCGGCGCGTGGGCGATTGTCTATCGTCTCGGCAACTTCGGCTCCAGTGGTTCCGGTTATTATATCGACCCTCTGCGCGACCCGCTCGGCTTCGCCGCGGCGTCATGGCGGCACGTGACATTTCTGCTGATGGGGCAATGGACGCCGATCCCTGCGGAGATGAGCCAGATTTCAGCACCAGGCACCCCGGCGGCGATGCATATGCTTATCTTCGGCGTGATCGTCGTCGCGATCCTGGCTGCGCTTTTCATTCCACTGGCGATACGCGATCGGATGACGGGGTTCTGGTGCGTGGGCGTGCTGCTGTCGATGGTGCCGATCGCGGCGATCGGCCCCGAGAATCGCTTGTTGAGTTTCGTGGGCCTGGGTTCGATGGGTTTGCTCGCGCAATTGACGCAAGCAGCCTTCGCGCGCGTATCCGCCGTACCCGCGTCGCGGATTTGGACGAGATTCGCGCAAGCGGCGGTGATCGTGCTGCTGCCGCTTCATCTGCTCGCCGCGCCGCCGCTCGGGCTCATGCGAATGAAATACCAGGATAAGGTCAGCGCGCGGATGCTGCGTGCGATCGCGAGCGTACCGAACGACCCGGCGATCGCATCACAAACTCTGGTCCTGGTGAATCCGCCCGAGCACATCTATCTCGTCACCGCGATATCGACTGTGAAGCAACTCGAAGGACTGCCGTCGCCTCGGCGGATCAGGGCGCTCTCGGCGGGAGCCGCGCTCGAAATTACGCGCGTCGATCCGCGGTCGCTGCGCGTGCGCTTTCCGTCAGGGTTCTTCCCGTCGACGTTCAGCCGCTTCATCCGCAGTCCGAACGATCACTTTTCTATTGGGCAGCAGGTGGAGCTGCCGGGGTTTTCAGTCGTGGTCGAGGCGCTGGATGCGCAAGGTGACCCCGAGCAGGTGCTGTACAAGTTCTCGGTGCCGCTCGAGGATTCTTCGCTGCGCTGGATGCGCTGGCACGATGGCGTTTACGTCCCATGGACTCCGCCCGCAATCGGCGAGACGGTGACGCTAGCGCCAGAGCGTGGAATCTATTGAGCTTCGCGATGCGCACAGCTTCGATCGCGAAGGCCGCCGATACCATCGTCGCCAAAAGCGTCGCCAAGCGCGGTAGAGCATTCGCGCTGCTGATGCTCGCGCGGCCGTGGCAGTGGATCAAAAACGGCCTGGTGCTGGCAGCCCTGGTTTTCAGCCATCGGCTGTTTGTCCTGCATGACACGATTCTGGCCGTGGTCGCGTTGGTAGCATTTTGCGCGCTGTCGGGCCTCGCCTATGTGCTGAACGATATCTCGGATCGCGAAGCTGATCGCCTCAATCCGGAAAAGCGCGATCGTCCGCTGGCGCGCGGAGACCTGAGCGTCATCGAGGCGGCCGCTTTCGCCGTCGCGCTCGGCGCGATTGCTTTGCTGCTGAGTCTCGCGCTCGGACTCGATTTCACCGCGATCGCCGTGCTCTACATCGCGCTTCAGTTCGGCTATTCGCTGTGGGCCAAGCAGTACGTCGTGCTCGACGTGATCGTGGTGGCGATTGGCTTCGTTTTGCGCGCGTTCGCAGGCGGCGTCGCGATCGACGCGCCAGTATCGCCGTGGCTCGCGTTCATCACCTTCGAGCTGGCGATGCTGCTGGTGCTCGGGCGGCGCCGGCATGAGCTGGTAGTACTCGGCGACGGAGCCGCGGCGCATCGCGGAGCGCTATCGCAATACAGCATCCGGCTGGTCGACCAGATGATCGCGATCGTCGCGGGCGCGACTCTGGTCAGCTACATGATCTACACCGCCTCGGCGGAAGTCGGCGCGAAGCTCGGAACGCATCGCCTCGCCCTGACGGTGCCGTTCGTCGCGTTCGGGATCCTCCGCTACCTGTACCTGATCGACGAACGCGATGAAGGCGGCGACCCGGCGCGGCTATTGGTCCGCGACCGGCCCCTCTTGCTCGCGGTCGTGCTGTGGATCGCGGCCGATATTGTCCTGCTATATTTCTAGCCGAGCCTTCCGTAGCAAAAGGTCAAAAGAATAGTCCCTGGCGAGCAAGGCACAACAAAAGAGCGGCCCCATTACGGTGGGGCCGCTCGATTTCTATTCTGGGCCTATCTACTGACTGCAGGCGGCGCCGCTTGAGTCGAATGTGAAATCGAAAGAACCGGACGAGGTGACACCCAGGCATTTGCGCAGGATATAGGTCCCGACCAAGCTGCCCGATGACATACCACCCGTGAACGCGACGGTTTTGCAACTTTTCCCGTGGAATGTGGCAATGAATACCGTGCTGTTGACCTTCCCCTTGAGCGGACCTGTGATTCCACCGCCGACGCTAAGGTGCGCGCCAGAGCCTTTGGCGATCTTTTTCTTGTGCTGGACGAACAATAGGGCTCCGGTACCGGCGCCAGAATTGGCATCGTCGATACTGCCGCCCCAGCATCCAGCGATATCGAGCGGCGGTTTAGCCTTGTCTGGCTCGGCGACTGCGGCGCCTGGCGTCTTGGCCGTCCAGTCGGCACTCTGCGCCTGGTCCTCTTGCGCTTGTTGCGCATTCGCGATTCGAGGTGGTACGGCGATTAACGCCGCTGCCAGTGCTGCGGCTCCTGCAAACGTAAAGAAAATCTGTCTAAATTCGCGCATTTCGTTGATTTCCCTGCCTTGTAAGATGTTTGAACGTACGGAAGGTGCTAAGTTGTGTCAATATCACTTTTTGCCGATAAAATGCCGCAAAAACGGCGCCTTTGCGCCAAGCACAGCCGTGTCCTCATCCACTTCCACTTATCCAGCGTTTCCTGGGCTATCAAGCAACTATGACGGCGGGGTCAGACGAAAGAGTGCGAGCGCGCGGTTCTCGAATAGCGGCGTCATTGTGAAGGCGGCGTCGAGCTTTGCCATTTCGTCCTTCAGCACAGTGCCGTATTCGCTTGATTCTGGGGCGCATAGCAGCATGTAGGCGCCGCCGCTGCTTCGCGCTTTGCTGGCGAGCAACTTTTCGGCTAGCGGCGGTATCGAGTCGCCAACGAATATCGTGGGCGGGATCGGTCCGGTCCATCCTTGGGTTCGTTTCACGAACAAGCGATGCAGATGATAGTCGGTGAAGCTCTCGCCGGGGTCGGACGAGCTGAGCCCGACGAAATGGCGATCACTTCCCGGGATGTAGAGCTGCAGAAACTGAAGCGAGATGTTGCTCGCGATCGTTGCGTCAGGAGGGATCCGCGCATCGACCTGCG
>JBARDN010000008.1:0-2448 GCA_049795175.1 Binataceae bacterium (SeqCode) | reverse complement strand
ACTTGCACGAATATCTCCTCCGGCACGAAACTGCGCGCATCACGCACGCTAGCGAATCATCGAGGAACGAACCAGCCTCGCGCCGCAAGGGAAGGTTGTCATCGTGATTCGCCATCCGGACGGCCTCAGACGATCGCATCGTGGACCAGCGTCGATTTCCGAGTTGAAAGCCCTCCACCGCGCGCTCGCGCCCGACGAACCTGGTAAGTCCTCGGCCAGCCGAGCGCTGGAGCCGGGTACGCAGCGGTCCCAGCATCCGCGAGGCGAATACAACGCGCGCTGCCGATGATCCTCGTGCGCGATCGGAGCGCCGAACAGCGCGAAGATTCCATCTCCGATCGATTGCACGATGTAACCGTCGTATCGCCGCACCGCGTCGATCATCAGCCTGAGGCCGGATCGAGGATCGCGCGGGCCTTTTCCGGATCGAGTTCCTGCTCAAGCTCCGTCGATCCCTTGATGTCGGCCTGTAGCCAGTGCGGTCCAATTGACGGGTCGCAACACTACTTCTTTTCGTCGGAGGGGCGGAAGAGCTTCATCAGTTCGTCGACGCTTGCCGGAGGATGCGCCGCCGCGGCGAGCGTGTCGCGTACGTGCTCGACGCTCTTCATCCCGACTAGCGCGACGTTGACTCCCGGGGTCGAGCGGACGAACTGGATCGAGCGCTGCGCGTCGGATGAAAAATCGGGAAAGGTCTCGCCGAGAATCTGCGGCAGTCCTTTCGCGAGGCGTCCTTGCAGCAGCGACGCGCTGGCGCATACGCCCAGCCCCATCGCGCCGGCGACAGTCAGCGTCGTGCCCTTCTGATTTCCGACGGTTTGATTCGAGCGCGTGACTGCCTCGGGCATCGCGAGGTTGTAAGGAAGCTGCAGCGCGCGAAAGTGATGCGCGTCGCCGGCGACTTCGTGCGCCAAACGCCAGAGCTCGTCCAGCGAAAGAAATCCGCGTTCAGTCGCCGGAGCGCGGAGGCCGTTCCAGGTCGCGATTCCGTACACTCCAATCTTTCCGGCCGCGGCCGCCGCCTCGAGCGTCTCGAACGCCGCGCGCATCCGCTTAAGAAACTCCGCGCGCGAGACCTCGCCAAGTTGAGTTTCGGGATTGTGGATGTAGTAGATATCGATCGTCTCGAGCCCCAAGTTCGCGCGCGACATCTCGAGCATCGTCGCGAGCCACTTGGGCGTCATGCAGTGCGAGCCCTCGACCATATCGCCGGGAGCGACAATCCCGCTGCGCACATAGTGCTCGTCGAACCATCCGCGCGGGTCGGGCGGCACTTCGCCGTCGAACGTGATGTAGCCGCCCTTGGTCGCGATGACGAGCTCCTCGCGCTTGATCGTTCCCGCCGCCGTCATCGCGGCTATGACCTTGCCGATCGTCCGCTCGCTGCGCTGGAAGCGATAGTTAACCGCGGTATCGACGAGATTGATTCCTCCGGCTAGCGCCGCGGTTAGCGCCGCTGCGTAATCCGCGTCGGTCTCGGCGTCAGGCTCGCCAAGATAGGTGCCGATTCCGATCGACGAAACGCTGAGCCCGAGCATCGGGCGGAAATTTCCGGGCAGATGCGGGAATCGGCTGGCGTATGCCGCCGACGCATTGGCGGTTGCGCGGCCTTTCAACATCGATCGTTCTCCGGCGCAGATGGTGCGCCCATTACGAAGTGAATTGAATTGGGCTCGTGGCAGGCTCGTAGAGCGCCTGGATCACGTTGCCGTCGGGATCGCGAATATAGAAAGACACCGAGCCGTCGCGATGATGCTTCAGCGGATGCACGATTTCCAAATGCTCGGCCTGCGCCCATCGCCATCCCGCTTCGACCTCGGCGATACTCTCGACGATAAAGCCCAGATGGTCCATGCGCTGCGCGGCCGGGTCGCCGCCGTCGCCGCGATGCAGCGCCAGATTGTCGCATCCCGAGCTCAGGTAGGCGTTTTCCGGATCGGGCTGCCACACGACCTTCATTCCGAACACGCGCTGGTAAAACGCCTTGGCGCGTTCGACATCTTTGACCTTGAGCGCCAGATGGCGCAGCCCGCGATTTTTTATCAAATGATTGCCTCGCGCTTGCGGTACCCGACGACGGCCCAAATCGGATCGCTCGGCGGATCGGCCGGGCCGCTCCTGTCGATCGCATCCATATTCTCAAACCCGCCCGCATCCATAAAGTACCGCGCGACCAGGCCACCGCGATCGTGCTCGTTTAGGTGATGCCAGATCGCGACCGCCTTGGTCGGGAACATCCGGTTAGAGAATGTCACGACGAACGGCGCAACCGGCCGCAGCACGCGCGCGACCTCGCGAAAAGTTCGCACCGGCTGGGTCATGTATTGAATCGAAACCGTGACCACGGCGGCATCGAACTCGGCGTCGGCGAACGGAAGCCGTTCTTTGCGATTGAGATTGTGGATCACGATTTCGGTGAGTTGCGGATTATCCGCCATCTCGGCCTGA
>JBARDN010000007.1:0-26900 GCA_049795175.1 Binataceae bacterium (SeqCode) | reverse complement strand
TTCGCGCACGCGCTTCAGAAGCATCCGCGTCGTGTCGCTGCTCTGCGCACCGACCATCGCGAACTCGCCGATGAAAAATGTCGGCACGCCCGTCACCTGCCGCTGATTCGCCGCGAGCGTGTTGTTCTTGAGGCGCAAGTCGTAGCGCGGCGACCAGATCGCGGTCGCAAACTCGGCTGCGTCAAGCCCCGCGTCGCCGGCGCATCGCGCAAGAACTTTCTCGTCGCCGATATTTTCTCCATCGACGAAATAAGCGCGGTATACCCGCTCTTCAAATTCTTCGGGCTTGCCCTTTTCGCGCGCGTACTCGCATCCGAGCAGCGCCGCGCGCGAGTTGGTGAATATCGAGGGCGGCTTGATCGGCAGACCCTCAGCCTCGGCCATCGCGGCGATTCGCTTCCACGCATCCTTGCGCGCGTCCATGTCATTGGGCGTGCGCACCTTTTCCACTGGCAGACCCTCGGCCGGCCAATCAGGATGGATCTGGAAGCCGCGCCATTCGAGTTCGAGATCGAACTCGGGCTTCAGCCGGCGGATTACTTCGAACCCGATGTAGCAGAACGGGCAGATGAAATCGGAGAACATCATGATTTTGAGCGGCATCGAATCGGCCTCCGAAAATGACAAAAGATTACGAACGATTGCTATGAGAACTACTATACGGTCGGTCGTTTCGCGCCGTCAAAAGCGCGGCGCGGAATTTCGCGGCGCGGTTTTGCCCTCCGCCTCGCCTGTGTTAGTTAGCAAGCGGGCGCGCCGCGAGGCGCGTTCTTCCATCGAGGTGTAATCATGATTCTTGACGCACTGAAACTCGACGGCAAAGTCGCGATCATCACCGGCGCGGGGCGCGGGCTCGGACGCGCGATGGCGGTGAAGTTCGCCGAGGCCGGCGCCGATATAGTCGCGGCCTCGCGCACCCAGGCGCAGCTCGACGAGACCGCGGAGCTGGTGCGCAAGACCGGGCGCAAGTGCCTGATCGTCCCCACCGACGTGACCGATTCCGCCGCGGTGAACGCGATGGCGGCGGCGGCGCTCAAGGAAATGGGCAAGATCGATATTCTGATCAACAACGCCGGCGGCGGAGACGAAACCGCCGGCAAAACGATCGAGGAGATCACCGACGAGCAGTGGCGGCGCGGACTCGACACCAATCTGACCAGCCAGTTCTACGCCGCACGCGCCGTGATACCGCAGATGGTCAAGCA
The DNA here is from genome assembly GCA_049795175.1 of Binataceae bacterium (SeqCode). Taxonomy (GTDB): domain Bacteria; phylum Desulfobacterota; class Binatia; order Binatales; family Binataceae; genus JBARDN01. Next base: position 25,695 of record JBARDN010000007.1, on the reverse strand, counting down.
GAATCGCGGCAAGATCGTCAACCTCGCTTCCGGCTACGGACTGCGCGGCGGCAAACATAACTACATGTACGCATGCTCGAAGGGCGGCGTGATTCAGCTCACGCGCTCGCTCGCGCTGACCTACGCGCTCAGCAACATCCAGACCAATTGCATCGTGCCCGGCATCTTTCCGCACAACGAAGAGATGATGAGGTTTTTCAAGGGCGGCAAGTTCATCCCAATCGGACGCCCCGGCGACGACTCCGAGATCGGTCCGCTCGCAATCTTCCTGTCCTCGGACGCCTCCAATCATATCAACGGTGAGCTGATCGCGATCGACGGCGGCGGATTGGCAGGCGGAATTCTTCCAACCGGCGCGATTCCGAGTCTACCAAACTGATTTCGAGGGAGAATGTCATGGCATCGGAAACGATTCAGACTGGTTTTTCTCTCGAAGGAAAAGGCGCCCTCGTGATCGGCGCCGAGCATCCTGTCGGCCGCGCCGCCGCCGTCACGCTGGCGGAAGCGGGCGCGAAGATCCTGCTCGCCTCGCGCGAGCCCGGCACCGACGCACAGCTCAAGGAGACCGCCAAGGCGGTTCAGGCCGCGGGCGGCAAGCCGATAGTGCAGGCGCAAAACGCGGCGATCCGCGCCGACCTGAGCGCAACCGCCGATCTTGCCGCGAAGCAATTCGGCCGCCTGGATATTCTCGTAAACGCGCTCGACGCTCCATGGTACGGCGCCGCCGAGAACGCCGACGACAGCGCATTTGATCGGGTCATCGAAAATAATTTCAAGACCATATGGATGGCGTGCCAGGAGGGCGGCCGCGTGATGCTGCGGCAGGGAGGAGGCGCGATCGTCAACATCACGTCGATCCTCGCGCAGCGCGGCGTACCCAACGCGAGCCTCTATTGCGCGGCGAAAGCTGCGGTGCTGAATCTTACCCGCGCACTGGCAATCGAATGGGCACGCAGGGGAATCCGCGTCAACGCGATCGAGACCGGATGGCTCGACGAGGCTACCTCACCCGCCAACTCAGGCGAGGAGTTCAAGAAAAATCTGCTCAAATATCTGCCCGAGAATCGGCTGGTCGCGCCCGAGGATCTTTCCGGCGCGCTGCTCTACCTGGTTTCGCCGGCCGCCGGCTTCGTGACCGGAGAATCGATCATCGTCGACGGCGCACTGATGTGCCGCGTGTGACCCGCGTCATCGCGCGGCGACGGTGAACATATAGTCGCCGCCGTCCCACGCGTACGAACGCATCACTTCCTTGATATGCCCGCTGCGGATGTCTGCTTCGAGCCGCGCGACGCCGCGCGCGATCTCGTCTTCATCAGGAGCCGTCGAAAACGACGAGATTCCGGCACGGACTTTGGGATCGAGATAGCGCTCGGGTTTGTTTTTGCCGCAATACAGAAACCAATCCTTAAGGTCATCGCGGACTTCATACAGTTCGACCTTATCGATTGTGAAACCGGCAGTGCGCAACGCAGAGTTGGTCTCGAAGCGCGCATACGGCGCGGCGGCCTTTTCGAGCGACTTCGGGAAATATTCGTTCAGCCAGTAATGCTGAAGCTGCTCGACAGTGCCATTCAAGATTACGAAGCGCGAGCCGGGCGCGAGCACGCGGCGGACTTCGCCAAAGGCGGCGACGGGGTCATCCATATGATGATGCACGAAGGTGCAGGTCGCGCCGGCGAACGCGCCTGACCGAAACGGCAGCGCCTCGGCGCGGCCGCGATACACCGGCAGCGCCGGACATTTCGCATGCGCGCGCGAGAGCATCTGCGCCGACAGATCAAGGCCGGCGATCCGAATGCCCGCCTCGCGCATCGCGATGGTGTAGTTCCCGCTGCCGCATCCGACATCCAGATGCCAGCGGTCGCGGACCGGACGGAGAAAAAGCGACAGCCGCGACAGCAGGTACGGATCGGCGCATCGCGTCGTGTCGTATCCGATACCGATCTTGTCATACAGCGCCATCGCGAGGTCCTCCGCACAGAGATTCTCACAAATCGGCAATCCGATTCGAGCGTTCCAGAGACGCTCTTGCGCGCGATTGGACGCCGTGGTTTCGTTTGATCGCGGCCGATTCAACATCGCGCGCCGCAAATCTCATCTACCTGGAATCGCATCGAAATGAGCAAGACTGAGCACGCGGCATCAAACGAAGTAATCGAGTTTTCAGATTTTGCTTCGGTAATCACCGGACAGGGACAATGGATTCCCGCCGGCTTTCCGCTCGAGGACGGCGGCTTCTGGCAATACCAGGAGCCTAACGCCATAGTGATTATCCAGGACGGCTTTCTGCGTGTCGCCGCGGTGCCGTACACCCGCCATCACGACGCGGTTCAGATACTCGACAACGCCAAGCACATGTACTTCAGCACGCAGACTTTCGCGCCGCCTCCGGGCGGAACGATTTCGTTTGCGCTGGATTTCTCGGCGACGATTGTCAGCGGACACCCGGGCGACCTCTACGACGGCTTCGTGTCGTTCAACGTGCTCGATTTCTCGACCGGTGCCGCGCTGGATTTCTTCGTCGGCAACGACGTCGTCGCGACCGTGTACGGCAAGCTGCCGTTTCCCGGCGTGCCTGCGGTCGAGCCTAAGCAGGGGCCGCGCTATTTCTGTCTGTTCGAGGAAGCGCGCGGCTTGACCGCCTCGGGCGCGATGCATCATTTCGATATCGTTTACGAATCGGCCGCCGATCGCGTCACCTTTCTGATGGACGGCAAGGAGCTGCGCCGTTACTCGAACGTGCCGTTCAAACTGGGAGCGTGCACGCTCGCGCTCGGCCTGATGAGCGAAAAGGATCTTCAGCCCGGCAAGGGCAGCGTGTCATGCCACGGGCAGGGCGCAATTGGAAAATGGGGCAATATCCGGATCACGCGCAGCGCTGCGCTCAAATGAGCGCGCCGGGAGGATGCCGATGGAGTTCGCTGGGATTGCGCATATCACTCTGACCGTTGCGAACTTCGAGGCATGCGAGGCCTTCTATGATCGCGTGATGCGCCATCTCGGGATGCGCCGGTACATCAACGCTCCGCCCTATGGCGTCGGATGGGCGACCGGCGAATTCATGTTTGTGATCGGAAAAGCGGCGTCTGACGGCGATCGTTTCTCGCAGGCCCGCGTCGGATTGCATCATCTGTCGTTCCGCGCGCAGTCGCGTGCCGAGGTCGACGCATTCGATGCGATGCTGCGCGAGATCGGCGCGAAGATCACCTCGCCGGCGGCCACGGGCCCATTCTGGCCCGGCTATTACTCGGTGGTATGCGAAGATCCAGACGGCACACGCATCGAGATGAACTACATTCCCGCAGAAGGCTGGAAAGCAGTCGCCGAGGTCGCGGACGCCATCGAAAAAACCGGCATCGATCCGCGTTTCGGCACGAAACGCCAGTAGCGCCGCCATGCCGCTAGTTTCGTCGCACGCGCAACACAGCGCACTAATCGCTTCGCGGAGATCCTTCGCTGTGCTCAGGATGACAATCTAGCCGATGGCTTGAATTGTCCCAAGACGAGCTTTGCGCGAACGCCGCCGCAATTCGCGGAATCGCTAATCGACATACGTCATTCTGAGCGGAAGCTGCTGGAGCGAAGAATCTCCGCGAAGCGATTACTCCGCTGCATCACGTTCGCAGCTCAAACTTGATCCCAATCGCGGCTCAGGTCGCTCCACTTTGGATTCAACGATTCGATCAGCACAATCTTGCGACCCCGGCGCCATCCTTTTAGCTGCTTCTCTCGCGCAATGGCGGTGACCGCGTCGTCATAGTGCTCGAAATACACGAGTCGGTTCAAGTGATAACGGTTGGTGAATCCCGGTTCAGCGCGACTCTTGTGTTCCCAAACCCTGCGCTGGAGATCGTTCGTCACTCCGATATACAGGACACGCGTTCGGTTGGACATCACCTACACATGAAAATCACGCATCGTGCCGCGGCTCGCCAGACATGTCGTGCGGTGCTACTTCGCCCCCGGGAAATGTAAGGTGAAGCCACCGTCGACCATTATCGTTTGTGCGGTCAGATAGCTCGCTTCCGGCAGACAGATCAGGCATGCGATGGCGGCGACCTCCGCCAGCGTCGGCAGACGCTTGATCGCCGAGCGCTCGGCGCATCGGCGCTGGAATTCTTCGTACGCGTCGCCGAGATATTGCGCGTAGTAGCGCGCCGAGTCGGTGTCGATATAGCCGACGTTCATCCCGTTGACCGTAATCCCGCGCGGCCCGAGCTCGAAAGCGAAATCACGCACCATGCTCTCGAGCGCGGCCTTCGCGGCGCCGAGCACGCCGTGTCCCGGCAAGTTGCGGATCGAGTCGATGCCCGAGATCATCAGGATGCGTCCGCCGTCGCCCATCACCTTGGCCGCTTCCTGTACCGCCGCCAGAAATCCACCGACGCTCAGGTTGAAGGTGCGCAGAAGATTGTGCGGCTTGGATTCGAGCAGCGGCTTGAATGCGGTCGCGGCGGCGTTGGCGATAAGTATATCGAGCTGCCCGAATTCCTCCGCCGTCCGCGCAACCATCGCGCGCACCTCGGCGTCGTTCTCGAGGTCGGCCTTGATCAGGATCGAACGCGGGGCGAGCGCGCGCACCGTCTCGAGCGTGCGCGCGGCGCTGTCCTCATCGCGCCGATAATTCATCGCGACCGTAGCGCCGAGTTCCGCCAGCCGCGTCGATAGCGCGCGTCCCAGGCCGCGCGTTCCACCCGTAACGAGAGCCACTTTCCCCTTAAGGTCATGCATGGCGGGAAAGATTAGCATGCAAGCGCGCCGCCGGGACAAACCCGCCCGCCGCTACGCCCGCGGATAAAGCGTATGCCTGATATCGGTGTCGTGCGCGTCGCGGACCGGCGTTGCGTCGGCGCGAAGCTGACGCCAGTTGAAATTCGGATGCTCGATTTCGAGCACGATTTCGCGATCGGAAAGATCCGCCGGCGTCGCGCATGCGACCCGTCCGAATTCGTCCGTCGTCATCTCCGCAAGCACGCGATCACTTCTCCCGCGCACGACGACATGCGCACCCGCGACCGGCGGCCGCTCGCCGTCGGGCAGGTGATCGTTCTCGAGCACCGTCACGCGCAGGCTGCGCAGGTCGCGAGTGCGCTCGATCTCGAACGCGAGATCGCGCAGATAGATCATCGGCTCGGCGTACACCCCCTTGATTCCGGCGCTTTGCGGCTCGCATGCCGGATTCGCCTTGAGCTCGATCCGCTGCGCCGCCATCCCATGGTCGGAGGTCAGGACGAACAGTGTCGAATCGAACAGCCCGCGCGCACGCAGCGTATCGAAGATTTTCCCGATTCGCGCATCGGTGCGCACGATCGCCTCGCGCAAGCCGGCATGATGCGGCCCGTAGTCATGGCCTGCGCCGTCGGTGAGCACGAATTCGTGCGCAACAAAAACCGGGGGAACGTCGCCGCAATGCTCGAACAGGACCAGCATCTGCGCCATCCCGCGCACATCGACGATCTCCTCGCGATACATCCCGGGCTGATTGTCGGCCATCCAGCGCGGGCTTACGTCGCTCGACATCTCCTGTGTCAAAGCCCTAAGGCGCGCTTTGTCGCCGACTACACGGCGCTCGAACACCGCATGATCGGCGCCGCGTCCCTGCGGCTCGTGAATCGACGCGGTAATCGCGCCCGCGCCGCGCACGCGCTTGAACGCCTCGTAAAGCGTCTCGACCGCGGGATTAACGTAGCCTTCGCCGTCAAAAATATTTCCCTGGATCGGAACCGTCTGGCGATGCTCGCGCAGATGAAACGTCGGGTTAACGACATCGTGATGACCGCACCACGCTCCGGTCAGGATCGTCGAATGACTTGGCCAAGTGATGCTGGGGAAGTTGACGATCGAGCCATGCGAGAGCATCGCGCCGGACTCGACCAGCGTCGCGAGATTCGGAATTGCCGCGCGATTATTTTCCAGCTGCCAGACCATCTCCGTATGCGATAATCCGTCGAGCAGGATCAGATAGACGCCCTCGGGCGCCGCGGAATTCGCGTCGATAAGATCTTCGAGCGCAATTCCATCCTGACGTTTCAGCAGTGTGCGCGCAGGCATCCCGGACGGTCCGTGTCCGTCGATTTCCGGAAACCGCATGAGCCTGGCGATCGTCGGCGCGATATCGACCTGCCGCGCCGCGAGCTTGAACCTGCCCAGGCGCACTCCCGGACCGCTCAGCACCAGCGGAGCGCGCGATTGCACCACGTCGAGCGCGCCATGCTGCCCCGGCTGGAGTCCATACGCGTATGCCCTGGGACTCACGACCAGGTCGGGGCCGCGCGGACTGTCGAACAACTGCGCGAGCCGCTCGTAAGCGTCGGGATGCGTCAGAGTATGCGGCTCGAAGTAAGCGCGGTTCGGATCGTCGGCGGCATTTCCGCTGCAGCGCGCGGCCTCGAGCTCTTCGCCGATCGTCGCGACCGCGAACGGATCCTGCCGCGCGACCGGATTGTCGCCGACCTGCTCGATCACCTCGAAGCTGAGCGCGCCGTGCGAATTTCGATAACGCTTGAAGCGGATCATTCCGCCGCGCGACCATACTTCGTACGCATCGCCGCGCCAGGTCGCAACCAAATCGACCTGTTCAGCCGCGCGCGTCTCTTTGAGTAGCGCAAGGATTGCGCGGTCGCCCGATTCGTATTGGTTCGAGTCGAGACCCTGGCCGCCCGGCCGCTCCGGTCCGTGTTCAATCAAAGTGGAATTCGACATGACCGCCTATTGTCGCGAGAATATCGTTCGAGTGCAAAAGCGCAAATGCACGGTTTAACCAGCACTGATGGATGTTAGTTACCTCGCAGCTGATTGCGGCGCCCCCGCGAATCTCGCCATACTCTGGCTCGCAACCAACTCAAGGAAGTAACCATGGCACCTGACGACGCATCGTTCGAGTCACGCATCGGCAAAGGCACCAAAGCCTCGGGCAAGCTCCACTTCAAGGGGCCGGTCAAGATCGAAGGCGAGGCGGAAGGCGAAATTTCCGGCGACGAGGTGATCATCGCGAGCGGCGCCGTCGTCAGCGCGCGAATCTCCGCCGGCAAGGTCACAATCGCGGGCGCATTCAGCGGCGAAGTCACCGCGCGCGAACGCGTCGAGCTGCTCCCCACCGCGCGCGCGCAATGCACCATCAGCACGCCCAGCCTGGTGCTCAACGAGGGCGCGACCTTCGACGGCGATTGCAAGATGCCGCGGACTCGGGCTGCGGCATAACCCGCTAGCCGCGCGCGGCATCGATCAGGATCGCTTCGACGCCGCGATCATCGCGGCGGGCAACAATCCGCCCCGCCGCGTCGAGCTCGATCTCTTCGCGATCGCCCATCCGCGCTTCATAGATCCATCGAAGGCCCGCACTGTCGGTGCATCGCGCGGATTGCTTGTTCGAGTCCGCGACCAGAGTGGCCGGATCGATCGTGGCGACTCGCCCGGTCCATCGCACCTGTCCGCGCGCGCGCACCCGCGCGATAATCAGCGCGCGAAAAATCACCAGGTCCGCATCGATCTCCCGTAGCCGTCCGAGTTTTGCGGTCACCGCGTTGCGCCCAATCTGTCCGCGCAGAAAATCTCCGGCCGCCTCGTAGCTGGCGGTGCGATTGAACGGCCCGCGCGAGTAGCTGAGCGTGATCCGCGCGATACTCGAATCCTCTGCGAGCTCGGCGGTCGCTTGGTAGCGATTCGCGTTGTCCGCAAAACGGCGCTCGCCCGCGATCCGATGTCCGTCGAAGCTCGAGTCCTCGATCGCGACGATCGCGCCCGCGCGCCGGATTTCGTAGCGCAAGTCGCCTGCGGGAAGAATCATCGCTCTGCGGGGTTCCATCATCAGATCACTCGGCGTCGCGCCGACGATCACAATGTCTGCACGCTAACCGCCGCCGCGCGATTGGACAAGTTCACCGACGCAATGCTACAGCGCGAGGTCGCGCGGTCATCACGTCCGGTGATAAGTCCAAGCTACGCACCGCGCAATTATCACCTGGCAGGAGAACTCCGCTCATGGATTGGCAGGAGCATTTTCGCGCACATCAACTTACCCACGAGCAAGCCGCGCGGCTGGTCAAGCCCGGCATGCGGATCGATTTTCCGCTGGCCGCGGCGGCTGCGATGCAGCACGCGATCGGCGCACGCGCCGCCGAGCTCGAGGGCACCGTTGACGTGCGAATAACTGCGCCGACCGCCGACCCCGGATGGCTGTCGCAGGATCTGAGCGCCAAGTTCCGCCTCGAATTCGAGCTGTTCATCGGCAACCTCGCCCGCCCACTCCACGACCGCCGCCAGGCCACCTATCTGCCCAACCTGTTCTCGACCCAGTTCAAGGCGCATGACGAACGCCCGGCCGAGGACAAGCCGATTGATATCGCATTCGTCAACATCACTCCCCCCAACTCGAAGGGCTTCGTCAGCTTCGGACCGCATCAGTGGAACAAGCGCGCGTACGCGCGCCGCGCACGAATGGTGATCGCAGAGGTTGACCGCAACCTGACCCGCACCTACGGCGACGTCTTCATGCACGTGAGCGAGTTCGCCTGGTTCGTCGATTCGACCGCCGCGCCCGGAGACCCCGCCGTAGTCGAGCGCGAGCTTGCCCGGATGGACGAAGAGAAACGCGTCGGAGTTCGCGCCGCAATCGAGGAAGCCGGAATCGATCGGATTTTCCCGATCGCCCAGTACCTGCAGCGGATGTCGATTACCGATCTGCGCGTGCTCCTCGGAATTTCGCCGCCGCCCAAAGAATACGCGACGATCGCCGGCCATCTCTCCGAAGTGATCGAGGATGGCGTGACCATCCAGATCGGCGTCGGCGACCCGAGCGCGCAGATGCCGCGCCTGGGCGCGTTCGACGCCAAGCACGACCTCGGGCTGCATACCGAGATGGTTGCGCCCGGAATCGCGCGGCTGGTCGATCGCGGGATAATCAACGGCCGCCGCAAGAGCAGCCACCGCGGCAGAGCCGTCGCCGTGGCATGGACCGGATCCGATCCCGAAGACCTGAAGATCGTGGACGACAATCCAGCCTTCGAGCTTTATGACCCCGAGTACGTCCTCAATATCGGCACCCTGATGGGAAACTTTCGCCAGACCTCGATCAACAACGCGCTCGGTATCGATCTGACCGGACAGATTACCGCCGAGACCGTCGTCGGCGGCCGCATGATCAACGGCACCGGCGGCCAGCCCGAGATGCATATGGGCGCCTTCCTGTGCCCCGGCGGGCGATCGATCACCTTGATTTCTTCTACCGCTCTCGGCGGCGCGGTATCGCGTATCGTGCCGCGGCTCGAGGAAGGGGCTCTGGTGACAATTCCGCGCTTTTTCGCCGATACCGTTATCAGTGAGTACGGAATTGCGCGTCTGCTCGGTAAAAACCATCGCGAACGCGCCTCCGAGCTTATCGCGATCGCGCATCCCGACCATCGGGCGGAGTTGCGAGCGGCCGCAGTCCGTCTTTTTGGCTGATAATCATACTTCTTATTACGTCAATCGGCGCTATTATAATACCAAGAGGTGGAATAATCCTACACAAAGACTATTTGACTGCTTTGAACGCTTCAACGATGCGGTTTGATTACGGGAAGTTGCCTATGCTATCGTACGAGTGTGTAAAACAATCGCCACCGCGATGGGGAGAATCGTTACAATCATGCAGTCTGCTACCACCAAGGTTCTTACCGTAAACGAACTCGCGGAATACCTTCGGGTTCATCGCTCGACTATCTACCGCCTGCTCAAGAAGGGCCAGCTACCGGGCTTCAAGATAGGCAGCGATTGGCGCTTTAACGTTGAAGTTATCGACGATTGGCGGCTACGCCAGGGCGCTGCGATTCTGGCCGAAGTCTGAACCTGCACACATCTTTGCGGCGCACGACCACCCTCCGCGACTCTTTGCGTTGTTAAACTCTCTCGCGGGCAGGTTCTAGTGCTGGCGATGCCGAGCGAGCTAGAGTGATCGGTCGATGCCGACCGACGTATCCGACAAGACCCGATTTTTCACCGAATCAGTCATCCGCGAGATGACGCGGCGGGCGCTTAAGTCCGGCGCGGTCAATCTTGCCCAGGGCTATCCTGATTTCGCCGCGCCCACCGCTCTCAAAGAGGCGGCCAAACGCGCAATCGACGACGAGTACAACCAGTACGCGATCACCCACGGCTCGCCCAACTTCCGCGCCGCGATCGCCGACAAGGTGCGCTCCTACAACGGGATCGCGTGCGACGCGGATCGCAACGTAACCGTCACCTGCGGCGCGACCGAGGCGATGGTCGCCACGATGCTCGCGATTGTTAACCCGGGCGACGAGGTGATCATCTTCGAGCCGTTCTACGAGAACTACGGCCCCGACGTGATCCTGGCCGGCGCATCGGCGAAGTACGTCGCGCTGCGCGAGCCGGATTTTTCGATCGACCGCGCCGAGCTCGAAGCCGCCTTCAGTCCGCGCACTAAGGCCATCGTAGTCAACACACCGAACAATCCCGCGGGCAAGGTGTTTACCCGCGCCGAGCTCGAAACCATCGCCGCGCTATGCGTCCGCTACGACACGCTCGCGATCACCGACGAGATTTACGAGCACATCATCTACGGCGGCGCGCGGCACATCTCGCTCGCGACTCTGCCCGGGATGGCTGAGCGCACCATCACGATCAGCGGCCTCTCGAAGACCTACTCGATCACCGGATGGCGCCTCGCCTACGCGATCGCGTCCGAGCGCCTCACCTCGGCGATCCGCAAGGTTCACGATTTCCTGACCGTCGGCGCGCCACATCCGCTGCAAGAGGCCGGCGCCGTCGCGCTGCGCCTGCCGGAATCGTTTTACGCGGAGCTGGCCGCGATGTACGAGCGCAAGCGCGCCACGCTTTACGCGGCGCTGACAAAAGCTGGCCTGAAGTGCACCAATCCGGCGGGTGCGTATTACATCATGGCCGATGTCGGCCCGCTCGGATTCAAGGACGATTTCGCCGCCGCCGCGTTTTTGCTGGACGAGGTCGGCGTCGCCGCCGTTCCCGGCTCGAGCTTCTATCATCGCCCCGAACTCGGGCATCGGCTCGTGCGCTTCACCTTCTCGAAGAGCGACGAAACTATCGCGATCGCCGCCGAGCGCCTGGCGAAACTGCCGCAAAAGCTCGCATCGATGCGCCGCTGAAGCGGCCGCCGGGACGGCGGCTATTGTCAATAGGACTGGCGGCCCGCCGGTCATTCCGAACGCGCGCGGGCGATGCGTATAGCATCAAGCGCGGTATGTCCGTTCTGACTCGGCCCGAAGTGGTCTGTAACGAAATCGTCAACCTGCTCGAGGCATTCGGCTTCGCGCCGTCTCCGCAAGACTGACCTGATGTGAAATGGCGAACCGTCCCGCTACGCGGCGCGGTGGGAGTCGTCTTTGCCGCCGCGGATTACGCGGAGCTGCGGACGCTCGATCCCGCCCGAGATATACACCAGCACCGTCCATGCACTGCGCGTGTAGGGGAAGCATGCCATCACGCTCGCGACCGCTATCACACACAGGATGACGAGCTGGGTGAGATCGGAAATGCTGGTCGTCCAATCCAGAATCGCCCAGCAGACCAGGAACGCGCCCGCCGCGACCGCATAGTCGAGATACATCGCGCCGAGCGACTCGCCCGGATCTTTCCAGAATATCGCATGGCAGGCCGGGCAGGTCCGGTTCATATGAAAGTGCGAGGCGAAGACCGCACCGTTGCCGCATACGGGGCAACGCTTGCGAAGCGCCCTGCCGATGAGCAGCGATGCACTCTCCTGTGCCATGAAAAATATTTTACTCCCGCGCTGCGATGATGCCAGAGAAAAATTTCTCGACTGTCGTCATCCGCGATTCTATTGCGTTTTCGGCGCCGCGGCAGCGAGCGTGGGCGCGGGCGTTCCCGGCTTCGACTCAAAGCCCTCGGGCAGGTCGCGCGCCGGCGTGATCCGGATCGCGCAAATCGTACCGGCGTCGAACTTCGCCTGCGTGGGGCGCGAGAATCCGACCCGCGCGAGCAGGTACTTGCGCGGAACGTCGCTTTCGATCTGCGCGGTCGCCGCAGGGTCGGTCGTGATTTCCGCCGTGCCGATAAACGCAGGGCCCGCGCTGTTCCCGATCCAGATCAATGCCGGACTGCCGCGCCGGATACGCTTGGCCTTCCAGCTTTGCGGACCAGTCTGGATCAGCACGCGATTGTCCTTATCAACGACGAACCAGACCGGAACCGCGCTGCTCCGATTGCCGTCTTTGCGGACCGTCGCAATATAGATGAGCTTGGCCTTCTGCAGTGCGGCGATATCCCGCGCCGACGCCGCCGCGTGCGCACTGGTAGCGAACCCCATCGCACAGATAATCGTCGCTAGCGTCACGACTATCGCGAATTTTTTCTTCATTCGATTCTCCCGGCTTCTCAGTCGCCCAGAAAACGGCGGCGCACAAAAACCTCGCCCAGAAAGAGCGCGATTGCAAGCGGCAGCAGAATCGAGTCGGCGTTCTGGCGCATCGTGATCGTGCGCCCGCGATGCCGCCCGAGCGACGACCACGCCGGATCGAATTCGCCGCCGGTCGCGCGCGCAAGCCGCCCCAACAGCTCGAGGTCCGGCGGACGCAGCCTTAGCTCCGCCGCGTCTGCGGGAGTCGCACCGGCCGAGGCGAACTCACGCCGGCTCAGCACCTGCTCGACGTCACCCGCCTTGACCATCAATGTCGCCGCATATTTTCCGCGCGGCAGCGGCCCGATCTCGCCGGTGTAGAGCGAGCGGTCCGTCTGCGTCATCGGCACGTCGAGCGCACGGCCCGGCCCGGTGATCCGGCATACCAGGTTCGGCGCGAGCCTGGTGTCGGCCTTTTCCGCCTCGACCGTGACCGCGCCGTCGGCCGCAGTGCGAATCCGGACCGCGAACATTCCGGGCGCGCCCTCGCGCATCGTCCATCCCACTAGCTGCGACCAGAATTGCGCGTAGTGATTCCACCGAATCCAGCTAAGCGTCGCGAGCGAGTCCGGATCGGCCGCAAAAATCGCCGCGCGCCCGAGTCCGTACTGCCACGCCGCGAGCAGCGGCGAGCTCGCCTGCGCACGGGTGACGCTAAGCGCGACGATCGCGCCGTCCTTGGCCCTGGTCGAGGCGTAGAAATCGATCGGCGGAACGTTCTTGGCCGCGATACCCGAAAGGATCGCGCTCGGCGCGCCTGCTACGATCGAGGTGCGGTCCTGCGCGCGCCGGTTCATTGCCTGGCGCGTCAGGCCGACCAGGAGCAGCGGCAGCTTTTCGATATCCTGCACCCGATAGAAAACGCCGCCGGTTGCCTGCGCAAAATCCTGCAGCAATCGCAGGTTCTCCAGGTCGGGACCGATTCTGATCGTCGAGACCGGAATCCGATCTTTCGAGAACTGCGCGATCAGCGCGTCGTGATCGTGATATTGCCGATTGGTGTCGCCGTCGGTCAGCAGGATCACCTGGCGCACCGGGATTCCGCTGTCAACTATTTCGCGCTGCGCGATCTCGAGCGCGTCTTTGAAATCCGTTCCGCCGCCCGGCTGCAGTCGCTCGATCCGCGCTTCGAGGTCGGTTCGGTCCTCGCCGAGCGGCTGCAGATGACCCAGCACGTAGGGCTGCGAATCGAACGCGATCACCCCGGCGTAATCGGTATCGTCGAGCTGGCGCAAAAGCGCGATCGCGGCCTGCTTGGCGTAGCGGATTCTCTCGCCGTCGCGCACCGCCGGATAACGCGAGTCGTAGCTCATCGAGTTCGAGCGATCGATGCACAGGTAGACCGCAATCGGCTCGCGCGAGGGCGGCGGTGGCTGCTGCTCGAAGCTGACCGGCAGCGTCTTTTCCAAATCTCCGCCCTTATAGTTGGCGTCGCGCAGCGCCTCTCCGGTAACGACCAGGCCTCCGCCAAGTTCCGCGACGTAGCGATTGAGCGCATGCTGCACCGGCGCAGGAAGGGCTATCGCGGGAGCGTCGTCGATCACGACCAGCTGATACGGCAGATAGTCTTCAGCCTTGGCCGAGAGCGCACGCGGCGCGATCATCTCGACCTGGTAATGGCGCACGCGCAGCGCATCGAGCAGGCTCTCGGGCCGCGTCTCCGACGCGATCAGCACGCGTGGCGCGCCAGCCACCGAAAGCGCGGTCTCGGCCCGCGGGTTGATCGAGTCGAGCGCGGACGGCACGGTCAAATCCGCGCTCATCAGGTATGCGCCCGCGTGTTCCATCCGGTACGGAAACTCGAAGCGGTTCAGCCCCTGATGCAGAGTCACGTGCTGTCCGCCGACCGGATCACCGTCGCGCAACAAACGCACCTGCGCGTCAACCGGATCGCTGGCTTCGCTTTCTATCGCGATCTCGAAACTGAATTGTTGTTCGGCGCGCACATTCTCCGGCGCGTGAAATCCCGTCAGCGCAACCCGCGCGACCGCGGGCGCAGGCGGCGCCGCGGTATAGACTCGGGTCTCGTCATCGACCAGCGCCGGAATCTCGGCGGCGGCTGACCCGCGCGTCTGATTGCCGTCGCTCAGCAAAAGGATTCTCCGGTCGGCATCGGCCGAGAACAGGCTCTGCGCGGCGGTGAGCGCGGCGGCAATATCCGTGGCCCCGCGATCGGGTTTCATGTGGAAGTCGCCGAGCAGGCGCGGATCCGAAAGCGCCGCGCCCAGCCGCGCGTCGCGGCCAAAGCCGATCACGCCGATCCGATCGCGAGACTCCATCGCGCGCGTCACCTCGCCCACCCGCGAGCGCATCCACGCGAACTGGTCGGGCGCGATCGAGCGCGAGTCGTCGAGCAGCGCTACCACCTCGATTCCGCGCGCCGGGATCGTCGTGGTGACGCGCAATCCCGCAAGCATCGCGACCAGCACCGCAAGGCATCCCAGCCGCAGCACCGCCGACGCGCCGCCCGCCGCAAACGCTCCCCGGCGCATCACGATCAGCGCCGGGTATGCAACAATCGGCGCGAGCAACAACAGCCACAGCATCGCGGGCCGATCAAACATGGGTCATCCTCCACCTTGCGGCGTGCCGCACCAGGAGAATCGATTCGAGGACGAACGCGCCCATCGCGAGCGCGATCAAAATAAACGCAAGCGGCAAAACCTGTTTGGGTGCGGGCGCCGGAGTCTCCGGATGCGCCGCCGCCGCGGCCGGCGCGGCAACCGTTTCAACTCGCGCGGCGAGATCAGATTCCGCAGCGTCGTAATAATTGGCCAGCACCACCGCGCTGGTTCCGCCAGACTCGACCAGGTAGCGCCCCGCTTGCAGCGGGCGCAGCTTCACGCGGCCCCACTTGTCGGGCTTCATCTCGACCTTGGCGCCGTCGGGTTGAGTGATCTGCGCCACTCCCGAAACCGCCAGCGTGACGAACCCGCCCGTCGGCACGACCTGCACGCCGACCGGCGCGGTCAGCCGCCGCGTCACGTTGACGAACGCAATCAACGCATCGAGCCGGTCGGGATCGAACAGAAAATGGTTCCGCACATCGAAGGCGACCAATCCGATCCGGCCGCTCGGCGCCGCGCCCGCCGCGACGATCGGGACAATCGCGCCCGCGCTTCCATAGGTCGCGTACTCGAGCGCGTCCATCCACTCCGGGAGCTGCATCACCCGCGTCGCGCCGAGCGCTACGCCCACACCGGCCGCCGGTTCCACACCGCGCTCAGAACTCATCGCCGCCGAGCGCGCGGTCCCGCTGATCTTGAGGCCGGGAATTTCCGCGCCAAAGGCCGACGACAGTGGCGGAAAGACCATCAGCGTCGCCGCGGCGCCGATCCCCGGCACATAGCAGTCGTGCATCACGGCCAGATCGTAGCGCTTCGGCGCCGACACGCTGGGCGCGAGCGCGAACTTCGCCGGGTCGATCGTCTCGACCTGGAGATTCGGATTGATCGCGAGCAGCACGCGCGCCAGGTCGCCGCGTACCCCCGCGTCCGGCGACAGCACGATCGCCCGCGCGGCGCCGTCCGCACGCGCGATCGCCCAGCGCTGGTTGTCGGCGGCGATCGCGTCTTCGGTGAGAATCCGCGCGCGCACGATCCCGCCCGAAGCCAGCGGACCAAACGTCACCAGCGCCTGCTCACGCGGCGCGAGCATCAGAGGGTCATGCTCGAGCTCTTTGCCGTCCAAATCGATCGCGATTTCCACCAGATGCGGCGCCGCCGAAAAATTGCGGACCAACGCATGCCCGCGGGTCGAACCGACCGTCCCGGGATCGAGCGCCGCGATCGCAAGATTGCCGTCGTCGTGGCCGATACGATGCACCCGCACAATCGCTTCGCCGAGCGATCCGCTGGTCGCCTCCGCAGGAGGAGTGCGATCGGTGAACAGATCGATCTCCGACGATCCGCGGGCGCGGATAATCGCCGCGCTTAGCGCCGCCGCTTTGGCCGCCACCGCGATCGGTTCGAGCGAATTAATCGCCGCCTTCACCACCGCGAGGTTCGCGGTCTGCGGCGCGGGCACCTGCGCTTCGAGCGCGTAAGTTATCACGCTGAACTCGTCGCCCGCCGGAGCGCCGGCGATAAGCTTGAACGCCGCCTGCCGCGCGAGGTCCAGCCGCGAAGTCCCATCCTCGCGCGCGCTCATCGCGGCGCCGAGATCGAACACCAGCGCATGGCTGCGTCCGCGCCCCACGCGCACCGGCACCATCGCGTACAGCCCCGCGATCGCCAGCACCAGCGCGGTGATTCCTGCGACCTCGAGCCAAAAGAGCGGGTCCAGCCGCACGTGCCGAACACTCGCGACCGGAGCGGGCGCCTCATCGAACAGCATCAGGCTCGAAACCTCGAGCGTCGGACGCGAACGCGAGCGCAGGTAAATCAGCACCAGCACGCCCAGCGCGAGCGCCCACAGAAGATTTACCGGACTCAGAAACCCCATGGCTACCTGACCACGCCCAGCGCCGCCAGTTCGTGCTCGAAAAATGTTTCCAGGCTTGCGGCGCCGAAGGCCCTCGTGTAAGTGATTCCGCGGCCGGTGCAAAATTCGCGCACCCGCGCCGAGATTCCCTCGACCTTGCGCCGGCACGCCGCGGCCGTATCGGGACCGAAAACCGTTTCGCGCGTCTCCCCGGTTTCGGCGTCGCGCACCCGGACCAGTCCGGGCGGATACTCGCCGGTCGATTCGGTCTCGCCCATCACGTGCACGGCTTTGACTTCGTGGCGCGCCAGCACCAGGCGTCCGAGCGCGTCTTCATAGTCGGATTGATTGACCAGAAAATCGGAAATTACGATTACGATTCCGGCGGGCCTGCGATGATGCAGCAATTCATCGACCGCCGCGCCGATTCGCGTCTCGCCGCCGCACTTGACCGCCGCGACGAACGGCTTGAACTCGAGGTAGGATTCGCGCCGGCGATGAAACACCGTCGCTTCCAGATGCATCTCGCCGCGGCGCATCGCGAACGCCGCCATCCGCACCGGATCGTTTTCGCTCATCCCGACGTAGGCAATCGCCGCGCCCAGCGCCAGCGCCAGGCCCAGCTTGTCGTCGCGCGCGGGAAACGCCATCGACGCGCTCGCATCGATCAGGATCGTCAGCTCGACCTGGCGGTCGGCGCGAAAAGTCCGAATCGAAAGCTGATCGAGCCGCGCGTAGGCGTTCCAGTCGAGGAAGCGCAGGTCGTCGCCCGCGGCGTACTCGCGGAAATTCTCCGGCTCGATGCCAAGTCCCTGCACCCGCCCAAGCGTGCGGTTGCCCGCGCGGACCGTGCGGGCGCGCTTGATTCCCAGCGCCAGCCGGTCAAGCTTCTTCAGGAACTCGGGCTCGAACGCGCGCGCTTCGAGCATCAGTCAAACCTCAACTGCGGGCTGCGCTGGCGGATTTGATCACGCGCTCGACAATCTGCTCGGCTGCGACCGCGTCGGAATGCGCGGCGTAGTTGAGCATGATGCGATGCGCCAGCGCGGGCACCGCCACCGCTTCGATATCTTCGCGTGCGACGTTGGCGCGCCCGTCGAGCAGCGCGCGCACCTTGGCGCCCATGATCAGCGCCTGCGCCCCGCGCGGACTCGAGCCGAACATCACGTACCGATTCACCATCTCGTCATGCATCGAGCGCGGAGATTCGCCGATGTAGCGCGAATGCTCGGGCTGGGTGGCGCGCACGATTCGCGCCGCGTAGTGGTCCATCGCCGGCGCCGCGATCACCTCGCGCACCAGCTTCTTGAGCGACTCGATCCGGCCGGGCGCGTCGGCGCCCGAAAACATCGGCGTCACCCCGGCCTCTTCCGGCCCCGTGGTCGAAGAAATTATTCGCACCAGCTGCTCCTCGTCCGGATAGTTGAGCCGCACCTTGAACAGGAACCGATCGAGCTGCGCCTCGGGCAGCGGATAGGTCCCTTCCATCTCGATCGGATTGAGCGTCGCCATCACGAAGTACGGCGGCGCCAGCGGATAGGTGATGCCCGAGACCGTGACCTGCAACTCCGCCATCGCCTCGAGCAGCGCCGACTGCGTCTTCGGGGTCGCGCGATTTATTTCGTCGCCCAGCAGGATATGGCAGAACACCGGTCCCGGCTGAAACGTGAACTCGCGCCGCCCGTCGTCGCCCGAAAGGATCACCCGCGTACCGGTGATATCCGCCGGCATCAGATCAACCGTGAACTGAATCCGGTTGAAGCTCAGATCGAGTGCCAACCCGAGCGTCTTGACCAGCGTGGTCTTGCCGGTTCCGGGCACGCCTTCGATCAGCACGTGTCCGCCCGCGAACAACGCCGAAAGCAGCTCTTCGACCGCCTGCTCGTGCCCGATAATGACCTTGTGAATTTCCGCCTGCACGCGCCGGAAGGTGCGCGCGAAATCGGCCACACTCGGAGTTTCCACGGCTGCTGGCTCTCTCATCGTTCAAACACCCGCTCGATAGTGGTTCGATCTTCGGCCGGCACCGCCGCCCGCGCGATCGGCTCGTCGGCCTGCTGGTTGGGACTGAGCGGCGTGCGGACCTTGGGCGGCAGATACGCCTGGCCTGAGCCCTTTGCGCCATGCGCCATCGCGCGCGCCTCGATCGAGATCTCGAAGCCCTCTGTGCTCATCGGAGATTTCGTTGCGGCGCCGAACAGGCTGTCCGGATCCGCGCCGATTCCGTGCGCCGGACCTCCGCTGCTCCCAACGTTGCCGTGCTGGTCCGAGGTGTCCGGCGCCGTATCGGCGTCGGGTGAATTTTCAGGAATGGACGACCCGGGAGTCTGCAGCTCGCCGTTTCCGCCGCCCGATTGCGGCTCGTCCGGCGGGCGGGTCTGGTCAATTTTCGGCAGCGGTATATTCTGGTCGAACGCATGCTCGCGCTTGAACTGGCCCGCCGCTTCGCCGTGGCGACGCTGTCCCTGGCGCGCGGAATCGTCGCCGCGCGGATTGCTCGCCTGAGAGTCCCCTGCGTCCGCGAGCTTAAGTGTCAGCCGATGCTTGTGCGCGGGGTGCTCTCCGCGCAGCCTGTTCTGAACTCTTTGCGCAAGACTGCGCGCGCTATTGACGATACCGCCCTGCGCCTGTCCCGCCGACGCTCCCGGGTTCAACCCCTCTTGCGCGAGCTTGGCCTCAAGCTTGCCCATCGTCGCGGAGTCGGCCTGCAACTCGAGCCCGCCGATGTCGCCCGGATCAGCCGGACGCAGATGAAGATCATCGAGATCGATCGTCAAGTCGGCCGGCGGCTCGGCCTGCGCCAGTATCGACGGATGCGGCATGCGGGCCAGCGGCAGCAACACCGCCGCCACAACTATCGCCGCGCCGAGAATCCATACCGATCGTTCAATCCGCCGGCGTTCGATTCGCCTGGCGGCAAATTCTTCGCGATACGCAAGCGCGTCCTCGACCACGTACGGCCACAGCACTCCGCGATTTGGCCGGGCCGCGACCTCGACAATCGTAGCGAGGCGGCCCTTCAGATTGGCGCGATCGTCGGCGATTTGCGCGGCGCCCACCGCGTTTGCGCGCATCGCCAATCCGGTGCGAACCGCCCGGATGATCGTCGCGATCGCAATCAGCGAAACCACGGCGCTCGCACCCAGAAATATCAACGGAGAAACCCAGTTCGCCGCGACGAAAATCAGCGCGCCGGCGATCACCAGCGCCGCCAGAACGCGAAACATGACGTGCTGGATCGCGAGCGAATTGAGGCGCAGTTTGAGCCGCGCCATCTGGGTTAAGATAACGCCGAGCTTTTGGTCTGCGCGGGTAACTTGCCTGGGAAACGACATCTGAACGCACGCGAAAAGCGCGCGAACATCCAGAATAAGGCAGCGCCATCCAGCAGGCAACCAAGACCTGGGCAGTGCGAGTCAGTCCTTAAGGCCCGCGTCATCCCGCGCTCCCAACGCGATCGCCGACCAATCCAGGTCACCGCGGCCCATCGCGAGCGCGTGTACGAACCGATCACGCAGCCGGCTCGCCGTCGGCATCGGCGCATTCACCTCGCGCGCGGTACTCAGTACCAACTCGACATCTTTAAGTCCGAGCGGAAGCTGAAATCCGGCCGGCGAATGTTTTCGCGCGGCAATCGCCGCGCCGTACCCCTGATATACCGGACACGCAAAGATCGTCTGCGACAGCATCGCGGCGACCGCCGTGCGATCGAGCCCCGACTTCTCCGCCATCGTGAATGCTTCGCCCATCGCCTCGATCGCGGCGGCGATCAGAAAGTTACCGGAGATTTTCGCGACCGCCGCCGCCTCCGCCGTCTCGCCGAAATCGAAATTCCGCTGCCCGATTGCGTCGAGGATCGGCCGGACTTTCTCTTTCGCCTGCGCGGGACCCGAGATGCAAACCCACAATCGCTTGGCGGCTGCAGCGTCGGGACGGCCGAACACCGGCGCCGCGACCAGCACGCTTCCGGCCTCGCGATGAACCCCGGCGAGCTTGCGGATCGTCGCCGGAGCGACCGTGCTCATCGAGAGATGAATCCCGCCCGGTGCGATTTGCCTGGCTATTCCCGCCTCGCCCAGCACTACGCTTTCGAGCGCCGCGTCGTCCGCCAGCATCGTGATGACAACGCCGCCCGCGCGCGCGACTTCCCGCGGACTCGGGGCGACTCGCGCCCCCTTTGCTGCAAGCGGCTGCGCCTTGGACGCGGTGCGATTCCAAACCGTAAGCGGGAATCCCGCCGCGGCAAGGTTCCCGGCGATCGGAAGGCCCATCGCTCCCAGGCCGATAAATCCAACTTCAAGACTCATGCGCGAAGCCTACCACTCGCACGCGATTTTGATAACGACGACGCTCTGCTAGCGCGAATGGATCACGCCGATTCGCGGACACGCGCGCGCGACTGGGCACTGGGTGCATCGCGGCGACGTCGGATGACAAATCGTCTGGCCGAACGCCACCAGGATTCCGTTGTACTCGAGCCAGTAGCGCCGCGGCAGAATCTCGCGCAGCGCCATCTCGGTCTTGTCCGGCGTGCGCGTTTTGACCAGTCCCCACCGGTTCGATATGCGATGCACATGCGTATCGACGCAGATGCCCGGCTTGCGGTACGCCTCCGTCACCACCAGGTTCGCGGTCTTGCGCCCCACTCCCTTGAGCGTCAACAGCGCATCGATTTCGTCGGGCACGCGGCCGCCGTGCAGGCTTATCAAGTCGCGGCAGATTCCGCGGATCACCTTCGCCTTGGTGCGATAGAACCCGACCGGAAAAATCAGCCGCTCGAGTGTGCGCTCTGGAATTGCCGCGATCGCCGCGGGCGTCGTCGCGCGCTCGAACAGGCGCTGCGATGCGGCCGCGGTCGTCTGATCCTTGGTCCGCAAACTCAGGATGCAGCTAATCAGCGTCCTAAATGGGTCACGCGTCTGGATGCTGATAAACGACACGACCGGCGCGTTCCACGCCGGCGCCTCGCGCCGCAGCACGCGCAGGATCGCGCCAATCGTGCGCGCAGTAATAGGAGCACGCGTGCTTGATCGCCGACGCTTCATCGCTCTGGTTCTAGCATCACATCGATTCCTATGCGCATCGCAAGACGGGCGGCTCGCGAGCCGCCCCTACGAAGCCCGGGGCCGGACTGTCTGGAGTCCTCGCGAGTTGTTTGATGAGCGAGTAGCCCTCGAAATCCCATTGAATTCGTAGGGGCGCGTCGCGACGCGCCCGTCTGGGCACGCCAACGATCTCTAATAGGGCGCTACGCTGCTAGCGCGCCTGCCTATCATCCCAACAGGTTTGACGATCCCGCGGAAATCGGAATACTTCTACGGCGAGCCCACCTATGAAAAACCTGCATCACTGCGTCTCGCGGCATTCCTGGTATGGCGCCGCAATCATCCTCGCGATTTTTTCTTCTTCCGCGGCGTTTGCGCAGCCCGCGCGACCGCCCCACCTCACTCGCGACGCGGTCGTGGCCAAAGCGCCTGCGCCTTTGCCAATCGACTACGACAAGCTCACTCAGGAGGCGACCGCCTTCCTCTCCAAATACATCCAGATCAACACCACCAACCCGCCCGGCAATGAACTTCCGGCCGCGATGCTGCTGAAGGAAAAATTCCTCTCCGACGGTATCCCCGCGACCACCTGGGAGTCCGCGCCCGGACGCGGAATCGTCGCCGCCCGCCTGCACGGCATCGGCAAGCACCACAAGGCGATCATCCTGCTCTGCCACATGGACGTGGTTCCAGCAGACGCCAAGGAATGGCAGGTCCCGCCCTTCTCCGGCGAGGTCAAGGACGGCGTCATCTGGGGCCGCGGCTCGATCGACGACAAGGGCTCCGGCGTGGTCGAGATGATGGCGATGCTCGCGATCAAGCGCGCGGGAATCCTGCTCGATCGCGACGTGATCCTGGTCGCCACCGGTGACGAAGAAGAAGGCGGCAAAGCCGGCGCGGGATGGTTTGTCGATCATCAGCCGAGCGTCTATGCCGACGCGGGCTACGTGTTGAACGAGGGCGGTGGAATCATGAATCTGCCCGGCGGCAAGCAGCTTTACGACGTCTCCGTCACCGAAAAGACTCCGCTGTGGCTGCGGCTGACCGCCACCGGACCGGCAGGACACGCCGCCGTGCCTCCGCCCGATACGGCGGTTACGCGCCTGGTCCGCGCACTTGCGCGCCTGGACGAATATCACGCACCGATCCGGATCATCGGTCCGGTCGAGAATTATTACCATACGATGTCCGAGATCACCCACGGGTCGCGCCAATGGCTCGATCTCGCAACCGCCCTCAAGGAACCGGCGTTCGCGCGCGAGTTCGTCTCGGTGCCGCGCCAGAATGCCGCCGTGCGCGACACCATCACACCGACCGTGCTTTCAGCCAGCGCCAAGACCAACGTCATCTCGGCCAACGCCGATTGCGAGATCGATTGCCGCCTGCTGCCGGGAACCGATCCGAAGAAATTCCTGCGCACCATCGAAAAAGTAATCAACGACAAAGACATCCACGTCGATGTGATCCTGAATTTTCCGCCGGTCTCCTCCCCGCAGCGCTCCGAGCTGATGACCGCGATCGAGGCCCTCGCGCATCGCGAGGGCAAGGCGCAGGTGGTGCCCACGATGACCGCCGGCTTCACCGACAGCCACTATTTCCGCCAGAAAAATCTCATCGCCTACGGCTTCATGCCGATCAGCATCACCAGCGACGAAGCCCACGGCGTGCACGGAATCAACGAGCGCATCAGCGTCAAGGAGCTCGGCGCCGGGATCAAGCGGATGGTCGAGCTGCTCGAGCTGTTCGGCGGACGCTGAGCGCGGGACTTAAGAGGACCCTTGCGATGCTGCGTGCAGGAGTCGGCCATTCGGTCGCACCCAATCCAAAGACCGCCGCCGCTGAAGCAACCGCGGCGGCGCTCGCAGCGGCAGGATTGTCGCAGGCCGCGGGCGCGATTGTTTTTGCGACCACCGCCTATGGCGCCGCCTATACGATGATCCTGCGCGCGGTCGCCGCGGCCGCGAAAACCGCCGAAGTGGCGGGATGCTCCGCTGCAGGAATTATCGCGAACGAAAGTGAAATCGAAAAGGGACACGCACTGGCCGTGATCGTCTTCGGCGGATCCGATCTCTCCGCGCATCGCTTCTTCGTGCCGCAACTGCGCGGACGCGGCCCGGAAGTCGCCGCCGAAATCGCCAGCGCGGTTCGCCCCGGCCTCGCCGCGTCAAATCTGCTGCTGATTTTTCCCGATACTTACAACGCCAATCCCGATACGCTGCTGCCCGCACTCGCGCGCGAGCTTCCCGGCGTCGCGCTCGCGGGCGGCGGCGCCAGCGAAGACGGCTCCGCCGGAGAGACCTTCCAGTTCTGCGGCGACACCGTCAGCAACAACGCGGTCTCCGGGATGCTCCTGTCGGGCGACTTCGATCTGACCATCGCCAGCGCCCTCGCCTGCACTCCCATCGGACCGCCGCATCGCGTGACCGCCGCGCGCGACAATATCATCCTGACGCTCGACGACCGTCCCGCCTACCAGGTCTTTGCCGCCGCCGCCGGTCCGCTCGCAAAAGATCTGCGCCGCGCACTCGCCTTCGTGTTCCTTGCGATTCCGCACGATCCCGAGCGCGCCGATTTCAGCCGCGGCAGCTACCTTGTCCGCAACATTATCGGCGCCAGCGAGGAGCACGGCGTGTTCGCCGTCGCCCATACTCCCAAAGTCGGCGACCTGGTCGCGATCGTGCTGCGCGACGCCGAACGCGCGCGCGCCGACCTTAAAGCGATGCTTGAAGAATTGCGCGACGGCCCTGCGGCCCCGCCCGCCTTCGGCTTGTACTTCGATTGTGTCTCGCGCGGCTCGGGCCTTTACAGTATGGCCGGCCACGATGCCGCCTATATCCGCCAATACCTGGGCGAGTTCCCGCTGGCCGGCTTCTTCACCGGCTTCGAGGTCGGCCCCGCCGGCGCCACGACCGCGGCGCTCCAGTACACCGGCGTGCTCGCACTGGTATCGCCCAAACGCGACCGCTAGTTGGTGCGGCGCGCGAGCTTGCGCGTCACCACGATCGCAATCCGATGCGTGAAAAACAGCTCGCCCTTGATCTTTACCGAGCGCGCGCCGCTTAAGTCCTCGGCCACGTCGCGCTCGATCATCGCGATCGTGCGCGCCGCGCGCTCAGGCGGCGTCTGCGCCGAGCGCAGCCACGGATCGACCGGGTTGCGCATCCCGTGCGAAGTGAAGCGCGCGATCTCGCAATGCACGCGGCCCAGTATCTGCGCCATCTCGCTCAGCGCCAGCGCCCGCGTATGCGAAGTGTCGCGCAGCCGCTCGAACTCGTTGTAGTACGCGGCGCGCGCAGGATCTTCGCTCGAGATCAGATCCTCGATCACCACGGTCCCGCCCACGCGGCACACCCGCGCCATCTCGCCGATCACTTTCTCGGGCTGGTCGAAATGATGCACCGCGAAGCGGCACACGACCACGTCGAACTCGCCGTCGCCAAACGGCAGGCGATCGGCGTCGGCGAGCTCGAATCGCGCGTTGGTGATTCCACGCTCATCACGCATCCGCCGCGCGATATTGAGCGGCGCAACCGTCAGATCGACGCCGACCACTTCGCGGCAGACTTTCGCAAACGCCAGCGCGACATGCCCGGGCCCGGTAGCGACCTCGAGCACCCGCGCATTGGGCGCGGGATCGACCGTGCGAATCAGCATCGCGATATGCTCGGCATCGCGGATCATCGGCGCCGCCGCATAATCGTCGGCCTGGCGAGTAAACTCCTCCCGCACCAAATCTTTATGTGCCACTTTAATTTCCTCCGACGCGCGCGGCCGCCGCGTTTCATCCAATTCTGCGCGTCCCCAACTCCGCGGATCAAGCGCGGACCACTGATG
>JBARDN010000006.1:0-12358 GCA_049795175.1 Binataceae bacterium (SeqCode) | reverse complement strand
AAGCCACCACGCTGGCGACGGTGTTGAATCCGCTGGTACTCGCATACACATTGGTCGCAAGCGGCGGAAGCAGTATCGCGTTGGGAAAGGTTATCGGCCAGTTGACGGTGAACTGTTCGTCGTTTGCTACTTTCTGATCGCTCAGCGGAAAGTATCCCCACTGGATAAGCGCTGCGACCGCACCGCGGCTGATGTCCGTGAGCGGGAGCTTCAGATAGCCACTGGGCTGCAGCGACCCGGTGAACCCGGCCTTGAATGCCTGCAGAATTCCCAGATTCACGATATTAGTATTCTGGCGGCCATACAGGTATGCAGTCCGGTTCGCGAGTTGCTGATGAGGCTGATTGCTGAGGCCAAGTCCTCCAAAGCTGGCGCCTGAGGCAGCGCCTTCGACCGAATCCGTCGCCTTTATTTCGTAAATCTCATTGGCGGTAAACTCTGGACTATCTATTAGCGTAGACATGTAAGTCCTCTGGTTGTGGCAGCCGAACCGTCGCTTTCCTCGCGACGGCTTGTCCGTACGCGGTTCGTCTTGCTCTTCAGAACGTCAACGTCCAGGTTCCGGACAATGACATCCCCGAGGTGAATACTATTGGGCTGAGCGTCTTGCGCGCGAGAATTGGAGTGGGCGCATTTCCGCCCGGCACGCCGACGCCGGTATGATTCGCGAACAGAGCGATTTCCTGAATCGTGATTCCCACCGCGCCGCTGTCCGCGGTGGTGAGGCTCCAGTTGAACGTCACGCTGCCGTTGCCGTCCTCCGAATGCGCGTCGATCGGCTTGTAATACGCCGGCGCCGTCAGCCCGGCGTCATTGACCGTCGGCGCATTCGAGCCCGTGCCGAAACCGACCACAGAGCAGAACTCGCCCGTGCTATCGCCGCCAAGCAGCGCCGCCAGTGCGGACAGCCCGGCGTTTACGAACAGGTTGGTTCCTGCCTCCTGGTAAATCAGGTCGCCGCGCTCGAACACCCGCACCGTCACGGTTCCGCAAGGCCTATTCATTTCAACCTCCATTGAGCGTTGCGACGCCATTTACGATTAGCGCGGGATCCGCGATCGTCGGTTCGTCAGCACCGTAGGTGATCCCGCTGTGCATATAGTGTGCGTTGTATAGAGGCGCGATCGGACCGTAGCCGCCGGTATATGGCGCCGTGGTGATCGCGACCTGGAGCTGCGCGTCGGACGGCGCCGGCGCCGAATCGATTTCATACTCGGCAATACCGCCAAGCGTAATACTATCGACCGGCCCCGGCGCGATGTCTTGCACCGGGGCGGTCACAAACCATAGCGAATCGAGCCACGCGCGCGCGGGCTGAAAAAATCTGACCGCTGCGACGGCGGTTTGCGCCGCCCCCGCCGGCACCGCCGCGTCCGCTTCGAGATTGATCAGAATCCGGAATACCGCCCATCCCTCGGAACTCGGGTATGCAGTCCCGCCCCA
Organism: Binataceae bacterium (SeqCode); assembly: GCA_049795175.1. GTDB lineage: Bacteria > Desulfobacterota > Binatia > Binatales > Binataceae > JBARDN01. The sequence continues at coordinate 10,915 of JBARDN010000006.1, read as the reverse complement.
GCTCGCCTCGCCTTCTTGAATGGCTACGTCGGCCCATCCGAGCGATGACAGTGCCCGCTTGATCGCAGCCGGCGTTCCACGTTCGCGATGCAGTGCGATCGCGAGTTTGAGCAGTTCGCGTTCAGTCGCGGCGTTCGGCGATAATTCTCCCGCGATCGACTCGGGTCCCGAGAGTGTGTCGATATCGGTGAGCGAATCGATATCGGTCAGCGTATCTATACTCAGTGCGACCGGGGCCGCAAGCTGCCACAACGGCGACAGGATATCGAACTGCCACGCGAGAAACACCAGCGCGCTGTCCACCACCGAATCGAGTCGGTAGACCAGCAGCGGCGTCAGGTCGAGCTCCGACAGACGCTGGACCAGCACCAGCAGCGCCTGGGTTCGTGCTTCGTTTATCGACGGCGATGCGGATAACTCAGGCATCAGTCACTCCCAAAAGAGAGAAACACAAAGGCACCAAGAGCAATGCAGACCCGAAGGCGTGCCTTGGTGGTTTGATTGGGTTCTCTCATGAGTGTTCCGTTGAAGTAGCGGACGTAAGCGAAATCGCATTGCAGTTTGCCCACTGACCCGCCGATAGCTGCGTATATGCTGGTGCGGTCAGTGAAACCTCATAAACTCCCGCGACCGAAAGCGCCGCGATCACCTGGCTCGGCACGATATCGCGCTGCACTTTCGCGGCGAGCTCCAGAGCGTACTGCACCGCGGCGTCGGTCGCCGCTGTCATCGTCGCGACCGGATCCGCATCCGAGTAAAGCGTCACGGTCGCCGCAATCTGGTAATCAACCTCGGTCACCGCGAACACGCTGACTGTGTCGGTCAGGGGCCGCACCGAATCGGCGCTTAGCGCGGACGAAACCCTTTCGAGCAGCGGAGTTCCGGCGACTCCCGCGGAGTTAGGGGCAGTCTGCGGTTGAATTGTAACCGGTCCGGTCAGGATATATACGTTTACCTGGCCCGGCGCCGGACTGACTATTTGCGCGTCGACGATCGACGGATCGACTCCAAGCGCAAAAAACCTGTACGCTCCTGCCGGCCCAGCCACGCTGAACTGGTTCGGCGCAGCCTGGATACGCGAGCGCAGATGGTCATCGGTTTCGGGAGATGACCCTCCTGCGGTGACCGTCGTATTATTCACACTGGCGATAGTCGCGCTCGGACCGAGTAATGTATTGACCTGCCCCGCCAGGTAGCCATTGGCGCCTGGCCCCGGCTGCACCGCCGACGCTGTCACTGTGCCCGAAAGCGTGCCGGCCGGAATCACCAGAGCCGCGGTCGTCGCGAATGAGTATTGCCCGTCAGCGGTGCCGGCCAAGGTGCCCTCGGCGATCGTGATCGCGACCGTCAGCACACTTGAGAGAGTGAATTCGAGCGTCGTGATCGCGCTCTGGGCGGCAAGCCGGGTCACGCCCACGAGCTGACCCAGGTAGTCGATCATCGGAAAGATCGCGAAGGCAAGAAGATTTTGCTGTGCCGCGTATTGGATCGCATTGCGAACCAGCGATTCCCGATACGCATAGAGGTTGATCAGCAGGCGCTCCACCTGCGCGGGCTGCAGAGTGCGCTCGGCGGCCGCCTCAAACTGCGCGATCATGTGGGCGAGCACGAGATTCGGATCGAGCCCGTCCGAATCGCCGACAAATACCGGAGGCGGGAGCGACGGAATTTCTGCTGCCATCAGTCTATATCCTTCTCGATGCGCGAGACGCCGTTATCGCTTCACAGCGCTGCCGCGCCAAGCGAGACGGTAGTGGTCGTAGTAGTATTCGCGCGCGCACCCGGCGGCTTGGACAGGTTGAGCTGCCAGGTCACGCTCACGTCCAGATGCGCGCCCGACTGAGTATTGGTATCGAGCACTGGCACCGCGGCGACGCTTACCAAAGTGATGCGCGGCTCCCAGAGCGTCAGCGCGGCAGTGATCTCGCGCACGATCGCAGGCAGCGAAAGAGACATCGGATGATCGATATAGCGCCAGATATCGCAGCCAAAAGTAGGGCGCAGCGGATCACTGCCGAGCGGCGTAGTCAGAATAATCGCAACGCACTGGTCAACGTCGGCGACGCCCTGCACCACCTGCCCGATCGCTCCGAGTTTGAGCGACCAGTCCGCCGACGTGATATCGGCGAGCGTAACTGCGTCCGCGCTCATTTTACTCAGCCTCCACGATCAGGCTCGCGCTGGTAATTGATCCGATCCCCGCCGGACAAGTTACCTGGTCGCCCAGGCGCGCGACCCCTTTGAGCTGCCCTGCTCCCAGGCGAATCTGCGCAAGCGAAGTTATCTGCGCGTTACCTTCCGCGTCGATCGCGATCGTCGCCGCGCCCGCGCCGATCGTCAGAGTGGCGCCGGTCGGCAACGCGACCATAAGCGCATGCGCGCCACCGTCGTACTTGATCGACGCGCCGTCGGCGAATTGAAGACTCAGGACATGCGCCGCGCGATCGTATTCAAACTCCGCGCCGTCCTTGAACCCAAGATGCCACTTGTCGGCGCTGCTCACCGGCGTCGCGTCGGCCGATGAATAGATGGCGCCGAGGACTGCGCCTGCTTCGTCGTACGCGTCCATCAGGCATACCACCTGCTCGCCAAGATCAGGAATCCAATACGCCTTGTCGTTCTGAGTCTTGGGCACAACGATCGGTAGCCACCAGCTCCGCAACTGATCGTAGTCGGCAAACGTCACCCGCACTCGGGCGAGCGCCGTGTCCTGCTCCTGCACGATCCCGACCCGAAACATTCCCGGCGCCGTCGAGCGGCGATCCTCATGATTCAGCATCCTCAACCTCACGCGCTGCGCAGAGCTTCAAGTTCGGTCGTGTAGCCGCGCGCGCGGCTGAGCAGATGACGGGCGGTTTCAATCAGATAGATCCCGTCGAGCATTCCCCATCCCGATAGCAGCACGTTGCATCCCGCGCAGAGCGCGGGATCGCCGGGTCCGATAAGCCGTGCACTGAACAACGACTGGTTATTGCGATTAAGCGCCGCCGTCGCCCGCCTCGCCGCCTGCGCTGCATTTTCGCATCGCGCGATTAGCTTGAGCGTGTCGCCGCTCGGCGTGATGGCGGCGGCCGACGCGCTCTGTGCGATAAGTTGCTTGCCGGAAGGGTCGAAGTACGCGGTCGACGCCGTCGAATATATTCGCCGCGTCCGGTTGCGAAACTGGAATCGCTCGAGATCGCTGCGGACTATCGTCGCTACCGGCGCCGCAGCCTGCAGCGCCGTATGCGCGTAGAATACCAACTGCGTACCACGGATGGTGAAGTCGTAGCCGAATGCATCCGCCAGGCGCGCCAGGAATTCGAGGTCCGTCTCGTCGCGTTGAGTCACACGCGCGAACCCGAGATCCTCGAGCTCGGACGCGCTCACCAGCTCCAGTCCATACTTTCCCGCGATCGTCGCCGCGATCGCCAGCAGGGTCTGCCCTTCATACGCGATACTGTTGCGGGTGCGCATCGCGAGTGTGATGTACGCGGCCAGGCAGCGCAACCGAAATACGTCGGGCGGCCCGCACAATTGCAGATCGTCGACCTGAAACGATCCGCATTCGAGAAGTCGCCCGCCGTTATATCCAAGAAACGCCTCGATACCGTCGCCCAGCGCCGGGTACCACGGCCCTTGCCAGCGTCGCGCGTGATCTTCCACCTCGACGCACAGGTCGCCCGACTTTGCGCCGAGCCGATCAACATAGCTGATCGCACGCACCATCGCGGAGATCTCGCCCGAAATATTCACTCCCGCGTAATTGAGTATCCATTGCGGCGCCAGGACTGAGTATGCGGCGGCGCCACTCATAGTGGACCACCCGCCAGGTTGTTTGACCCCGCGCCCGCACTCTTCCATGGAGGCAGGCCGGTGCTCTGCGAGTTGCTCGCGCTCAACACCGGAATCTGGATGATAATTCCGGCATCGAACACCGGTTCAATCGCAACCAGCGGATTCGCCATGATGATCGGATTGAAGCGGGTCGCGTCGCCGTAGTACCTCCACGCCAGCAGATCCCAGCGCTCACCCGTCTTCGTCACATGCGCGATATACTGCATTGCCGTCATCGCGCAACCCTGCGCGTGATCGCCGCGCTCGAGATGTCACCGGGCTGCTGAATCGCGGTGGCCGGAGCCGACGGCGCAGGATTCTCGAGCAGCGCGCTGAGCCCCGCCGGCGAAAGCGATGCGGCCGGCGCGCTCGCGGTGCTCGAACTGTCCAACAGGCCGAGCGGAACGAAGTTAGGCACCGCGGACGCTCCCGGATCTAGGATTGAATCGAGCGCCGATTGCTTGAGCCCCAGCCGCAGCCGAAGCGCGATCGGAGCGCCACCCGCGTCCAACTGCGCGGCGCGCGTGGTTATCGTTTCGATCACAAAATAGCCGCGCAGGGTTCCGTTGCCGAGCACCAACGGCATCGCTTGATGAGTCTCGGCGGCAGCGCGCAGAGCGGCAGCCTGAATCCCGGGATTGGCCAGCGACGCGTGCAGCAGAAGCTCGAACGACAGCCGCTCGAGGCCGTCGCCGGTCCACTGCAGCCGCGGCTGCGCTTCGATTACTTGCTGCTCAGCGTAACCGTAGCCGCGCTCAGATTCGATTTCCTCTGGCGAGCCGACCACTTCAAACTGAATTGTGCCGAGTTCAGCGAACAATGCATTTCCTCCGACTAGCAATAACTTCCATTCGCCGTTGACGATGCATCGTCAGTCAGTGCGAGAGGCCGACGCTCCCTGATTATCGCGCCGGACTGAGGTTGCGGCTTCGACCCGCATCGGACGGCCCGCCAGCTCGGCGCCGTTCAAGTCTTCAATCGCGACTGCTCCGTCCTCGACCCGCGCCATTTCCACGAAGCCAAACCCGCGCGAACGCCCGTCGAAGCGGTCGCGCACAACTTCGGCGCGTTCGACGATACCTACTTTCGCGAACGCCTCGCGCAGTTCCTCGTCACTCAGCCGAAAACTCAGATTACCTATAAATAGTCGCGCACTCATCTGACTACCGTCCCCTTTCCCTATAGCGGTCATTCAATACCCGGTTCCGCTTCCCCTCCGCTGCCGCCCAGTGCGCGTTCATAATCGCGCACCGCGTGCGTCCAGTATTCGAGTTCCGCGAAGTCCATTGCCCGCAATTCTCCTAGCGGAAATCCGAATCGGACGAGTCCGGCGAATCCGGCGGCGGAGGGAGCTGAAAATTTTCGCCGACAACCTCGGCCTGCAGGGCGAGCACATCGGCCAGATCCATCGCGAGGATGTCTTCGTACACGATCTTCCGTCCCGCGATCTCGGCCAGCTCCGCGACCAGCGCAAACACCACCGCGTTCGGATCGTCGCCGCCGGCGGCGCGTTGTGCGCGCATCAGGTCGCGACCGTAGCCCTTGCGTACAATCGCCTGCTTGCCCGAAGGCAGCTCGAAGGCGCGAGATTCGCCGCGCGCCGCCTCGCTGCTCATCCCGATGACAACTCCGTTCACACGCATTTCTTCGGCCATCACTCACCTCGCTTGAAGGTCGTAATATCGCGACGCGACTCAGCCGCCCAGGTTGCTGCGGAAGCCGGAAAGCTGATCGACTCCGCCGACCACGTAAAGGTTTGCGAACACGTCGTAAAGATAGATCTGCACCCCGGCGACGTAGAGCTCCGCATGATAAATACTCACTGCGGAGGTTGTCTCTACCATCTGCTGCTGCTTGAAGACCGGCGCGCCGGCGTCCTTGAAAACTCCCGTCATCAGATAGACGACGGGCAACTCGGCGCTGCGCCCCTGGCTCGTGTACTGCTCGAGGTTTCCGCGCGTCTGGAACGAATGCGCCGTGAACGGACTCGCCGCGAACGTCAGCACCTCGGCGTCGAAGGATGCCCATTTGATCTTCGACTCGAGCTTGGCGACTCCCGCCCACAGCTCCGCGGTGCCGGCCATCCCCAGGCCCTTGTAGTCGATCATCTTATGCTTGGGATGCGCGATCTGGATCTCCTCGGCCCGGCCGAGCAGTCCAACCCCGTCGATATAGATATTCGCATTAGTCAGTGAGTTGATCTGAATATTCATTCGCCGATACTCCTACGCGGTCGCAGAGGCGGTCGTGGTTTGCGCGCTGGTCTGGCCAAGCCGCGACAACAAGGTCGAATCGATATAGCTCTGGAAGGTCAGCCGCTCGGCCGGCGGCGGCGGCATCACGTCAATATCGAAGACCAACTGCCCGGCGGCGACCTGGTTCGCCGGATTCTCCGACGGATCGTAACTGGCCGAGCCTGCGACCAGCGCTCCGCGCTGGATAAGGCTGCGGATGAACGCGTTGACGCTGGCGAGGATCGCCGTGATCAGCGCGTTCGAGATTGGCTGATCGATGAACTGAAGCATCGACAACTCGATCGACTCTTCGATCACGTCCATCGTGCGCCGCACGTTGATGAAGTTGTCCGGCGCGGTACCCGTCGGATACGCAGCGGAACGGTTGCCCCATACCCTAAGGCCGGTTCCGTATGCGTTGAACACCGTCACGATTCCCTGCGCATTCAGATTGTTCGAGTCTGAAAGCGGGTCGAGAATCGACGAGTAGATGCTCACGTCGGGACCGAGAATTCCTTCGACTTTGGTGTTGGAGGGCGACCACCAATAGCCATTGGCCAAATCCTTGGCCGCGATCGCTCCCGCGACCCATTGCGAGAACGGTCCTACCGAGATTCCGGAATACGGTGTGAGAATCGGCGTTCCGGCCGAGGTCAGTGTCACTCCCGTCGGCACCAATCCCGCGTCAGAGAACTGCTGCTGGGGATAGCAGAGGATCACACGGCTCGACGAGCTGTCGAAAGCATTGCCGGCCACGGCGCGGTTCGCAAGCGCAGTAGCCACCGGCGTCGCGGCCGCGGAATCGATCAGCGCCATCGCCCGGATCGTATCTGCCATCACAGCGAGCGCGCTCGCGACATCCTCATTCTGTGCATAGCCAGGAGCCGCGAGCAGCTTGGCGAAGAATCCCATCGTGCCGTAGGTGGTTTGCAGCGCCTGGATTCCTGTGTACACTCCGGCGGTGACCGCGCCAATTATGTCAGCGTCGGCCACCTTGGTTGGATCTGCATAGTTGAACGACACGCTGACCGCTTCGCCTGCGGTCAGCGCACCACTCGTGAGCGCAGTGATGACGCCGTTGACGGCGTCGAGCGAATAGTCAGTACCAAGGACGTAGGTAGTCGAGCCAGCTTGGTTCTTGATCACTACGCCGCTCACGCCCATGTGTCCCAGATTCAGGACCTGAGCGCCGGAGGCCGGCATGCTCACCGCCTGCGTCGAGATCGCGGTGAAGTGGCGCGTAGGGTCGAACACATTGATGACGATCGCCTGACCAGCTCCCTGCTCCTGGATTGCTGCGAGCGCATACGGAATCGTATAGCCCTGGATCAGCGGGCCGAAGTTCGCGGCGTCGAGCGCCGAACTGACCAGCGTCGGAGAGTTCAACCCGGGTGCGACCGCGGGCGCGGCTACCGCCCAGGCTGGCGCGGTACCGATTAGCCCGATCACGGCGGATTTGACGACGGTGACCGGATTCGGCCCAGTAGTGACTTCGATCGCTTCGATTCCGTGCAGGAAGCTTGCTGACATGTCCTCTTACCTCGCGCGGGGACACCGCCCCGCGATTTCAATTAGTTCGTGGGCGTACCCGCGCCGGCCGTTGCGATCACCTGATCCGCGTATGTATATCCGACCTGCACTGTTTCACCCGCCCGGGCCACGCCATCCGCGAGCGCAGTAATAACTCCGTTGATCGCATCGAGTGAGTAATCGGTCCCGAGCGTCAACACCGCGCCCCCCGCAGCGGTCACGATAACCGTGGATAGATTGCCATTGGGGAGCCGGATTGTTCCGGCTGAGCTGAGTGTAAACGGCGCCGGCGCGAGCGTGACCTCGCTCTGGCCACCCTCTTCCATCGCCACGCCGCGAATGAAGAGCGGAAAGGTCTCGGTCGATGACGGCTCAACCGCGACCGTCGAGAGCCCGAAAGTGATTATATAGATCCAGACCCCGCCCTGTTTGTCGCGCTCAACAAAGCGTTCGGCGAGTGGATAGAGTTGGCGGCATCCGGGAATGCGGAATCCGGTCAACGCCGCGCGAACCGCCTCGAGGACTGAGTATGCGCCCGGACTCGGGCCACTGGGCTCTGCGCCATAGCTCCATCCGAGGTCGCGCATCATCACCGTCACTCCGAACTCCATCACCCGCTCCTGGATTATCGCCGACGTGGCGAGCATCGCACCGTATTTGGAACCGAGATACTGCACCAGCGCGGCGCCAATGCGGTGCGTCAGCCGATAGGACTCGGGTCTGTCGGGATAATGGGCGATCTCAATTCCGGCAATCTGCGCCGCCAGTTGCGCGACGATTGCCACTTCGATCGTCGCGATATCGATCGCGGTTGGCGGTACGAAAGTCTCGCCGTCCCACGGCGCATCCAGGATCGCAGCCATCGCCTAGTACCCCTTTAGCCGCCCGCGGCTGAACACCCGCCGGGAGCCGATAACTTCTTCGGCCGCGCCCGCGACCGGAGGCTCGGCGTTGTCGGCCGCGAGACCGAGTGTCAGCTCGCCCGCACTGACTTTGGTCAGCATCGCGATCGCGTCGTCGTAGCGGCGTCGCGCGTCCGCGAGGTCGTGCAGCGGACTCAGCGCCTGCAGCCGGTACATCGCGATATCCGACGCAAGCCGATTGAGCACCTGCGGCGGATCGCCAAGCGGCAGTGCGAAGCGCGCTTCGAGGTAGCTGTCGATCTCCGCTGAGGCGTCGGCGAGCGCCTGCGTGAGTGCGTCAATGTTGACAGTGGTCGCCGCCGGATCCTCGTTGGTGAGCTGAACCAGATCGCGATTCGGGTAGCGATTGATAATGTCCTGTGGCGCCGCGTAACTCACGCTCGGATACCTCCAGTTGATGCGCTCAGGTCAGCGCGCCCCCGCAGACTCGGCGCGAGGCCAAGATCTGCGGGGGCCATGGACGCTGCCCGTGCGGCGGGAGGAGGAATCACCGCGCAGGCCCCGGAAGAATGTGTTTTCATTCGCGTCACGGTTTTACGCCAGGTACTCGCTGACGATCAGGTCGGCACTGTTGCGCCAGATGTTGGTAGTCGCGACGCTCGCGCTGGCTCCTGTGCCGGCCATGAATTCGGAATTGAGTAATTGGCGCGCGACCTCTTCGAGCGACGGCGGTACCACCAGGAACAATCCGCCGCGGCCCGAGAGCGCGCCGAACGGCGCGCCGCCGTCGGTCGTGAACGATCGCATCGCCGCTCGCACCGCGCCATAGTTAGCGGGATTACTCAGATCGGTGTTGCTGGCATATGCGAGCTGCCACAGGCCGACGCCGGTGTTCGCGCGTCCATCGACTCCGTAGCGGAACTCGCGGCGGTTGAAGACCGCCTCGTCGGTCACCGCGTTCATCCGCGTGACTGCGTATTCGCGGCGCATCTGGAAGATGAAGGGGCGAATCGCGCGCGACGCATCGACCAGGAACCAGTATGCGCCCGAGCCGGAGGTGTTGATGTTCGCCGCGGTGGTTCCACCTGACTGATTGAGTAGTCCCACGGGATGCGCGGCGGAAAAGAATGGCTGACCGTCATAGCCGGTCACATTGCCGGGAGTAGCCACTGCGGTTTTAAGCATCGAGAACAGCAGCATGTCGGGATGCATCTTGGTATCCCAGCCGAGCTGCTCGATGATCGGTTCGTAGACGCCGTAGGTATCGTCTTCGATATCGTTGCGATCGATCGCGACCGTGTCTTCGAAATTGCGGTTCACGATCGTGTAGGTATGCGTCTCGAGCGCCTGCACCACGCGGTCACCGAGCCATTCGCGAAACCGGGTGGTGCGGCCGAGCCACGGATAGGTGGTCTGGCGCGAGCCCGAACGCACCACGCTCGCGATTTGCTCGTAGTAGGAGGGCGGCTTCTCGAATCCGCGCTGGAAGACCACGTCGAAGCCGGTAAACAATGCGCTCAGATTGGCGGCGCTGATTTCCATGATTGCAATTCCTCTTGCGGCTGATGCTGGTTACGCGGCGGCGGACGATTGATGCCAGAAATCGACCCACACCTGTCCGCTCGGATCGAGCGCGATCACCTGTCCCGCGGCGGCATATTGCTGCACGCCGGAGCCGTTTGCGCGATCGGTTGGGGTAAGGGTGTGATCGTCGAGCGCGAAGCAGATCGCTCCGAGATCCGCAATCGTGATCGAGTTGTCCTGGTCGTAGAGGAACACGCCCTTGCGCGCTGTGATCGAGATCGCGCCGGCCGCGCCGGGATTATTGAGCGCGTTCTCGCCCGGGATCCCGTTGACGACGTTCTCTGCGCGTCCGATGATCTTCAGCGCGTTGGCGGTGGTGGTGGTGGCCGAAGCCGGCACCGCGTAGCCATTGGCGTCCAGCGCCAGCATCCCGCCCAGGTAGACATTGGTGTTCGCTTCGACGCTGAACACGCGCATCCTGGCGCCGTCGGAAAGCTCGGGCGTATTGCGTGAGTTAGTCAATCCAGCCATGTGTCTGCACCATGCTCCTTGCTGTTAGCGGTCGCCGCCGGCCGAAAGCAGGCTCAGGAAGTCCGCGCGACCGTTCTTGCGCCGGACGAAATCGGCGGCGCTGACGCCCAATTGCGAGCAGATCGCGAGTTCGTTCGCGCCCAGTGAGTTGCGCGCGCCGGATGCCCCAGTAGCCATCGGCGATGCGCTATCGAAGCCTGAGGCGGCGCCCAAAATCGCGGGCTGACGCGCGACGAAGGAGCTGAAGCCGGCGGGATCGGCAGCGCAATAGGCTATCGCCCAATCGCGCTGCGCCGGCACCAGCTTGCCCGCGCGCGTCGCTTCATCGACCGCATTCGCGGCGCGCTCGCGTGCGCGCTCGGCGCGCATCGTGTTGAGTTCGGTCAGCGCCTTCTGGAACTCCGCGATCGCGACGTA
>JBARDN010000005.1:0-6235 GCA_049795175.1 Binataceae bacterium (SeqCode) | reverse complement strand
GAGCTGCGCTCCTCGACCGGGCTTGGCGACGCATACCTGGAGCAACTCTTCACCTTCGGCGATCCCTCGCGCGACCCCCATTCGCACGTCGTGTCGGCCGCTTATATGGCGCTTATCCCTGACGCGGATGCCGTCACGGGGCCGTCGGCCAAGTACGGCGAACGCGGATGGTTCGAGGTAAGCGCGCTGCCGCCGCTGGCGTACGATCATTCGCTGATGGCGGCGTATGCGTTCAGGCGGCTGCGCTCGAAGCTCGAGTACAGCAATATCGCGTACGCGCTGCTGCCGCGCGTGTTCACTTTCGCCGAGTTCGAGGAGCTCTACTCACGCATCCTCGACCGCCCGATCGATCGGCGCAACTTCCGGCGCCGGATTCTTGCGATGGGCCTGCTCAGGCGGCTCAAACAGACCCGCCGCGGGCCGCATCGCCCGGCCGCCCTTTACGCCTTTACCCGGCAGAGCCTCCAGATGATTGAAATGCTATAATCGGATAGAAGAGTTGCCTGATGCCGAACAGCACCAAAGGAATTGTTGGAGTCGTCCTCGCGCTCCTGTTTATGGCAGCGGCCGCGTATGCATTTTTCGGCCAAACGCCGGAACCGTCCGCACAAGGAATCGGACAGGTGGCAAACGGCGCCGGCGCGCAATGCTGCAAGGACGATCCCGCGGCGAAGCTGCGGATGACACTCGATCCGCAACTGTTCCACGGCGATGTGGAAAAGGCCTACCAGGTCGCCCAGGACGATCCCGCCCTGCTCGCACAGATGCATTGTTACTGCGGATGCGACAAGACCGACGGACACAAGAACCTGCTCGATTGCTTCCGTGACAGGCACGGCAGCACCTGCGCGATCTGCACCGGAGAGGCGATCGAGGCCGAGCAGCTCGCGCATCAGGGGATGCCGGTCGAACAAATCCGGGACTCGCTCAGGGCGCGCTACGCCAACGGGAGCTGAAGCTTGTTAGCCTTGGTATCCGCGTACATCGAGCACTTCACCTATGCGGGATTGTTCGTGATCTTGATGCTGTGCGGACTCGGGCTGCCGCTGCCTGAAGACGTGGCGCTATTGGCTGGCGGTTTTTTGGTGCATCGCGGCGTCACCCACTATCCGATGACGCTGGCGGTATCGCTGATTGGAGTGGTCGCGGGTGACAACTCGCTGTTTTTTCTCGGACGCCGTTTCGGCAGCGGGCTGGTGCGATATTTCGGGATCAACCGGCCGGGCACCAAAGTTCAGCTCGATCGAATCCGCGATTTTATGGATCGCCACGGTCATCGCGCGATCTTCTATGCACGGTTCCTGGCCGGATTGCGCGCGTTGATCTATCTGAGCGCGGGATCGTTTGGGGTCACTCCCTTGCGGTTTTTTATCTACGATCTTTTGGGTGCGTTAATCTCGGTTCCGATTGTCGTCTCGATCGGCTACCTGTTCGGCGGACAGCTCGAAGTGGCGATCCATTACGTCGGCGGCTTCGAGCGCGTGATCTGGGTGGTCGTGGTACTTTCGCTGGCGGTTTACGGAACCCGGCTGCTGGTGCTGCGAAAATCCAGCGCCAGCGGGACCTGAAGCTGCCACGGAGGATCGCGGGTGCTGGCTTATTTGCCGAGCTGATTCCAATGACGATACCAGTGCTTAATCTCAAGGCGAAGTTGATCCTCCTGATGGTCGGGCTGCTCGCACTGACTCTCGGTGCGGAAGTCTGGTTCAGCCTCGGGATGCAGGCCGCGATAATCGATACCACCCAGCAGCGGGTCAAGGATCTCGCCAGCGTAATCCAAATCAGCGTTCAGGAACTGACCTCGGTCGGCAACACCGATCGCGACCGGCTGCCGAACTATGTAAACAGCCTGCACTCGAACGGGCTCGAGGTTTCCATCGCCTCGTCGCGTAACTTAATCATCAACAGCTCGAATCCGCGGCTGATCGGCGCCGAGCTGGTTCCGCGCTCGGCCGACAAGGTGGTCGCCGAGCAGCTAAAACAAGGCAGCGAGATTCTGACGATTCCGGCGACCAAGCTCGGTCCGGAAGCAAAAGCCACCACGGTCTATCTGATCCCGGTCGAGGTCGAGGATCATCTGCTCGGCTACGTGCAGATAGTGGCGAACTTCGGCGACTTCGCGCAGCCTCTGGCCGCGACCCGGATGCATCAGCTTTACGTCGCGTTTGGAATCTTCGCGCTCGGGCTGGTGTTCGCCTATATCCTGGCCGATCGTTACGTAAAGCCGATTCACGCGGTCGCCGATGCTGCGCAAAATATCGCGGCGCGGGGCCTCGAACCGGTGCCCGAGGCGCATCGCCGCGACGAGATTGGGCTCCTGACCCGCAGCTTCAACGAGATGGTTGCGCAGTTGCGCCATGCGCGCGAGCGCGAGCAGGAGCTGAACCGTCTCGAACGCTTCACCGCGCTCGGGCAGTTGGCCGGAGGCCTTGCCCACGAGATCAAGAATCCACTCAACTTCATCAGTCTTGCGCTCGATCAGATGCGCACCCGCTACGCGCGGATGCTGACGCAGGATTCAGACAACTTCGTGCGCCAGGTGATGCTGATGAAGGACGAGGTTCGGCGCCTGACCGAGCTGGTGCAGAGCTTTCTGCATTACGGCCGCCCGATCGAGATTCATCCCGCACCGACCGACGTCAAATCCCTGGTCGAAGGCGTGCTCGCGATCTCAGAATCGAAAATGAAGAGCCAGGATATCGAGGTGATCGAAAACGCCGACGGCGTGCCGACGATCTTGAACGTCGATGCGGAAAAGCTGCGCACCTGTTTCATGAACGTGGTCGCCAACGGCGTGCAGGCAATGCCTGAAGGCGGCACCCTCAAGATCAACTTTGCGCGCCAGGGCGAGCGCCTGGTTTTGACCTTCATCGACACCGGCGCGGGAATCGAGCCCGACGCTGCTGCTCATGTGTTCGAGCCGTTTTTCACCACCAAACGCGAAGGGATTGGACTTGGACTGTTCCTGTCCAAGGCGATAGTCGAAAAACATGGCGGGACAATCGTGATCGGTCCGAATCAACCGGGTCCCGGCACGATCGTCACCTTCACCTTTCCGCAAACCCCGTTAGGCATCCAGCAATGAGCCAGGCTTCCGTATTGGTCGTTGAAGACAACGATCTTGAACGTCAGATAACCGCCGAGACGCTGCGCGAGGAAGGCTTTGCCGTCGAAGAAGCCGCAGTCGGCAAACGCGCGATGGAGCTGCTGGCGCTGTCGCGTTTCGACGTCGTGCTGACCGACCTGATGATGCCCGGAATGTCCGGTGAAGAGCTGCTGGTCAAGGTGCGCCTGGCCTATCCTTCGGCGCAGGTGGTGGTGCTGACCGCGCACGCAACTATCGACAGCGCCGTGCAGGCGATGAAAAACGGCGCGTTCAACTACCTGGAAAAGCCGACCGATCGCGAGAAGCTGGTGATGGCGGTCGCGAAGGCGGCCGAGCTCGCCAGTCTGCAGCAGGAAAATCAGCTCCTCAAGCGCAAGCTCGAGGGCAAGTTCGAAGTCGAAGGAATTATCGGACAGGATCCGGCGATCCAGGAAGTAATCCGGATGATGCGCAAGGTCGCGCCGTCGAACTCGACGGTGCTGATCCAAGGCGAGAGCGGCACCGGCAAAGAAGTGGTCGCGCGCGGGATTCATCGGCTCTCGCCGCGCGCGCAGCGCCAGTTCGTCGCGATCAACTGCTCAGCCATTCCCGACACGTTGATCGAGAACGAATTCTTCGGCCACGAGCGTGGCGCGTTTACCGGCGCGACCGAACGCAAGCAGGGTCTGTTCGAGGCGGCGGATAAATCGACGCTGTTCCTCGACGAGATCGCCGATCTGCCGCAGGGCCTGCAGGCGAAAATCCTGCGCGTGCTGCAGGAACGCGAGGTCCGGCGCGTCGGCGGCAACGAATCGTTTCACGTTGATGTGCGCCTGGTCGCCGCCACCAACAAGAGCCTGGCCGAGGAAGTCTCCGAAGCGCGCTTCCGCGAGGACCTCTACTATCGAATAAACGTCGTGACCATCACCCTGCCGCCGCTGCGCGACCGCCGCGGCGATATACCGCTGCTCGCGAATCATGCACTCGCCAAGTTCGGCCATCTCGCCGAATTCCGGGTCAAGGAAATCGACCGCGAGGCGATGGAGGTCCTGCTCGACTACTCATGGCCCGGCAACGTGCGCCAACTCGAATCCGCGATCGAACGCGCTATTCTTCTATGCGAAGGCGAGACCGTGATGCCGCGCGATCTGCCGCAGGAAGTCCTCTCGCGCAAGACCCTGTCGAAATCCGGCGAGCGGCCCGCGCGCAGCGACGGGTTCGATATTCCATCGGAAGGAATGAACTTCGAGAATTTCGAGCGCGACCTGATTCTGCAGGCCATGGAAAAGAGCGACTGGGTAATCGCGAAGGCGGCCAAGATGCTCGGGATGAGCTATCGCACTCTGCAATACCGGCTGGACAAATTCGGGCTCAAGCGCGGCGAGTCCAAGCCGTCGGCCGTGGCGAAGCCGCGTGCCTGACTCGCTCCTTTTTGTAGCAAAATTAAACAGCCGTCGTGATAGACGATCTGACTTTGTTGCAATCGCGCCACCAATGTTGAAGCGCTAGTGAGTCAAGATGAGTCTTGGCGTTGTTTATCCGACAGGCATGAGCCTTGCTCCTCAGAAACTCCGCGAGCATGTACGCGCAACCCGGGGGAGCGAGAACGCCGATGGAATCATCGCAGCGGAAGCCAGCCGTCGCATACCAACACCGAATCAAGCGGGACAGCCGCTCACGGCCGGGTTCTCTAGGCCGCTTCGCGATCCTCTTGCCCTGGTTCTCCCGCCACGAGGTCCCGATGCAGATTCCGCTGCGCTCGGTCGCTCGTGAGTTCGAGGAATTGTTTCATCCCTACGACTAAGCGCGTCGCCCGCGCCAGTCAGCCGCTCTGCTCCCATCCGGTAGGCAGATAGATCCAGCATCGCACCGCGCGCGAGCGATTGTCGGTGACCTCGATCGTCTCGCGAATATAGAGTCTCGGCACATCTTCGTACTGGTCCAGGATTGCGAACTCTCGCGGCTCGAGGCCGCGCAGAATCGCGCCTTCGACTTTCGCATCGGTCTTACGGATGACGTAGAAATAGCGCGAGCGTCCGCGCTCGAAGCCGTGTAGTAGGGCAGGCACAGCCGCGATCTCCCGCCGCAAAAGACGGGCGCGCTCGGCCGGCTCCATCAAGGTTCCGTACACAAATAAGCTGGCGGTAGAAGAACCTCTCATGGTCGCGTCTCTTGGTGCGTGAGAGTCGAAGCCTCGGCCAAGGCCCCGACTGTCACTCCGAGCCCTGGGCGAGGAATTCCGAGGCGTCCATTGGCCGATTTGGCGACCCATGCAGCGCCCTCTCGTCCGGGATCCTCGCGCGCGGCAGCCGGAGCCTGCCGAAAATTGGGCAGGAATGACACGTCAGCACCGGGAAATGGCTCGTGGTTGCCGCGGCATACGCGGTATGTTAGCTCCATGCTTCTAGCTGGGAGAATGAATTGATGTTGCGTCGCATCGGCAGTATCGCGCCATATCTGATTCTGATGCTCGCGTTCGCCGGCGCATCGTGCTCGACCACCTCGAGCTCGAGCAATTCGGCGCTCGCGGCCGGGATGACCGCGGATCAGGCGACCGACGCGATGGGCCAGCCCGATCTGAAAGATTCGGTCGCGGATCCGACTCACGCGGGCGCCACGGTGTTGCGTTACGTCTGGCTTGATTCGGGCCAGGTTGCGATCTTCGGCGCAAACAATCGCGTCGCCACAATCCAGCACATCGAACCGGCTGAGGCGACCAAACAGAAGCTCGAGACGGCGAACCAGCCGCCCACTTCCTTCGACCCGATCAATACTCCGCTCAACTATGCATTCTATCCGATTCGCGCCGGGCTGATGTATCTGGGCGCCGGGCTCAATTGCGTCGCAGGCGGCGGATGCCACCAGCCGCAACTGCCGTCGCCGAGTCACGGATAGGCGGCGCGTTTCTTTAATCTGAAATCGAGGGGCGCGGCAGCCACAAGGTTGCCGCGCCCGTTTTATTTACGACCTTGCCGATCGGGCGCATCACGCATGCGGGTTTCCATTCATCTCGCTGTGTCCGTTCGAGGACACCGGAGCCGCCGCGGCCTGCGCCGTGAAATCGAACGCTGGCCGATCGAGCGAGGGCTTGAGCGCGATCGGATTTTCGAACCGGATCACCGTGTGATCCTTCTGGGTCTCGAATCCGAG
>JBARDN010000004.1:0-30866 GCA_049795175.1 Binataceae bacterium (SeqCode) | reverse complement strand
AAGACGGCAAACGAGGTACCGGCAAAGTTTCGCGACTGGCCGTAGCCCTTCGATGCGCATCAAGGAATACCGCTTCGCCTGCGACGAGGTGACAATCGAACGCGAAGGCGAATGCACGATTTTGATTCCGCGTCCGCGCTCCTGGCGCGAGTACTTCCCCCGCTCGCAACGATTCAGCGACGACTATCCGAAGAAATCGCCGACGCGCCAGCACAGAAACGCGAGAAGCCCTGATGCGCGGTTCGGCGATCGCCCCCGTCACGCGGCTATGGCGGCGAGGCGGGTGAGATGCTATCCTTACCATTGGTAAGGATTGATGAAAACATCAAGTGAGACCGCATCAACCCTCACGAGCAAGGGACAGACGACGATCCCGCAGGAGATTCGCATCCGCCTGAAACTCAGGCCGGGAGATCGAATCGTTTATCGCCTTGCGCGCGACGGGCAGGTGATCCTGACTCCGAGAAAGAAGGGCGATATCAAGCGCCTCTATGGCCTGCTCGCGCCCGCCAAGCGGCGAGCGACGGTCGAAGAGATGAACGCCTCGATCGCTGACGCGGTAAGTGAGCGGGTGCTCCGGCGTTGAAAGGGCTCGATACGAATTTACTGGTGCGCTACCTGGTACGCGACGATCCTGCTCAGGCCGCCGCAGCCCGCCGATTCATATTCCAAAACTGCACTTCGCAGGACCCGGGATTCGTAAACCGGATCGTGATTTGTGAATTGGTCTGGGTTCTGGAAAGCCGATATAGGCTCGATCGCGGCCAGATCGTCGACGCCCTGTCAGAACTGCTCGAAGCCGAGCAACTTCTATTCGAGAACGAAGAAGATCTCCGAACGGCCGTCGCGCAGTATCGCGAAGGTGCGGACCTCGCCGACGGCCTGCTTGCGGCGGTGAATCGGAAAGCGGGATGCGACTACACCGCGACCTTCGCTCGAAAGGCTGGCCGACTCGAGGGTTTTCGCGTGTTGCGCTAAGTCGAAAAAGAAACGGGCGGTCATGATGACCGCCCATTTGAACACGTTCGTTAAGATCGCCCGCGCTACTTTGATTCGCGCATTGCTTTGATCAGGATGTCCGCCAGTTCGGGACGGGTGAACTCCGGCGGCGGGGCTTGGCCCGCGCGCAGCATCTCGCGCACCTTGGTGCCCGAGAGGATCAACCGGTCGTCGTCGGTATGCGGGCAGGTCTTGAACGACGCCATCCCTTTGCACTTGTTGCAGTAGAAGCTGTTCTCGAAGGTCAGCGGCGTGATGCCCATCTCCTCCGGCGCGAAGCGCTCGAAGATTTTTTGCGCGTCGTAGGTGCCGTAGTATTTTCCCACCCCGGCATGGTCGCGCCCGACGATGAAATGAGTGCATCCGTAGTTGCGGCGGATGATCGCGTGCAGGATTGCCTCGCGCGGACCGCCGTAACGCATATGCGCCGGCATAACGGCCAGCAGCGCGCGGTCCTTCGGGTAGTAGAGCTGAAGTAGCAATTTGTAGGTCTCCATCCGCACCGCCGCCGGAACGTCGTCGCCCTTGGTCTCGCCGACCAGCGGATGCATCAGCAGGCCGTCGCAGATTTCTAGCGCTGACTTCTGGATATACTCGTGCGCGCGATGGGTCGGATTGCGGGTCTGGAATGCGACGATTTTTTTCCATCCACGCTCGCGGAATGCGGCGCGCGTCTGGCGCGGCTCGAGCCGATATTCCATGAAGGTGCGGCCCGGGATGTCGTCGATAAGAATCACGCGGCCCGCCAGACAATACGGCGGCATCGAGGTGACGTTCTTCGCGCCCGGATGCGCGTCTTCAGAAGTGCCGAAAATCGCCTCGGCCTCGCGCTTGCGATCGACCTTGTAGATCTCCGCGAGCTTCAGGATCGCCAGCCGC
The DNA here is from genome assembly GCA_049795175.1 of Binataceae bacterium (SeqCode). Lineage (GTDB taxonomy): Bacteria > Desulfobacterota > Binatia > Binatales > Binataceae > JBARDN01. The sequence continues at coordinate 28,988 of JBARDN010000004.1, read as the reverse complement.
TGTCCGCCTTCGGTTGCGAGCGCGATATCGGCGCCGACCTTGAGCGAATGCGCAACCGCCTCGTCCACCGCGAGCGTGATCGGAATCGACCACGGCGTGCCCGACGCGAGCCGCAACTCGTCGCGGCTGCGAGTATAGTCGGCTTCGCCCATGAATCCGGTCAGCGGAGAGAACGCGCCCGAGGCCAGCATCTCGAGGTCCGAGATGTCGCGCGCGGTCAGCGTCACGACGGGAAGCGATGCGGCGTGAGTGCGAAGCGTGGCGCGCTCGGCCGCCGGCGCTTTCAGGTCAACCAGCTCGCCGCCGCCGTGCGCGGTGATTGCGTCGTCGCGCACGCTCATCGCGAACCTCCCGCTGACACTTTGCGCGAGGCGCTGTCGGCCGCGGATGCCCCGTGGTGCGCAATGAAGTTCCCCTCCTCGAGCGTCGCGAGCAGCTTCTTAAGGCTGTGCTCGGCCTTTTCCGCGCTGCTGTCGATCATCAGTTCCGGAGTGGTCGGCTCTTCGTACGGATCGGAAACGCCGGTGAACGACTTGATCTCGCCGGCCAGCGCTTTCTTGTAGAGGCCCTTCACGTCGCGCTCGACCAGCGTTTCGAGCGGGCACTTCATGAAGACCTCGAAAAAGCGGGTGTGCAGCTTGCGCACTTCGGCGCGCACGTCCCGATAGGGCGAGATGGCCGCCGAGATCGCGATCACGCCGTTGCGCGCGAGCAGATTGCAGACGTAGCCGATGCGCCGAATATTGGTGTCGCGGTCTTCTTTCGAAAAGCCCAGCCCCTTCGACAAATTGGTGCGGACTTCGTCGCCGTCGAGAATTTCGACGCGATGACCGCGGCGGCGGAGCTCATCCGCTACCAGATTCGCCAGAGTTGACTTACCTGCCCCGGATAGTCCGGTAAACCATAGAGTAAAGCCCTGATCCATGATGCTTTGTTTGATGCTCCTGAAATAGATTACTTTGTGTGTCCGATAAGTTATCTAATTTTTAGGGACCACTCAAGCCGTTCGACTTGCGGATCAAAAAAAGTTGTCATCAAATTTATCTCTGCAAAATCAAGTACTTCAGTGACCGACGCTAAAACCGATCAATGGCCAGTAGAAATGGACCATCAGGTTCAAACCGATCCAGGCGCTCAGGATCATTAGCACGCCCGGAACCAGCAACTCGCGGGCGCGGAGGTAGCCGCTCGAATATGCGAGTGCGTTTGCCGGAGTTCCGACTGGCAGGATGAACGTCAGACCCGCCGGAATCGCGATGACCAACGACATCGCGCGCGCGTCGATTCCGAAATGACCCGCGAGTCCGAGTCCGACCGGCAGCAGCGCCGCGACCACTGCGGAATGGCTCAGCAACTCGCCGAGCAATTCGGCGCCGAGGGCGAGAATCGCCAGCACGACGACGGCTGAGCCGACTCCGCCGAGCGTCTCCTGCGCGAGGTAGGCGGCGGCGCCGGTATGCTGCAGCGCGGCGCCGAGCGCGATTGCGCCGCCGTACATCAGGACGATTCCCCAGTTCACGTATTCTTCGACCTCGCGCCAACTGAGCAGCCCCAGCGCGAACAACGCGACCACGGCGAGAATTGCGATCGCGGCGTAGCCGTATTCATGGCTGGTCGCCATCCAGGCGACGACGGTCACGGCGAGGATCATCGCGACGCCGATCTCCTCGAAGGTCATGCGGCCGAGTTCGGTGGTGCGCTGACTAAGTTCGCGCGCGCTTTGCTCCACCGAATCGAGGTCGGAGGGAAAAAAATGCAGGAGCACGATCCATCCCGCGATCAGCAGGACGACGACCAGCGGAATAGTCGCGGCGCTCCAATGCAGAAATGAAATCGTCTGGCCGGTCGCCTCGGAAAGAATCCCGAGCGCCAGCATCGCGCGCGCGCCGCCCAGCAGGGTCGCGATTCCGCCGATATTGGTGCCCCACGCCATCGCGAGAAACAGCGCGGTCGCATAGCGCGAGCGGCCGGGAACCAGGTTCATCGTGTTGGCGAGGTCCAGCACGATCGGAAAAACGATCGCGGCGACCGCATGCTCCGGGATGACGAACGACATCAGCGCGCAGAGCAGGTAGATGGAACCGACCAGCGAGCGCGGGGTGCGTCCGAAGCGGCTGAAGACCGTCAGCGCGACGCGGCGGCCGAGTCCGCGATGGTTTACCGCGGCGGCGAGCATGAATGCCGCCAGGATAAAGAACATCGCTTCGTTGCCGAACAGCGCATACGCCTGCCGCTGCGGCATCACGCCGGAGAGTCCCAGCAGCACGATCACGAGCAGGCTCGTGACCATCAGGGGCAGCGCGCCGGTTATCCAGTAGAGGCAGGCGAGCGCGAAGACCGCGATCGCGCGCTCGGCGGCGACGCTCAGACCCGCAGGCGGAGTCGCCCGCACCAGGGCAACGAAAATGATCGCGCCCGTGATGAGGATAATCGTGCGCAGGCTTCGCGACAGGATCACCAGCGCGATCGGCCGCGTATCGACGACGACTTCCTCGAGCTCGTGCGCGCGCGGCGTGCGTATGTCCGGCTCGGGTGTCACAGACGGGATGAATCGAAAGAGGCGCGCACGCGCCGCACCCGCAGCTGCCTGCGCAGGCGCGCAAGCGAGCGCGTGGCCAGAGCGCCGAGCCGGTTTCGCGACAGTTGATGAATCAGCGATTGGAACTGGGGGGCGCCGCTCACCAGATGGCGCGCGTCGAGGATCGTGAAGGAAGTGGAAATGTCGCGCATCCAGTTGAGGCTGATCCCTGCGCGGGTGGCGGCTTCGAAGGCGTCGGCCGCAAGCTCGATTGCATCTTCGAGCGCGCCGTCGCCAATGCCGCGCGGCGCGAAAGTTCCAAACGTGGGCAACACGCGGGCCGCGATCAGTTCCGTCACGGCGGATTTAAGCGCCGCTTTCGGCGCAAGATCGATCAGCAGGTCCGACCACACCGCACCGCTGGGAAAAATCCTCGCGGCGTGGGTCAGCGCCGTAAGGTAGCGCTCGCGGCCGTAGAAGCGCGCGCGTCCTGGAAAATGCTCAAGCATCGCTTCTTCGCTTGCGGCTTCGAGGTTGAAGCAGATCACGTCAACGCCCAGGGCGTAAGCGAGATCGATCGTGCGCAAGTCGGCCGGCGGATGCATCGTAACCGCGACGATCGTATCGAAGTGGCGATCGATCGTTTCGAGGTACGGCTTAAGCGTCGCGAATCCGGCGTCGTCGCCGGGGAAATAGCCGAGCACGAAGTGCACGAACTCGGCGTCGCCGTCGTCGAACGCGCCGCGCACCGCCTCGACCACTTCGTCGACCGGCCAGAGCTCGCCGGCGTGCTCGGTGAGTTCGCGGCCCTGGCAGAGCGCGCAGGTTTTGCCGGCTGCGCCGATAGCGCATCCGCCGCCGAGCGCAACCGTAACCCACGTCGAGCGCATCGCGGCGATCGCGCCGAGCTCGATTGCGCGCGAGTTGCGACGCGCGGCGAACGGGGGAGTATGCGCGACGCGGACAGCGCTCAGGGTGTCGCGGTCGCGAATCACGTCCGGATTTTCGGCGATAGAAATCGGCGAAGCGGAATTGATCCGCGCGCTGGCCCATACGTCGTCGGCGAGCAGGACCTCGATCGTTTCCGCCGAATCGGAGTCGCGGCGCGCGGTGGCTGGCGCAATTCCGTAAAGCTCGAGCGCGAGCTTCAGCCGGGCGGGATTGGAATCTTCAGACGGCACCGGACTTCCTGGCAGTGGATTTTCCGCGCGGTTCCGGCGCGCGTGCGCCGCCCAGCGGGCGGGCGGTTGCGAGGTTCCGATGAATCGCCAGTGCGGCGGGCGAGGAATAGATCTCCGACACTCCCGCCGTGATCAACCGATCGCGCGCAAAGTTGTCGGATGCAAATCCGATAAAGCGCATTCGTGCGCGGCGCGCAGCGCGCAGATCGTCTTCGCTGTCGCCGACGAAAATCGCGTCGCGGGCGCGCACGCCGCCAAGCTCGAGCGCGCGCTTGATCATCGCGGGCGCAGGCTTCAGCGCGAGCCTGGAATCGCGTCCGACGATAAAGCCTATCGCAAGGCCGACCTCGTGGCGGCTGAGCCATCGCCTCACGGTGACCGACGAGTTCGAGGTTACGATACCGGCGGCGAGCTTGCGCGCGGAGATTGCGCGCAAGAGGTCGAGCGTCCCTTCCAGCGGCAGCGCGCGATCGACGCCGGCCAGCTCGAATTTCTCGATCAGTTTCGAGATGCGCGCGAGCACCTTTGCGCCGCTGGCGTCGGGCGCGCGCTCCTGATGCGCTCGATATGCCTCGTACATCGCAAGCGCCCGCGCTGGCGATTGTTGCGTGATTTTGCGCGGTGCGTGCGCGCGTTCAAGAACCGCGCGGACCTGGGAGCGCAATGTCGGCCAGTCCACGACCGGGTCAAGGAGCGCCAGCGTGGTATCGAAGTCGAACAGCCACAGTTTCGGTTGCGCGGCGGTCGTCATGCGGCACTCGCGCAGGCGCAGTTGAGATCTCGCGTGGGTTGATGCACGCGCGAGTCGTAGCCGTGGAACTCGATCAGAGCGGCGCGCGGTGCGGCGTCGTATCCCGCCAGGAGCTTGAACGCTTCCGCGGTCGCCGCCATCGCGATGAGCCCGGCATCGGGCGAGCGTTGGCCAAATGGTTTCGCGAGGATGGAATTGGAGCAGATCGCGCATGGCGGTGGAGCAGGGAAGATGCCGATCTGCGCCGGCGAATCGAGCCGCGCGACAAGCGAGGGGACGTGGGCGAGGTTGGCGCATAGTGCGCGCGCTGACGATAAGGAGGCGGCATCGCCGATAATCGCGACGCAGAGATCGGGCGCGACGCGCGAGCAATCATCTGACGCGAACGCCGCGACGACGGAGTCTGGATTGAGCGCGCGCATCGCGGCGGCGAGTTCATTTATATTGATATTGACGCGGGCGGTATCGTAGTCGAGATAGATTCCTCCCACACCCGCGCCGACGAGGTAGGCGAGCGGCGGGTCGAGGTCCTCGCGGCGGGCGGCGAATACGATCCGCGCACCGAGCAGGCGCTCCTGCGCGCGGCTTCCGAAGTGCGGCACGATTATCTGGCGGCTGTAGCGTTCGATTTGTGCGTCAGTCAGCGGCATTGGCTTGTCAACATCAAATCGGTGAATTGCAGGTCGCGCGGACAATCTCCGCGCGAAAGAGACAGGTTACACAGATTAACGCAGATCCAGAACCGCCGCGACGCAGAGCAAATCGGGCAGATGGAAGCAGCACGGATCCGCGTGCGCCCATCAGCGTTGTGTGGCAGGAGAGCGGATCGCGGTGGCTTCGTTCCGGGAATTTCCTATGACCGGTTCATAAATTATCCGCTTAAATAATGGAAAAGTTTGCTGCCGTGACCAGTTCGATCGTCATTTGCGAGACGCCAACTTAGGTTTTTTTCATATTGAGAATTCCGCTCCTGTCTTATTGCCGGGGCCCGGCGAAATGAGGAAGGAGGTCCCCAATGCTGAGGGTGCTGACTATTGCTGCGTCGCGGCGGTGGCCAGATTGACGAATGCGCCGTCGCGCAGGATTGGGATGGCGGCGCTTACGTTGCGCTCGGATGCCCAGGTAACGTCCTGCTCGAAACCGCGGTCGATCAGCTCGCGGCCCGAGGCGCACTCCGTTAGCGCGCGTGACAGATCTTTTTCCGTGTCGCGGAATGCGGCGAGAGCGGTGCGGGCTTCGGGCGACATCGAGATCGCGCCCAGCGCCGAGAAAATCGCGCCGGCGCCGATCAGGTCCTCGAACGCGGGACGCATTGTGTCGGTCGGGCTCCAGCGCTCTCCGGCCGCGATGATCGCGATCGGAGCGCCGATTTCGAGCGCGGCCTTTGCGACCGACGAAGCGTTGCGAAGGCATCCGGCGAAAACGGTTGCGCCGGATTTCGCGGCCGCGAGCGATACCTGCGCGCCGTTCGGCGATGCGACGATTATTTTCATTCCCGGGCGGGCAAGCGCCATCGTGGAAGGCGAGAGCGAGAACGGTTGGGCGGAACTGGTAGCTCTGCGTGCGACTGTCTCGATTCCACCGACTCGCAATGCCAGCGCTTTCGACGCGCCGGCCGCGAACTGGCATGGATAGGCCGCGGCGCCGTGCGAGACCGCCACATCGATCGCGGTCGAGAAGCTCATCAGGTCCACCACGATCAATACGCGCGAGGTTCTGCCGAGCTCGGTTGCGCCGTTGACGCCCCAATCGAAGCGCGAGTCGAAACCGCTTTGATCGTAGATTGTGCTCATCGAGAAATCGCCGCTTGGCGCAGGCGATGTGCGATTATCCTCGCGTCAGCCAATTGCCCGCCATCACGCCGTCGCCGCACCATTTGCCGTTCTCGACCACCGCGCGTCCGTTGACGATCACGTGCTCGATTCCGATAGGGTCGCGGTCCGGCGAGCGCGCGTCGGCGGCGCATCCTACGCGCTCAGGATCGAAGATGCAGAAATCCGCCGCCGCTCCCGCGCGCACGTAGCCGCGTCCGTCAAGATGCATCCGCTCGGCCGCCATCCCGGTCATTTTGTGGATCGCGTCTTCGAGCGAGAGCAGCCCGAGCTCGCGCACGTAGTAGCCGAGGATGCGCGGGTAGGTGCCGAAACTCGCGGGATTATTGTGTCCGCGCGAGGTCAGGATCGTGTCCATCTCGAACGCGTTAAGGCGGTGGCTCATCGCGGAGCGCAACGCATGCTCGTCGTTGTCGTCGCCGCTGTAAAGATGAATCAGCACGCGGGCGCGGGTGCCGCTCTCGCGCGCGATCGTCAGGTAGGCTTCAACCGGATCGAGCTTCATCGCCTCGGCAATCTCACCGAAGTACATTCCCTCGAACTGCTTCAGCTCGGGCTTCACCGCCCACATCAACTGCACGGTGTCGTGGATGAAGGGCTTGAGCGGCTGGAAACCCGCGGCGAGCCGCGCCCATCCGTCGTGGCTGTCGAGCAGCTCTTCGAGCTGATTTTGCGACCACGCGGGAAAGATGATTCGGATCGTGGTGTTGCCGCAGGTGTAGGGGAAAGTGTCGAACGCGACGTCGATACCGTCATCTTTTGCGGCTTCGATATCGGCAAGAATCTCGCCGGCGGTCGGCCACGTCCGGCGTCCGACGAAAATCAGATGCGAGATCTGAAGCGGGACGCGCGCCTGCCGTGCAACCGCGACCATCTCACGCACCGCGAGCAGGTTGTGCGCGACGTTGCTGTCGAAGAACAGCGAGCGGGTCGAGTAGGCGCGCAGATGCGACGTCAGCACGCCGCCTGCCGCGCCCGCTACGCTCGCCAGCGCGGCAAGCTCGGCGGGTTTCGCGATCATCCCGGGAAAATATCCGAGCCCGGTCGATACTCCCACCGCGCCGTCGGCCATCGCGCCCTCGGCCATCGCTTGCATCGCGCGAAGCTCATCGGCGGACGGGTCCGCCGCGCTCGCGCCCATCACGCTCAGGCGGATACTGCCGTGACCTGCCAGATGCGCGACGTTCAGCGCGAGGCCCTGACGCTCGAGATGCGCGCCGTACTCGGCGACGCTGGTCCAGTTCCAATCGAACTTGCGCTCCGAGAGCATCTGTCCCGACGCGTCGAGCATCCGGGTCATTCCGGGGCGAATCGGCGCGACCGAGAATCCGCAGTTGCCGCCGACGAAGGTGGTGACGCCCTGCATCAGGAAGGGTTTGAGGATCGCGCCATGCTCTGGGATTGGAGCGATCCAGTCGGAATGAGAATGCAGATCGATAAATCCAGGAGCGACGATCATGCCGGCCGCGTCGATCGCCCGCTCGGCGGAGATCTGCGCACTCTCGGTGGGTTCTATTATCGCGGCGATGCGCCGGTCTTTCACCGCGACCTCAGCGCGTCTGCGCGGAGCGCCGGAGCCGTCGACAATCGTGCCGTTACGAATCAGCAGATCGTATTCCATAAGGCGAAATCTAGGCGGACGGCGCGCTGCGCGCAAATCGCGCCTGGTCGCGGTCAGCCACTGGACAGCGGCGATTATTGATCAGCGGCGGCGGGAGGTTGCGGCGCGAACGTCGGTATGCGTGAAGTCTTCGCCTTTGAACAAGATTGAAGTGTGGTTGTTTTTCGCTACCGCATAGGCGAAGCAGTCACCAAGGTTGAGTTGGGCAGGATGCCCGCGTCCTTTGCCGTAGCGCGCGAACGCGTCAAGTGCCGTCTCCGACTCTTCCGCACCAATTGGAATCAGCCCGACCCGCGTCAACTCGAGAAAATCGCGAACCGTCTCTGTCGCTTCCTTGACGCTAATTTGCCGCTTGCGACAGACGCCGAGCACCGCCTCGAATACCGCGATCGGCGAGGTTATTGGCGCTCGCGCCGCGGCCAGCAGGTCTGCCATTGCGCCGGCATTATGCTCGCCAGTCAGAATGGCGACGATCGCGGACGCGTCGACGAACATTATGCGTCTCCGCTGAGATCGTCATAGAAATCCTTGTCTGCCTGCAGTCCGGTCGGCGGATGAGCGAGCACGCGGGCCTGCAGCTCGCGGAGTTGCTCTCGCAGTGGAGGCGCCTTGTCGATGCGGCGCAACTCATTCTCCAAGGCCAGCTTTACCGCTTCGGTTTTGTTGATGCGTTTACGAGCGGCCAGTCGTCTGGCGAGTTGGTTGACGGATTCATTTCGGATGTTCAGCGGCATTCGGAACTCCAAGGCATCGTATAGACGATAGCGTCTACACAGAAATGCTGCAACCTGTCTTCCAATCGCACAATGCCACTTGCGCGCGAGGGTGCGGGCGTATGAAATTCGGTGTTTCTATGACGACCGTGTTGATAATCGGAGGGCAGGGAGCGCTTGGATCGATCGTCGCCGAGGCGATGCGCGCGCGAGGCGATTTGGCGGTGCTGATCGGCGGACGGCGCGTGGAGCGGCGCGAGGATTTTCGCTACCTCGATCTGGCGCGGCCTGAGACGATCGCTCCGGCGCTGGCCGGCGTTGACTTCGCGATCAGCACGGTCGCGGATCCGCAGTTCGAGCTCGAACGGATCGCGGTTGAAACCGGCGCGCGCTCGATCAACATTTCCAGCGCGGTCCTGCCGATCGGCGGACACGTGTCGCTGCACGGGCGCGGACTCGCGGTCGTACATGCGGGGCTGGCGCCGCTCGGACTACAGGCGCTCATAGCCAAGGCGATGATTGCGCGGCATCCGGAGACGGCGCGGCTGGAAGTCGCGATATGTTTTTCCGCGCGCGGCGCGAGCGGTCCGCAAGGACGCGCGTTCGCATACCAAACGCTGGTGCGGCGTCCGTTCGAGCCCTCGCGCGAGATTGAATTCAGTGCGCCGGTCGGGCGGCGGCGATGCTTTTCCGCCGCGATACCCGAACGCGACATCCTGCACGCGCTGATTCCCGAGGGCGAGGCGGGAATCTTCGTTGGATTCTCCGAGCGGACGATTCATTTCGCGCTCGGCCTGATGCGATCCACCGGAATGATTCGCTTGATACCGCGCGCGATGTTTGTCGGGCGTGCCGCGGCATCCACGCCGACCACTGCGACGACCGAGCCGATGCGCCAATGGGTCGCAGTGTACGACGCAAGCGGCAGGCGGCTTGGCGCGACGGTCACGGAGGGCGAGGGCGACTATCGCACGACAGCGCTTGTCACCTGTGCGTTTCTTGACGCGCTGCTCGAGCGGCTGAAAACGCGCAAGCCATTCGGCGTGCATAGCGCGGAGAAGCTGTTCGACCTGGCCGACGTGACCCCGCACCTTTCGGCCGAGGTGCGAATCCGCGAGAGCGCGCCTACGCCTTGACGAGACCGCTCGCGTTGCCGCTGGGGCGCGGGCGCGCGGGAAACACGCGATCGATCTGTGCGTCGGTGAGTCCCATGTGCGATGCGAGCACGAGCGCGATCGGATCGCGGAAGTCGGTGGTAATCGCGAGGTCGCGTTCCTGGTACAACTCGCCCGGTTGCAAGCCCGGCCATCGGCCATAGACCTTGCCGCCGCGGACCTGGCCACCCATCACCCACATCACATTGCCGTGTCCGTGATCGGTGCCGGCGTTGCCGTTTTCATGCATCGTGCGGCCGAACTCGGAGATCACGAGGATCGTGGTGTTCTGATAGGTCTGGCCGAGCGATTGTTTGAAGCTCGCGAGTCCTTGCGCCAGCGGCCGCAGATGACCGGCGAGCTGTCCCTCGGCGGCGCCCTGGCTGACGTGCGTGTCCCATCCGCCGAGCGCGAGGAACGCGACGCGGATCGTCGGATCGTGCTGCATCAGATGCGCGAGGCGGTCGGTGTCCTGCGAGAAGCCCTGCGGCGAAGGCGCTCCCGCGTCGGCGACGGCCATGTCCCGCTGAAGCTCAGCCATCAGTTTCGTGCGCGCCACGCGTCCTTCGCGGTAGGTGCGGCTTATCGGATCGTTGCCGGTATAGAGGCGGTCGAAAGCCTCTTCGATGATGGGACGATCAAGCGGCATCGGGCGCGCCGCCGCTCGGCCCAGTGGCATGTTGGCGGCTGGCATTTTGCCGCTCAGGATGCGCGGCATCGTCGGACCCATGCTCAAGGCTTCCGTCGGACCGTGGGCGCCCGGAAGCTGTGCCAGCGCGCGATTGAGCCATCCGTCCTGCGTGCTCTTGACGCCGGGCGTGCCGCTTTCCATGTAGTCTTGCGCGTCAAAGTGCGAGCGGGACGGATCGGGCGAGCCGCACGCGTGCACGAACGCGAGTGTGCGCTCATTCCATATCGGCATCATCGCGGCCAGCGCAGGGTGCAGCCCGAAATGGCCGTCGAGGTCGAGCACGCCACCGGGAGTTCCGGTGCGGCCAACCGCGATCGTCGGGCGCGATTCGTAATAGATCGGATCGCCGTGCGGAACGACGACATTCATGCCGTCAACCGCGCCGCGCAGGAACACCACCACCAACCGGTTTTTATCGCCGGCCGACGCGGCCGCGCGTCCGGCCCATGCGTGCGGGCTGATGAGGACGATACCGGCCGCCGAAAGGATCGACGCGCGGCGCAGGAAGGCGCGCCGCGAAATCATGTTCCGCGGAATCTTTGCGCACCGCTCGCGCTGCGGATCGCCGGCCAGAAAATTTTCGTCGATTGGTTCCATCGCGAGGTTTCCTAGCGCGTCATGAATTCGGGGCTGCCCAAAAGCAGAGCGGCGCGCAACTGCGGAGTAGCCGACTCGATCGCCTCAGTGGTGTTGGCGCTGAGCGCGCCCGGCCCGAGCGCCCGGGATAGAGCGGTTGGATCGGGCGGCGTCATTTTCGGACCCTTATGAGGCCGCGGCGAAGCGTCGAAGCTGGTCTTCATCGCACCGGCGCCGACATGCTTTCCGAAACCGCGGTTCGCTTTGCGCTGCGCGTCAGGCGAATCGTTCGCCGCTTCCTCGAACGGCGGATGATCCAGTGGCAGATTGCCGCCCCCGAACGCAGACGCGAAACTAAGCCGCATCATCATCCCGTCGGGATTGAGCCATGCGTCCTGCGTGTTCGAGTAGCCGTTGGGCGTCTGGCAACCGTAAAGCGGCTGCCCGAGAAGCTGCATCGTTCCGTACAGCGGACGGTAGTTGCGCACCGGGACGCCGGCCGCGCGCGCACATGAGATCACATACTCATACGGCGACTTGAATTTCGAGCGATAGTAGCGGCGGTCCCAGAACTCCGGCGACGCGAACATCAGCGCCAGCACCTCGCGGATATCGCCGTCGGTGGCGAGGTAGCGCGCGGCCATCCGGCTGGTCAGCGATGCGGGCGGATTATCGGTCACGAAGTATTGCGCGAGCTGGAAGCTCAGATGCCGGGCGGTCGCCGGATGCCGCGCCAGCATCGCGAGCGCGTCCTCGCCTTCGGAGATTCCGGCGCCCTGGATGGTGTGGCCGAGAAATATCTTGGACGAGTCATCGTGCCGCTCGGGATCGAATAAGAACAGGCTCGGCGGCGGCATCCGGTTCGCGCGCTGGCGGCCGAACCCGCGGTTGAAGCGCGCCATCGGGTCGCGCATCCCCTCGCGCATCATCGGATTTTTCTTGTGATTTTTTTCGTGATTTTTTTCGCGATTCGGATTTTCGCGTGCGATGCCCCATCCGGTCAGAATATGCGCCAGCGCGATCACGTCGGCCTGCGAGTATCCGCCGCCGACGCCGAGCGTGTGCAGCTCCATCACCTCGCGCGCATAATTCTCGTTGATTCCGTCGAACTTGCCCTTGGCTCCGGCGCTGCCGGGATTCGTGTTCTGCCAGTTGTCGAGATAAAAGAGCATCGCCGGATGCTTGGCAGTTGCGAGGAGCAGCGTGCGGAACTTGCCCATCGTATGCGGGCGGATGGCAGTCTCCTCGAACGATCCGGTCCAGATATTGTCCAGGCCTTTGCCGCGAAAGACGTTGAAGTGGTTGAACCAGAATGCGGTCAGCACCTCCTGGAGCTGGCGCGGGCCGTCGATCGCGCGCGCGATCCGCGCTTCGATCGCTTCTCGCATAACGGTCTGCTGACGGATTCGCGTGTCCTTCAAATCGCCCTTCAGAACGTCCTTATCGGCGCCCTTGTCCTGACGCCGCACCTCCATCACCGGTCCCTGGAATTCTCGAAACAGCTCGAGCGGGGACATATGCAGTGTGCGATAGCTTGCGATCTGATCGTGCAGGCTCCCGGGAATCGGAATTTCCGAATCAGGATAAAGTTGCTCGTGGATGTAACCTTGCGGACCGACCTGGCTGATATGCTCGATATCGCCCGGGCGTGGTCCGAACGCGAGGCGGTTCAGCACATGAAGTGGGCGCACTTGCGCGGGTATGCCGCCGGTGTCGTTCATCTGAGCCGTATCCAATAGATATACGACGCAGCCGCGCGATGGATGCGCTCTCTTAAGCGGCCACTACTTGAGCTTGCGGCCGGCGGCGCGCTTTTGCGCTATCGTGGCGGCGCCGCCTTCGGCAGCCCATCGCGTCTGGCGCGCGATTCCATTGACGATTTCGACTTCGCGCGAGGTCAGGCCGCTGCGCCCGAAGATCGCGCGAATTGCCAGCATGATGTGCTCGGGGTTGTGGACCGGCAGGAATCCGATCGCAACCAAAGATTCGGCCAGGCGCTCAAGGGCCGCGTCAACCGCGGACATATCGGCGAATTCCGGCGCCGCGCGTATCGGCGCGGGATCTTCGAGGTCGGCGAGCATCAGCTCATACGCGACGATCATCACCGCTTGTGCGAGGTTCAGCGACGGATACTCGGACGCAGTCGGGATGGTGATGAGCCGGTTGCAGAGCTTGAGCTCACGGTTGGTCAACCCGCGATCCTCGGGACCAAAGACGATCGCGATTCGGTTGGCCGGTGCGAGCGCCGCCAGATCGCGCACCACCGCGCGCAGAGGCTCCGCGCCGGCGCGATAGAATCCGGGACGGCAGGTAGTGCCGAAGGTGATCGTGCGATCGGCGAGCGCGCTTGCGAGGTCGGGATGAATTGCGGCTCGCGCCAGCAAATCGCGCGCATGCACCGCCATCGCGGTCGCGGCGCGGCTGCGGATCGACGCCTGCGGCGCCACGATTCGCAAATCCGCGCAGCCCATATTTTTCAGCGCGCGCGCAACCGAACCGATATTGCCGCCTTGCAGCGGTTTGAACAGGACGAATGCGGTCTGCTCGCGAAGCGTCATCAGGCGATCGTTATAGCATCAGCAGGGTTCATGATGGATGGCGCAGCACCGCGCCGGACGGGTATTGTCGCTCGAAGCTGAAGGCGTCGTCGAAAGGGTACCGCGATGAAATGGCCGGCAGGATTCGAGCCCGGAAAGTCCTCCGTTTATGCGCGCAATGAAATCGTGATTGCCGCCCCGCCCGAGCGGATCTGGCGATGGATGATTCGCGCGGCCCGGTGGCCCCAATGGTACAGCAACAGCTCGAACGTCGAGTTCCTGAGCGGAGCTTCGCCCGACCTTGCGCCCGGCACTGAGTTCAAATGGAAGACGTTCGGCGCCACTGTCACGAGCCGCGTGATCGTTTTCGATCCGCCGCGCGAGATCGCGTGGGACGCGCGCGGAATTTTGACCGCGGTGCACGGATGGACGATCGAGCCGGCCGGTGCGGTGTGCCGCGTCGTTACCGAGGAGACGCAGAACGGAATCCTGCCGAAGACTGCGTGGTGGTACTTGCGCCCGATGCTCGAGCGCGGGCATCAGAACTGGGTCGAGAGCTTGAAGCGCGTGGCCGAAGGCGGCGAACCGTCGTAACCCGCAGCCGCTCTACTCGGTGACGGTTTCCATCACGCGGCCGCTGCCTGTATCGACAATCTGAACTTCGACCAGGCCGCTGATCTTGTAATTTTTTTTCGCCGTGTCGATTCCAGCCTTCAGATCGGTCATGAACTTTTGCTTGGCGAACGGCGGCATCTGGTCCATCGGAAAATTATCCATCAGGAGCTTGGCCCGGGTTTTCGACGACCATTGAAACGAACCCACCTTCGGGCCTGCGACCGGTAGCGCGCGCACTATCTGCTCGAGGTCTCCCTGAAAAGTCGTGGAGGCCTGCGCCACCGCCGGCGCCGAGGCCGACGCCTGCGATCCGGCAGCGTTCGTGCCGGACGCCGCCGACGCAACTGCGCCCGCGCCTCCGCCGGCGATCTTCGCCATCAGATCTTTCACCTGGCCCTTGGCGTTGTCGTCGGGCGCCAGGCTGTATGCCTTCTTCAGCGCCACCTGCGCGTCGCCCTGTTTGTTCTGCTGTGCGAACGCGACGCCCATATTGTAGTAAGCCTGAAACATGTCGGGCTTAATCTTGATCGCGCGCTGATATTGCACCAGCGCCTGATCGGGATTGCCGGTGTAGAGATACATCGTGCCGAGATCGGTGCGCACCTCGGGATCGTCCGGTTTCTTTTTCAGGTAATGTTCGTACGCGGCGACCGCTTCGTCGTACTTGTTGGTGTCGTAGTCGATATCGCCGATTCCGCGCAGCGCCTGCAGGTTGTCCGGGTCGAGTTTCAGCACGTGGCCATATGCGTCGACGGCTTTCGCGTAATAGGTGTCGTCGAACATCGCGGCACGCATCGAGACGTTGCCGAGCTCAATCCACGCGGCGGGGTCTTTGGGTTTCGCCCTGGCATCTTTTTCGATCTTGTCGATAAAGCTGCGCGCCTCGGTCGGAAGCTGGACGCGGGGATGTCCCGCCGGAAGCTGATTCGGCGCATTGTTGCCGGCGGTGCCACCGAGCGAGTTGCTCGCGCCGCTGTTTGAGAGCGCGCCGCCTTCGGTTTCGGCGACCGGCGCCGACGCGACCTGCTGCTTCACGGCTGCCGGAGTGCGCCACATGATCCATGCGGCCGCGCCAAGTCCGATCACGGTTATCGCGATGAACACGGCCACGAACGTGAACGTTAGCGGGATCGTCTCTTTCGAGACTAGCGCCGCCGGTGGTTTGCCCGCCTCATCGGAGCCGGCGGGAGAAGCTGCGGCGCCAAGCGCGCGGCCGCATTCGACGCAGAACTTCGCGCCGGCCATCAGCGGGGCGCCGCAATGCGGACAAAATCTCATCTCAGACTTTCCTACCTGGTCAAATTCCTACCTGACGCGATCAGGTATTAGCAATACGGCCGGGTGCGCCGGGTTTATGCCCGACGCCGCAATCGGGTATAGTTCGCCCCAAGGCAAGGAGAAACGCGTATGCATTTATATGATTCCTTCGGTCCCAACCCGCGCGCGACGCGGATGTTTCTGGCGGAAAAAGGCATCAAGCTCGAGATCAAGAATGTCGATCTGATGAAGGCGGAAAATCGCCGCGCGCCCTACACCGACCGCAACCCCGGCGGCCAACTGCCCGCACTCGAACTCGACAACGGCCAGTGTATCGGCGAAACCGTTGCAATTTGGGAATATCTGGAAGAGAAGCATCCGACCCCCGCGCTTATCGGCACTACCGCGGAGGAGCGCGCCGAGGCGCGGATGTGGCAGCGGCGCATCGAACTCAAAATCACCGAGCATCTCTACAACGGCTTTCGCTATTCCGAAGGCGCCGAGTTGTTCAAGGATCGCATGCGGATCCTGCCCGAGGCCGCGCCCGGCTTGAAGCAGGTTTCGCAAGACGGACTCAAGTGGCTCGACGGCCTGCTGGCGGGACGCGAGTATATCGCGGGCAAGCGGTTTACCATCGCCGATATCATTTTGTACTGCGCGCTCGATTTCGGCTCCGGTGTCGGCCAGAAGATCGATCCCTCGCACGCGAACTTAAGCGCGTGGTTCAAGCGCGTCGAGGCGCGTCCGAGCGCGAAGGCGAGCTTGCATCCCGCGTCCGCGCAAACCGGCATGAGGGGATAACGCGCGAGCGTATTGGAATCGGTCATGCCGCCAACCCTCGACGAGATATCCATCCAACTGACCCGGCTGGTGCGCGCGAAAACCGGCGATGCGAACGCCGCTGTGCGTGAGATCTCGCCGCTGCCGGGCCATGCTGGATTCGGCTATAGCTTCATCCTCGATCGCACGACGCCGGGCGCTCCTGTCGGCAAGCTGGTGCTGCGCGTCGCGCCCGAGGGCGTGAGAATCTCCGGGCCGGCCGACGTGATTCGTCAGGCCAAGATCATGCAGTCGCTGGCCGGTACCGAGGTGCCGGTGCCGCCGATAATCTGGTACGGCGACGAGGCGGAGTTTTTTGGACGGCCGTATTTCGTCGACGGATTCCTGGACGGATTTCGCCTCGCCGATAATCCTCCCATCTCTCGCGGGGAAGCGCGCAGCCTCGCGCACAAGGCGATCGAAAAGCTCGGCGCACTGCATCGCGTCGATTGGAGCGCGCGCCGCGACGCGTGGGGCGACCCGACTCCGCTGAGCGATGAGATGAAGCGCCTCGATCATCTGCTTGACCGCCCGACGCTCGATCCCGCGGTCGTCGCCCGCGGCCCCGATCTGCGCGCGAAGCTCTACGCGTCGTTGCCCACAAATCCTCGCGTCGGATGCGTTCACGGCGATTTCCAGTGGTCGAACATCATGTTCAACCATGGCGAGGTTGCCGCGCTGATCGATTGGGAGATCGCGCTATGCGGTCCGACCCTGCTCGATGTCGGATGGATCTCCTTCTTTGCCGACCCCGCGAGCTTCTATGTTACAAACGACGCGAATCGGACCTCGCCACTTAGCGCTGACGAGATTTTCACGGTGTATTCAGATGTCGCGGGGGTTCCGGTCTCGGCGGATGAAGTGCGATGGTTCCGCGCGTTCGCGGGCTACCGCTTTGGCGTGATCACCTGCTTCAACGTGATGCTGCATCGGCGCGGCAAACGCGACGATCCGCACTGGGAAGATATAGCGCTGTCCGCGCCCACGATGTTCTCGCACGGGATCGAGCTGCTCGGCTGAGAAGCGAACCAGCCACGCGCGAGGTGAGACTATGGATGCCGCCGCCAAAACCCGGGTCGAAGCCACCGCCGCCGAAGCGAAAATCGCAGAGCCCAAAATCTCAGACGAGGATCATCCCGCGCTCAACGCGATCCTCGGCGCCAATCCGTTCGTCGGGATCGACGCGGCGCAAGTAGTCGGCACGCTTGCCCGATTCTTCGGGCACCTTGCAGCGCATCCGGGCGCCGTCGCCTCGCGTACCGTGCAGCTCGGCCTCGAGATCGCGCAGGTCGCAACTGGGATGTCGGAAATCGAACCCGGAGCGGGCGACAGGCGCTTCGGCGACGCCGCGTGGCGCGAGCATCCGCTCTACCGCCGCGTGATGCAGTCCTACCTGGCGTGGCGCACCGCGATGCATGACCTGGTCGGCGATGATGACTTCGGCGACTGGAAGGACGCCGAGCAGATGCGCTTCGCTGTCACCCTGATGACCGAGGCGCTTGCGCCGACCAACACTCTGGCCGGCAATCCGGCCGCACTCAAGCGCGTGTTCGACACCGCGGGAATGAGCCTTGTGCGCGGGCTCAAGAATCTCGTGAGTGATGTCATTTACAACGGTGCGATGCCCGAGCAAGTGGACAAGCGGCCGTTCGAGGTCGGCAGGAACCTGGCGGTATCGCCCGGCGCTGTGGTGCTGCGTACTCCGTTGTGCGAGGTAATCCAGTACAAACCTGCCACTGAAAAGGTATTCGAGCGCCCGCTGGTGCTGGTTCCTCCGCAAATCAACAAATACTACATCATGGATTTGGCGCCGGGCCGCAGCTTTATCGAATACGCAGTCAGGCACGGAATCCAGGTATTCGCGATCAGTTGGCGAAACCCAACCGCGGCGAACCGCGAATGGGGACTCGACGACTATGTAACCGCCTGCAAGCAGGCAATCGACGCCGCGTGCGAAATCACCGGCAGCGCCGATGCGAACGTGGTCGCGGTCTGCGCCGGAGGAATCACCACCTCGCTAATGCTGGGGCATTTGGCGGCGGCCGGAGGAAGCCGCGTGCATGCGGCTACGCTGCTGGTGACGATGCTGGATACCTCGATGCCGTCGATGACCGGGATGTTCGCGACCGAAGACGCGATCAAGTCTGCCATCGCGCGTTCGAAGCGCAAGGGAATCCTCGACGGCGCCGACATGGCGCGCGTGTTCGCGTGGCTTCGGCCCAACGACCTGGTCTGGAACTACTGGGTGAATAACTATCTGATGGGCCAGCAGCCGGCAGCATTCGACATACTATATTGGAATAGTGATTCGACTTGTCTGCCCGCGAAACTGCACGAAGGATTCCTCGGGCTTTTTCTTCACAATCCACTTGTCAGCCCAAACGAAGTGACTATTCTCGGCACACCGGTCGATTTGCATTCGGTCAAGAACGATATGTACCTGGTCGCCGGAATGACCGATCATATCTGCGCATGGCGCGCTTGTTACCGCTCGACCCGGATGTTCGGCGGGAACGTCGAGTTCGTGCTCGGCTCCAGCGGGCATATTCAGAGCCTGGTTAATCCGCCGGGAAATTTCAAGGCGCGATACTATATCAACCAGCGCCTGCCCGATGATCCAGACAACTGGCTAAAGGGCGCGGCCGAGAGCAAGGGAAGCTGGTGGGATCATTGGCTCAAATGGCTGACCGCACGCGCCGGATGGGAAAAGCCCGTGCCGGCGCGCCTCGGCAGCGAGCGCTACCAGCCGTCGGACCCCGCACCCGGAATCTACGTACACGAACGCCACTAATACGCGAGCCGCTCGAACGGAGGAAACGTCATGTCCAATGGGGGCGCGAAAAAACCGTCCGCGACCGAGGGTCGGCTGGAAGCGCGAATCGCCGAGCTCGAACACAAAATCGCCGAGCTTTCCGAGCAGGCCCGCACGCTCGAGGCGCACGTCCGCGAGCACGAGGTGCGGCTCGAGGAGCGAGTTCAGAAAATCGCGAACTTGATCGCGACTACGCAAGCCGGCCGGATCTGAGCGCAATTCCTATCCAGTCGGGGTTAGCCAAATCTTCCACGCACGAGGCGCGCAGTGCCGAACGGCGGCTCACGCGCCTTGCCTACGCGTGCATGGTCACGCAGGGCGTGAATGTCGGATGGCTCGGGCCGTTCCTTGTGGAAATCTCCGCCTCGATGCGCGTGCCGATCGACCAGGGCGGGCTGATCGTCAGCGCGGCTGCCGCGGGGTACTTCGCGGCGCTGATTGCGGGCGGCGAGATCGCGCATCGGCGCAGTGCGCAGCAGATGCTCGGCGGCGCAATGGTCCTGGTGAGCATCGGACTGTGCGGCGTCGCGCTCGCGCCGCGGCTAGGCCTGATGCTCGCGGCGGCGGCCGTGGTCGGGCTGGGGCAGGGTGCGATCGATATCGCGAGTAACGCGATCGTCGCCGATCTGAATCGGGAGCGGCTGGGCGCGGCGCTGAACTATCTGCACGTGATGTTCGGAATCGGCGCGCTTTTGGGTCCGGTGATTGTCGGGTTCGCGCTGCGAGATCACGTTCCATACCCTGCAGTCTTCGTTGGGGGCGCTGCGGTGACCGCCGTTGTGGCGCTGATGCTAAGGCGCGCGCCAGCCGTCGATACTCGCGCCGCGCCGGACGAGGTTGAAGGTGCGCTCGCCGTGCTCGCGCATCCGATGATTTGGATAATCGCCGCAGTTCTGTTTCTCTACGTCGGCGCAGAGACCGGAGTCGGCGCGTGGCTGTTCTCGTATCTGCGTGCGCGCACCGCAGTGTCGGCCGCGGTCGCGTCGTGGGCGGTTTCGCTCTACTGGTTCGGTCTGGTCGGCGGCCGCATGGCGGGAGGAGCGCTGGCGCATCGATCCGGCCCCAAAGCGATGTCGGTCGCGGCGGCGGCGCTCAGCGCGGCGGCGATTGCCGGACTCGTCGTGGGACCGTCGGCGCCGGGATTCGCAGCGGCAATGATTTTTCTCGTCGGTGTCGGCTATGGTCCGGTGTTCCCCAACATGATCGCCATCGGCGCGGCGGCTTTTCCCGCCGAAGTTGGCAGGATGACTTCGGTGGTCGCGGCCGGCGGCGCGATCGGCGCGATCCTGGTGCCGTGGATGATGGGCTATGCGCTCGCGACGATCGGCGCGCGCGGCTCGATGCAGCTCGCGCTCGCAATCACGGCGCTGATGATCGCATGCTTGTGCGCAGTGAGATCTGTGCGCGCTCCGCGCGGCGATCTCATCGCCGGATAACTGCTACCGGGCCGCCAGAACCTCGGCCAGGTGGCGCACTTCGATTCCCGCGCCCGCGCGATGCAGCCCGCCTCCGATTTGCATCAGGCATCCGCAATCGTTCGAGACCACGACCTCGGCGCCGCTTTCGCGGATGCGCTTGAGCTTGTCTTCGAGCATCGCGCCCGAAATATGCGGAAACTTGACCGAGAACAGTCCGCCGAAGCCGCAGCACTCCTCGCGGTCGCGCATCTCGACCAGCCGAATTCCGTTTACCGCACTCAGCAGTGCCATTGGTTCCTCGCGCACGCGCAGCTCGCGCATGAGGTGGCACGACGGATGGTATGCGACCGCGCGCTCGAACCGCGCGCCGACATATTTAACCTTCATCACGGTGACGATGAATTGCGAGAACTCGTAAACCCACGGGCGGATCGCGGCGGCCTTCTGCGCGAGCGCTTCGTCGTGCGCGAGCAGGTCGGAGTAGAAAATCTTGAGCATGCTCGAGCATGAGCCCGACGGCACGATTATCGGCGTGTCGGGTGTGCACGCGGCCAGGAAGCGCCGCGCCAGATTCACAGCTTCATCGCGAAAGCCCTCGTTGAACGCGACCTGCCCGCAGCAGAACGCTCCCCGCAGCGGACGCACCTTGAGCCGCAGCCGCTCGAGCACGGTCGTCGCGGCATCGCCGACTTCGGGAAAAAATTCTTCGGCAAGGCAAGTCGAGAACAGCTGAACTTCAGTCATCGTGCGGCCAGATGACGAGCACGTCGAGGGATTTCGGGCCGTGCACTCCGAGCACGATGCGTTTTTCGATATCTGCGGTGCGGCTCGGTCCGGTGATGAGGGTCATGCGGTTTGCGGCCAGCGTGTCGGGACCGAACGCGTCCAGAGCAGCGGCCAGATCGGGAACGAACCGATCGATCCGCACGAAAATCACGCTAGTCGGAGGCACCAGGGTCAGCGACCCCGGCCGCGACGGCATCGACAGGACCGCAAGGGTGCCGGTCGAGGCGATCGCGTAATCGGCCTCCGCGATTCCGATCTCCGCGCGCGACATGCGATCGCGAATCGCGGCGCGCGCCTCGGGGTCGGTGGTCGGTGCGGTGCGCATCACGGCGATCCCGGCGGCATCGAGTGCGGAGGCGATGGTCCCGGCGTCGGCGGTGACACCGTCGCCAATCGCGACCAGTCGTGGGTTCGTTTCCCTGGCCAGCGCGACAATTGCATTGGTGGCTTCGGCCGGTGTGAAGATGCCCAGGAAGCGTCCGCCGACCGCTTGCAGCTCGCGCGCGAAACGCGCGACCAGCTCCGCACGATAGGCGTCGTCGGCCAGTGGGACCGCTGCCGCCTCTTGAGCGTGGTGGTCCATCGCGAGGCCCGGTGCGCCCGCTTCCAGAGCGGTCTTGAGGGTCGCGACGAGTTTGTGCAGCTCGGCCATCGTTAGATCTTCACATCCGGGTTCTCGACCGGGCGGCGCGATCTCGGCCGCGGGCGCGGAAAGTCGCGAAGCTTCGTCCAGTTGCCAAACGGCGGCGGCATCCGCCGGATCCATCCGTCATGCGCCAGCGGTTTCATCATGATCGCGGCGATTCGTCCGAGGAGCCGGATGGTGCGCGGATGCCGCGCCATCCGCGCGAAGCGCCGTGCTCCGGCGCGCGCGCGGTTTGCCGCGCCCGGCCAATCGGGCGGAGTCGCCGACGAGGTTTCCTTCCAGCGCAGATGCAAGAGGATGCGCGGAATATCGATTTTCACCGGACACACATCTTTGCACGCGCCGCACAGGGTCGATGCAAACGGCAGCTGCGCCGCGGCGGAACCGACCAGATTCGGACTGATGATCGAACCAATCGGTCCGGGATAGGGCGAGAGGTAGGCGTGGCCTCCGATATGCCGATAGACCGGGCATACGTTCAGGCACGCGCCGCATCGGATGCACAGCAGCGCTTCGCGCAAGACCGGATCCGCGAGCATCGCACTGCGCCCATTGTCCAATATGACGACGTGCATTTCGCGCGGACCGTCAAGCTCACCCGGCGCGCGCGGTCCGCGGATGAAGTTGGTGTAGGTCGTGAGTTTCTGCCCGGTCGCCGTGCGTCCGAGGATTTCAAGAAAATGCGGCAGGTCGGCGAGCTTGGGAATGACTTTTTCGATTCCCATGACCGCGACGAAAATTTCCGGCAGTGTCGAGGACATTCGGCCGTTGCCTTCGTTCTCGACCACGATGAGCGTGCCGGTCTCCGCGATCGCGAAATTGACCCCGGTGATTCCGAAATCGGCGCGCAGGAAACTCTCGCGCAGGCGGGTGCGCGCCTCCGCGGTCAGTTCGGCCGGCTCGGGCGTGTACGGTATTCCGAACTGCTCGTGGAAAAGATTGCCGATGTCCTCCTTCGATAGATGAATCGCGGGCGTGATGATATGCGAGGGCGGTTCGTGGCGAAGCTGCACGATATATTCGCCGAGGTCGGTCTCGATCACTTCCATTCCGGCCGCTTCCAGCGCGGGGTTGAGCGTGATCTCTTCAGTCGTCATCGACTTGCCTTTGACGACGCGTTTGGCTCCTGAAGCCTGTGCCAGCTTAACGATATAGTCGCGCGCCTCGCCGGCATTCGCGGCGAAGAAGACCTTGCATCCGTGCGCTTCGAGTTTTTTCGTCAGCTCGACCAGCAATTGGTCGAGGCGTCCGATCGCGTCCTGCTTGATCGCCCGCGCCGCGGTGCGTTCGTGCTCATAGGGCGTGAATTCGTCGCGCACTTGTACGAAGTGCCCAAGATGGCGCGCGCTGGCGCTCTCGAGCTTGC
This sequence comes from Binataceae bacterium (SeqCode), assembly GCA_049795175.1. Lineage (GTDB taxonomy): Bacteria > Desulfobacterota > Binatia > Binatales > Binataceae > JBARDN01. Next base: position 5,695 of record JBARDN010000004.1, on the reverse strand, counting down.
GATGCAACTCGTGATCGGCAGCGCCGGCGGCGCTTGCCTCAAAAAAGTCGCGCGGTTTGGGCGATTCGATCATCGAAGGAATTTGCGCGCGATCGGACGCGGCTTAGTTGATCAGTGCGACTTGGCGCACCAGGCGCAGCACCGACTCGCGCGCATTGTCCGCTCCGGGATGCTCCGGTGCAATCGACAGAAAGCTCTGAAAATCGTCGAGTGCGGCCTGGAAGCATTCGAGCCGTTCAAACAGGCCGCCGCGTTCCGCCAACTCCTCGACCGAGCGCGGGTCGAGCAGCAGGATGCGATCGAGCGCGGACAGCCCGCGGCTCCAGTCCGACGCTGCGAGATAGATTCCTTTCAGGTTGCGCAGAATCCGTACCAGCGTTGCGCGCGCGCCGACCGGCTTGAGCATCGCCGGATGCAACTCGACCGGCTGGCCAAAGTTCTCCGCCAGGCGCGCGCGAATATCCTCGAGCGTCAGGATCGCGCCGTCGTAAAATGGATCGATCACCAGCTCTCCGCGTTCATCGACCGCTTTGACCAGGAAATGAGTCGGAAACGAGATGCCGTAAAGGTTGAGCCCGAGTCGGCGGCCGACTTCGAGGTAAATCACCGAGAGCGTAATCGGAATTCCTTTGCGGCGCTCGAGCACGTCGTTCAGAAACGAATTGCGAGGGTCGCTGTATTCGTCGCGATTTCCCTGGAAGCCTTTCTGCTCGAAAAGAAAATGCGACAGAAGCTGGATGCGTTCGACCGTGTCGCTGCCCGCGTGCACGATCGGCTCGGCCTCGCGCGCGAGCTCGGTGATTCGATTGAGATAATGGTCCACATCGAGGGCAGGATATTCTTCCTTGGCGATCAGCAACGCGCCGCGGGCCAAGGGGACCGGCTCGCGCGAGGCGATCGAGGTGAATTCGCGGCGCGCGTCATCATTCATCGCAAAACTCCATCACCTCCGAGTTTCTAATGGCGCGAGGGGTTTGACAAGCGCCGGTCGTCGATTCCGTCAATCGCCAGCGTGATTTCCTCGGCGACCTCGGGCAGCATCTCGCGCCGCAGCGCTCGCTCGAGCGCGCGCTGCGCCGTCGCGCCACCAAGATCGCCGAGCGCCCAGGCGGCATGCGCCCGCACGATGGGCTCGTATTCATTTTCAAGCGTGCGCGCGAGCGCAGGCACCGCGTCGCGATTTCCGGTGTTGCCCAGCACGATCGCGGCGTTACGCAAGAGCCCGCGCCGCTTGGTCCGCTTGATCGCGCTGCCGGAGAATCGCCGGCTGAAGGCAGCGTCGTCCAGCGCGAGCAGGTCCGGCAGAAACGGCAGCGCCGCGAGCCGATCGCTATCGTCCTTGGAATCGTGGGGATCGTGCTCGGACGCGTTCCACGGGCATACGTCGTTGCAGATGTCGCAGCCAAAAATCCATTCGCCGAGTTTCGGGCGAAGCTCGCGCGCAATCGCGCCGCGATGCTCGATCGTCAGGTACGAGATGCACACGCGCGGCTCGATCTTGTAGCCGTCTTCCAGCGCTCCCGTGGGGCACTGCTCGACGCATCGGCGGCACGTACCGCAATGATCGCGATAGAGCGCGGCGGGAGCGTCGATTTCGAGGTCGGTGAAAATTTCGGCGAGAAAAAAATACGAACCATGCTCCCGATTCAGCAGCATCGTGTTGCGGCCGAACCATCCGAGCCCCGCCTGCGACGCCCATTCGCGCTCGAAGACCGGACCGGTATCGACGTAGGTGCGCGTGATCGAATCGGGATGCTCGGCCGCGATTGCCGCGGCAACCGATTTCGCGGCGGCGAGAACGTAGTCGTGATAATCCGGGCCGAGCGCATACGCCGCCATCCGCCCGCGCAGCTCCGCGCGCCAATCGATCTCCGGCGCCCTCACGGCAGCATACGGATAGGCCAGGCTCACGACGGATTTGAAGCGCGAGTCCAGGATGCGCGGGTCGATGCGCCGGGCAGGTTCCCGCGCGAGATACTGCATCGTGCCGTGGCGGCCCTCGGCGAGCCAATCGGCGAAAAATCCGTCGCGAGCATCGAGGGGATGCAGCCGCGCGAAGCCCGTCATCGCGAAGCCACGCGCTCGCGCCGTCTCCTCTATGATTTTCGTCAGTTCAGCCATCGTGATCAAAAAAACCTTAGCATCCGGGCGGCAAAATTGAGTATATAATTGTGGAGTCATTGACTCCAGAATTAGGAGTTATTAGGTTCAAACTGCAGGGCGAAGCGGTACCGACCGCATTCGTAGCTGGAGGAGAAAGATGGCCGAGGAAATGAATCACGAAGAGCGCAAAGAGCTCCATATTGAACATTCCCGTGCAGAGGATTCCGCCCCGCAGAATACCGCTCCGGAAACTTCCGCTCCGATTGATAACTCGACACTGCCCGACGTGAAGCTCACGCCCAAGGCGGTCGAGATGGTTCGCAAGATGCACGCGAAAGAGGGCCTTGGCACGGACAAGGGCATCCGCATCAGCGTGGTTGGTGGAGGATGCTCGGGCTTTCAGTATCAGATCAATTTCGACCAGCAGAAGGACGGCGACCGGGTGGCGGAGTTCGAGGGGATGCGCGTGTATATCGACGATTTCTCGCTGCCGTATATCGCCGGCACCACGCTCGATTTCGTCGAGGGTCTGCACGGCGCGGGCTTCCGCTTCGACAATCCGCGCGCCAGCCGCACCTGCGGTTGCGGGTCATCGTTCAGCGCCTGAACGAATTTCAGTTATTGCTTCTTGGCCGCCCGGGGTTGCTCGAGCGGCTTTTCGCATTGAGACGCATCGTCCGCTGCGCCGACGGATCTTTGCTTAATCAAAGTTGATCGATTTTCCATGATGTGATTACTTTGTGATCACTTCGAGAAAGAGGTCAGTTTATGAAAGCCAGGATTGTGCAGATCGGTAACTCAAAAGGCGTGCGCTTGCCCAAACCATTGCTTGCAGAAGCTGGCCTCTCAGATGAGGTCGAAATCCGCGCTCGTGATGGCGCTATCGTTATATCGCGTCCGCGGTCGCCTCGAGCGGGATGGGCGGATGCCGCCCGCCGCGCGCACGAGCGGGGCGACGACCACCTGCTCGACGAGCCGGTCAGAACCCGCTTCGATGACGAGGATTGGAAGTGGTAGCGTCGCGCGAGGTGCGGCGTGGCGACGTGTTTCTTATGGACCTCGAACCGACGCGCGGCGCCGAGATTCGTAAGACGCGTCCATGCGTGATTGTATCACCCGACGATCTGAATAGGCATTTGCAGACGTTCATTGCGGCGCCGTTAACCACTGGCGCTCATGCGTATCCATTTCGCATTGCCTGCCGGTTTGGCGGGAAGTCTGGCCACGTCGTCCTCGATCAAATCCGAGCAGTGGACGGGGTCCGTTTGATCCGCAAGCTTGGGCGCCTGCCTGCGCCGACGATTTCACAGGCACTCTCCATACTTCAAGAAATGTTTGCCCCCTGACGGCAGGTTCCCGTCTTCACGCGCCGAGATAAGTGATACCGGCGCGGATGGCGATGAACCATACGGCGACCGATGCGATCAGGTAAAGATAGAATCGCAACATGATGAGGTTGAAGGTGCAGTGGACCGCGCTGTGCAGCACACGAAATGCGACGAAGATCCACGCCGCGTCCAGATATGCTGCATCGACCTGTTTCACCGCGAACAGATAGAGCAGCAGCACGTAGAAGATCACCGGAATCTCGAACAGGTTCTTCAAGTTGTCCGACGGATTCGAGACCGCCGGCGGCGAGAGCTGCGCGAATGCCGCGGGAGTCAGATCTTTCTGGCCGAACTTGTTCGCGGTGATGAAGCTGATCCGGCGGATATACATGTACACCCACACCACGAGCGTCAGCAGAATCATCGCGAACATCGGACCGAAGATTGCCGCCTGTTCCATGGATCGCCTCCAGCTATTCTAAAATCGATCTCGCAGACGCGATTGTGCGGGAACGCTCGTCGCCTCGCAACGCGGCGCCCGACTCTGCACCCGCCGCGCGATGTGCTAAACCGACGCCACGATGCTCGCGGCGCTGCTCTTCTGGCTCTCGCCCGCGCGGCGGCGTTTCATGCGCCGTTACGCGCGGCCAGCGATGGGTGCGATGCGCGCGCGGCTAACCCGTTTCGGAGCGCCGCAAGCGATTGGGTTCGTTTCGATAATCCTCGAAGCGAACGCGGAGTTCCTTGCCTATGCGCTCGCGCGCGGCGGACCGCTCCAGAGCTATCGCGACCGCGCGACGCCGGCCACGGTCGAGGCGTGCCTGGCCGCGATGCTGATTTTCTCGGTCAATATGTTCGCGCGCGATGAGATAGCGAAAAATGAAAGCGAGCTGGTCGGCCTGCTGGCCGCCGTTATCGGATGCGACCCGATGCAGGTGATGCTCCGGCGCGATAATCTTCGCAAGGCGCCGCGCTCGGAGGAGTGGGCGCTCTACAGCCAGTTGATTTCCGCGCTCGGCGGTGAGCGGCCTGCCTACGACGCCGAACTTGAGCGCGCCTTCAGCTTCAATTACCTGTCGTATATCGGGCAATATCGCGAAACGCTCGAACGCGAGGCCGCGCGATTCGATTCCGACACCTAAGGACCGCAATGGAGACGGCAGTGAAGGATCTGGACGGGAAGGGAATTATCGTGACCGGCGCCACGCGCGGAATTGGCAAGGAGATCGCGCTCGAATGCGCGCGGCGCGGCGCGCGGATCGCATTCAACTACGTCAAGAGCGAGGCACAGGCCGGCGAGGTCAAAGCCGAGCTCGATGCGCTCGGAGCCTCGGCGCTCGCGTTTAAGTGCGACGTCGGCGATCTCAAGTCGGTGCGCGAGATGGTCAACTCAGTCAAGAAAGAGTTCGGCGCGATCGACGGCCTGGTCAACAATGCCGGGATCACGCGCGACAAAGTTCTGGTGATGATGAGCGAGGATGATTGGGCCGAGGTTATTCGCACCAATCTCACGGGGTCATTCAACTGCGTGCGCGCGGCGGCGTTCATGATGATGAAAGCGAAGCGCGGCTCGATTCTCAACATCACCTCGGTCAGTGGCCTTATCGGTTTGCCGGGACAAGTGAACTACTCAGCCGCAAAGGCCGGAGTGATCGGGCTGACCAAGTCGCTGGCGAAGGAAGTAGGCCGTCTCGGTGTGCGCGCCAATGCGCTCGCGCTTGGATTTATCGAAACCGACATGACCGCCAAGTTGTCCGAGGAAAACAAGGCGCAGGCGCTCGCGATGATTCCGCTCGGACGCTTTGGCCGAGTCGCGGACGTGGCGCCGATGGCGGCGTTCCTGCTCTCCGACGCAGCCGCGTACATTACCGGCGCGGTGATCAATGTCGATGGCGGACTCGCGATGTAATGGCGTCGCCGCGTCACCGGCGCGCTTCGCTACTGCTCCGAAGGATTAGCCCATTCCTGCTCGCAACTTAGAATGTCGATCTGATCGCCCCGCTCAACTGCGCGAAGTTTTTTCTTGTACGCGGCGTCGATCGCGCGCGTCTGACGTTTCTCGCGTCCCGGCGTGCGCCATCGGTTGTAGGCATCCGGGCCGCCGTTGTAGGCCGCGTATGCCGAGCGCGCGAGCGCGTCGGTGTCGTTGCGCACCGGATCGAGATGCGGTTTCGAAGCCACGGTACTGAGCATGTCGCCAAGAATCTCGGTGCCCGCGCCGGCGTTATACAGAACGTCCCAGCGCAGCTTGTCCAGGTTGTAGA
>JBARDN010000003.1:0-7456 GCA_049795175.1 Binataceae bacterium (SeqCode) | reverse complement strand
CGCGCGATCGCGAACGAATAAAGGATGACGGCGCGACCTTCATGACCGACACGAGGCCCATCAAATTCGCGATCGCGACTCTCGGATGCAAGGTCAATCAGTACGATTCCGCCATCATCGAAACGCGCCTGAGTGCGCGCGGTATGGCGCGCCGCGATTTTTCCGAAATCGCCGACGTTTATGTGATCAACACCTGCACCGTGACTGACCGCGCCGATTCCGAGAGCCTGAAACTTGCGCGGCGCGCGCGCAGGCTCAATCCCGCCGCGCGGATCGTGATGACCGGCTGCTTCGCGCAGGCGAATCCGCAGGCGCTGGCGCGCGCGATCGAAGTCGATGCGGTCGTGGGACTCGGGCGGCTCGATGATCTCGAGCGCGCGGTCGCTCATGGCGCCGAAGAGCGCGTGATGGTCACGAATCTGCGCAAGGTGCGCGCGCCGATCGAGCTGGGCGCGGTCGCGCTCGAGGGGCAGACGCGCGCGTTTCTTAAACTGCAGGAAGGCTGCGACCAATTCTGCAGCTTCTGTATCGTGCCGACCTCGCGCGGAACTTCGCGCAGCGTCGAGCCGCGCCGGGTTGTCGCCGCGCTGGACGAGCTGCACGCCCGCGGCTTCAAGGAAGTGACGCTCTCGGGAGTGCATCTGGGCGGCTACGGGAAAGACCTCGATCCCGCGGTCGATCTTGCGGACCTGCTCGAGATGATCGCGGAACGATCGCCGATAAACCGGATCAGAGTGAGCTCACTTGACCCGGAGGAACTGAGCGACCGGATTATTGCGATCGTCGCGGCGAGCCCGAAGTTTTGCCCGCATCTGCACCTGCCGTTGCAATCGGGCGAGGATGAGATTCTGTCGCGGATGCGCCGGCGCTACGACCGCGAGTTTTATCGCGGACGGATCGAGCGCGTGCTCGCGGCGATGCCCGATGCGGCGATCGGGACCGATCTGATCGTGGGCTTTCCGGGCGAGAGCGCGGCGCATTTCGAGTCGGCGCGCAGCTTCATCGAGGCGCTGCCGCTTGCTTACTTCCACGTGTTTCCGTATTCGGTCAGGGCGGGGACCACGGCGGCGAAGATGGCGGACAAAGTCGCGCCGGCTGAGATCAAGCGCCGGGCGCAGGTGATGCGCACGATGGGCGAAGGCAAACGCGCGGCTTTCGCGCGGCGCTTTGTTGGCACGAGAGTTAATGTATTACTTGAAGAACGCTCCGCGGGCGGCGCGCTCTCGGGCTATACGCGCAACTATATCCGGGTGCGGACCGTGGGTCCGGATGCGTTGGTGAATCACGAAGTCGAGGTGGAGGCGTCGCTTGCCGATGCGGCTCAACTGGTTGGACAGATTGTTGGGGCGCGCGGAGAAACCAGTATCTCCGCCCGCGCCGCAACCGTCGCCTGAGTCGGGGCGCTCCGCCCTGGAAGAGAGCGTTGGTTACACGTTCGCGCGGCCCGAGCTATTGGAGATCGCGCTGACTCATCCGAGCGCCGCAATCGGTTCCGACGCGCATTACGAACGGCTCGAGTTCCTGGGCGACGCGGTGCTGGATCTCGCGATTGCGGACTTGCTGATGCGCCAGTTTCCGGCGGCGAAGGAAGGCCCGCTGTCGAAGCTGCGCGCGTCGATCGTGAACGCACGCACGCTGGCGTTGAAGGCGCAGTCAATTGATCTCGGAACGTTGTTGAAGCTTGGCAAGGGCGAGGAGAAAAGCGGCGGACGCGAGAAGGTCTCGATTCTCGCCGCCGCGTTCGAAGCGATGATCGGTGCAATCTACACAGACGGCGGGTTGGCGCCCGCGCAGCAGGTGGTCGAACGGCTGTTCGAGCATGACGTGGGCGGACCGGCGGCCGAGCGCGATTACAAAACGGAATTGCAGGAGATCGCGTACCGGCGTTTTCACGCGCAGCCGATCTATGAGCTGGTCGCGGCGCAGGGTCCCGATCATGCCAAACGCTTCACCACTCGAATCAAAATCGCCGGACGCGACCTTGGGATAGGCGAGGGCGGCAGCAAGAAGCAGAGTGAGCAGGCCGCCGCGCGCCAGGCGCTCGGGCGGCTCGAACAGGAATCCAGTGACCGACACGGCAACTGAGCATCGCGCGGGCTTTGTCGCGTTGGGCGGACGTTCCAATGTGGGCAAATCCACGCTGCTCAATCGGATGGTCGGACACAAGGTCGCGATCGTGACGCCGCGTCCGCAAACCACGCGCGCGCGAATTCTTGGCGTGCGCACCGATCGCGATGCGCAGTTCCTGTTCCTGGATACGCCCGGAATCCACGAGTCGCCCAAGGAACTCAATCGGCGGATGGTCGATAACGCGCGCCGCGCGCTGGGCGAGGGCGAAGTCGTGCTCGGAGTGATCGAGGCCGCGGGTAAATTAGACTCCCGCGATCGCACGGCGCTGCTCGAACTCGCGAAGCTGGGCGCGCCGCTCGTGATCGTGATCAATAAGGTCGATACGCAGCCGCGCGAGAATCTTTTGCCGTTGATCGAGGAGATTCATGGCGAGTTTCCGGGCTGCGAGATCGTGCCGGTAAGCGCGCTACGCGGAGAAAATATCGAAGAGCTGCTCGACACTATCAAAGCGATGCTGCCGAAAAGCCCGGCGCTGATGCCGGAGGACGAATACACCGACCAGACCGAGCGGATGATTGCGGCCGAAGTGATCCGCGAGAAGATTTTTTTGAAAATGCGCCAGGAGATTCCGTTCTCGAGCGCGGTGCGGATCGAAAACTTTGTCGAAGAAGCCGAGCGCAACCTCAAGCGAATCTCGGCCGTGATCGTGATCGAGCGCGAGTCGCACAAGGGAATGCTGATCGGCGCGGGCGGACGCACGCTCAAGGAGATCGGCACCGCGGCGCGCCTCGAGCTGGAAAAGCTGCTCGGCGCGCGCGTGTTCCTGGAGATGCTGGTCAGGGTGGAACCCAACTGGACGCGCGACCCGCGCAAGATGGCGGAGTTCGGGCTATGAGTCCGCGCGCAGCGAAATCCGCAAATTCCGACGCACGCGAGGCGCGCGCGGGCCGCAGCTTTGGAGCAGGGCTGCCGACGGTAGTGCTGGTGGGACGCGCCAACGCCGGCAAATCGACGCTGTTTAACCGAATCGCGAAAGGCTCGCGCGCAATCACCAGTCCGATTCCCGGGACCACGCGCGATTTGAATTTCGCCCGCACCTCGTTCGACGATCGCGAGTTTGTCGTCGTCGATAGCGGCGGTCTCGAACTCGGCGGGCGCGAAACGATGTCCGAGCGGCTGGTGGCCGAGGCGTTGGGTGCGGTCGGCGTGGCCGACGTGGTCGTCTTCATCTTCGACGGACGCGCGGGCTTGAGCGACGCCGACAAAGAGGCGCTCGCACTGGTGCGCGAAACCGGCTGTCCGCTGATAATCGCGGTCAACAAGATTGATGATCCGCGCAACGAATCCGCCGCGATCGATTTTTATGAGATCGGCGCCGAACGATTGTTCCTCATCTCGGCCGCGCACGGCGGAGGTGTGGCCGATTTGCTCGAAGAGGTCGTCGTGCGCCTTCCGACGCTCGAATCCGGTGCGGCAGCCGCCGGCCCGGACCTGCGGCTTGCGCTGGTCGGGCGTCCCAATGTCGGAAAATCGTCGCTGCTGAATCGGCTGTCAGGCTTCGAGCGCGCGATCGTCGATTCTACTCCCGGCACGACGCGCGACCCGGTCGATGTGCGCCTCTCCGCCGAAGGCCGCGAGGTTCTGCTGATCGACACGGCGGGAATTCGCCGTCCAACGAAGGTCGAAGGCGAGCTGGAGCATCATTCGGTAGGCCGCGCGATCGAAACGATCCGCCGCGCCGAAGTGGTCCTGCTGGTGATCGACGCGACCGAGGGAATTACCGATCAGGACGCGCGGCTGGCGCGGCTGGTCGATACCAACGATCGCGCGATGGTTCTGATTTGCAACAAGTGGGACGCGGCCGCGGCGCTGGGGCGCAAGGTCGCGGCGTTCGTGCGCGACGCTCACGAACGATTTCCGTTCCTCGCGTACGCGACGCTCGTGTTTACCTCGGCGCTTACGGGTGACGGCGTGCGCGACATTATACCCGCGGCGATCAAGGCGGGAGACTCGTGGCGCGCGACCTTCCAGACCTCGGCGCTCAATCGGACGCTGGCGCGGGCGATGGAAGCGATGGATCCGCCGCTGGTCGGGCGCCGGCGGCTCAACCTGATGTATGTGACGCAGGTGGCGAGCGCGCCGCCGCGCATCCGGTTCTTTGCCAATGCCGAGCGCGAGATACCAGCCCACTACATCCGCTTTCTAGAGTCGCGATTTCGCGCCGCGCTGGGTCTCGTCGGTACTCCGCTGCGCCTTGAGTTCCGGCGCACGGGCCGCACGTTTGTCGAGGCGGGCCGCACGCGTGCGCCTGACTCACGGGGGCGCGCCAAGCGGCACTGACACGACTGTTGAAGCGGGCGCGGGTTTCATCGCGATTCGCGGCTCCGCTATATTAGTCGCTCAATTCAAGGCAATTCGCCGTGATCCTGATACTCGATTTTGGAAGCCAATACACGCAGCTAATCGCGCGCCGCGTGCGCGAGGCGCAGGTGTATTGCGAAATCCATCCGTTCAATTTTCCGCTGGAAAAAATTCGCGCGCTGAACCCGCGCGGGATTATTCTGTCGGGAGGACCGGCGAGCCTCTACGAAGATGAGGCGCCGGATATCTCCGACGAAGTTCTGAACCTCGGATGCCCCGTGCTGGGGATCTGCTATGGCCTCTACGTGATCGCGCAGCATCTGGGGTCGCACAGCGTGGGTTCGCACGCGCGCGAGTTCGGCCGCGCTACCCTGGTTATCGACGAGCAGGATGAATTGTTCGAAGGACTTGTGGGCCGAGAGCATCAGGTGTGGATGAGCCATGGCGACCGGGTTGAGTCGATTGGGCCGGCGCTGCGGCCGATTGCGCATAGCGATAATTCGCCATACGCCGCGATGCGCACGCTCGACGGCAGAATGCGCGCGATCCAGTTTCATCCCGAGGTGGTGCACACGCCGAGCGGTGCGCAAATCCTGCGCAACTTCGTCCTCAAGATCTGCGGCGAGCCCGGCGACTGGACCACCGCGAATATAGTCGAGACCAAGCTCGCGGAGATTCGCGCGCAGGTTGGTGCGACGGACAAGGTGATCATGGGACTTTCGGGCGGCGTCGATTCGTCGGTGGCTGCCGCGTTGATTCATCGCGCAATCGGCGATCGCCTGGTGTGCGTGTTTGTCGACACGGGGCTTTCGCGCGCGGGCGAGCGCGAGCGGATGGAAAATGTCTTCGCGCGCCAGCTCGGGATCGCGCTCAAGGTCGTCGACGCGTCCAAGACATTTATCGAACGGCTCGCGGGCGTGATCGATCCCGAACAGAAGCGCCGGATTATCGGGCACACGTTTATCGAGGTGTTCGATAAAGAGGCGAACGCGATCGGCGGCGCGAAATTTCTCGGGCAGGGCACGCTCTATCCCGACGTGATCGAATCGGTGTCGTTCAAGGGTCCGTCCGCGGTGATCAAGAGCCATCACAATGTCGGTGGGCTTCCCGAATCGATGAAGCTCGAGCTGGTCGAGCCGCTGCGCCTGCTGTTCAAAGATGAAGTCCGCGGAGTCGGACGCGAGCTTGGGCTTGCGCCTGAGATCGTGGACCGCGAGCCGTTTCCCGGTCCCGGACTGGCGGTGCGAATCGTCGGCGAGGTGACCCGTGAGCGGCTGGAGCTCCTGCGCCGCGCCGATGCGATCGTGATGGAAGAGACCGCCGCCGCCGGCTTGAACACTCGTCTATGGCAGGGCTTCGCCGTGCTGCTGCCGCTCAAAACGGTCGGCGTGATGGGCGACGGGCGCAGCTACGAAAGCGTGATTGCAATTCGCGCGGTCGAGTCGCTCGACGGCATGACCGCGGATTGGGCGCGGCTCGACCCGGAGTTCCTGGCGCGGCTGTCCTCGCGAATCACCAACGAAACTCGCGGGGTCAATCGCGTCGTGTATGACATCACCTCGAAACCGCCCGCGACGATCGAATGGGAGTAGCCTGTGACTGTTCGCACCCGTTTCGCGCCGAGTCCGACCGGCTCGCTGCACATCGGTAATGTCCGTTCGGGACTATTCGCGTATCTGTATGCGCACCACAACAGCGGCAAGTTTATTCTTCGGATCGACGACACGGATCGTGAGCGCTCGACGCAGGAATCACTCACCGAGATTCTGATCGATCTCAAATGGCTCGGGATGGAATGGGACGAAGGCCCGCCCGATCCGCGCTATTTCGAATCGAACCGCACGGACCGTTATTGTGACTGTGCGAGCCAGTTGTTGCGTGAGCACAAGGCGTATCCATGCTACTGCACGCCCGCGGAGCTGGCCGAGAAGCGCAAGGCGGCGGAGAAAGAGCATCGCAAGCCGGTTTACGATCGCAAATGCCGCAACCTGGATTTTTCGCCGGAGATCGAATTGCCGGATCGCGCGGCTGGACGAAACTATACGATTCGATTCGCGTCGCCGCTTGCCGGCGAGACGGTCCTCGATGACTTGGTGCGCGGACGCACCGTGTTTGAGAACTCGGAACTCGACGATCTGATCATCGTTCGCTCCGACGGCGGCCCGACATATAACTTCGCCACAGTGATCGACGAAGCCGATTTCAAAATCACACACGTGGTCCGCGGTGACGATCATGTGCCGAATACTCCCCGGCAGATCCAGATGGCACTCGCTCTCGGGTTTATTCCTCCGGCATTCGCGCATCTCCCGCAGGTGACTGGAGCCGATGGAGCTCCGCTCTCGAAGCGCCATGCCGCTACGTCGGTCCGCGCGTATCGCGAGGCGGGATTTTTTCCCGAAGCGCTGGTGAACTACCTGGCGCGGCTTGGATGGTCGCACGGCGATCAGGAAATTTTCTCGAAGGACGAGCTCGTCGAGTATTTCGATTTCGCTGAATGCGGGAAATCGCCTGGCGTGTTCAACACCGACAAGCTCCTGTGGCTGAATTTTCATTACCTCAAGGCGCGGCCGGTCGCGCAGTTGGCGCGCGAGGTCAAGCCGTTCGTCGAGCAGCGCGGAATTACGATTCCCGGCGATGACGCGTGGCTCGAAAAGATGGTGGCGACGCTGCGCGAGCGGGCGAAAACGCTCGTCGAGCTGGTGGATTTCGCGGGCTTCTATCTGAACGACAAGATCGAGATCGATCCAAAAGCCGCCGCCAAATTCCTGCAGCCCGAAATTCTCGAACCGCTGACCGTGCTCGCCAATGGACTCGACGCACTCGGCGGCGACTTTACCGAAGCGGCGATTCAAACCGTCTTCGAGGGTGTGCTCGCGAAATATGAAATGAAGCTCGGCCAGCTCGCGCAGCCGGTGCGAGTCGCGATCACCGGAGGGACGGTGAGTCCCGGCATCTACGAGGTTATCGGCGTACTCGGCAAGCGCCGCACCGTCGAGCGGCTTCGTGCAGGCGTCGCGTCGAT
>JBARDN010000002.1:0-20652 GCA_049795175.1 Binataceae bacterium (SeqCode) | reverse complement strand
GATGCTCCAGCGGCGCCTGCGGCACCCGCAAGCCTTAGGTCAGAATTCTCTGTCAGGAGCGGAGCCGAAGTTATCGCTGATGTTACTCATCGCCTCCGATTGGCAAGCTGGCCGACGAGCCGTCGGCCGCCACTGACAGAAAGAAGTAACATGCCAGAAGACCGCCCGTCCCGCCCGGCCTCATTGGCTTCAATCGATATCAGGTAAGATCGGTGAACGGATTAAACGCCACTTCCCAAAGGTGGCCGTCGGGGTCTGCGAAATAACCGGAGTATCCTCCCCAGGACGCATCTCGCGGCGGCTTCACTAATCTTGCTCCCGCCGACACCGCCAGCTCGAGCACCTGATCGACTTCCTCTTTTGATTTCACATTGTGCGCCAGAGTTACTCCGCTGAAGCCCGAGCCTTCCGGCGTGGTGTGCGCATCTTCCGCGAGCTTGTCTCTCGGATAGAGCGCGAGCCACGAGCCCTCCATCTTGAAGAACACTATCCCCTCGTCTTCCTTAAAGTTGTGCGTCGGAAAACCAAGTCCGTCGCGATAGAAACGCAGCGCCTTCGCAAGATCAGAAACACCCAGGGTGATGATGCTGATTTTGGGTTTCATCGTGGCGTCCTCGGGCCGTCATCACGTGAGCGCGCCAGTCTGGCGCAGGGCTTCGTACACCACGACCGATACTGCGTTGGCGATATTCAGGCTGCGCACCCCCGGCTCGAAGATCGGAATCTGGTAAGCGTGGTCCGCACGCTCGGCAATGAACTCGCGACCGAGGCCCTTGGTCTCGCTTCCGAACATCAGGAAGTCGCCGCGCGCGTATTTCGCAGCGAGATAATTTCTCTCGGCGCGCGCGGAAAAGATTTTCGCCGGCGGCGCGGGATGCACCTGCGCGAACTCGTCCCAATCGCGGTAGGTTTTCAGATCGACCAGCGGCCAGTAGTCCAGTCCCGCGCGCTTCAGGTATCGATCCTCGAGCGAGAAACCCAGCGGTCCCACCAGATGCAGCCGCGTGCGCGTGGCCGCCGCCAGCCTTGCGATCGAGCCGGTGTTCTGCGGAATTTCCGGACGCACGAGCACGATATGCAGATGCGGCTCCTGCAGATGCATCGCTCAGCCGCGCGCTCCCGAAATCGGATGGCGTGCGCCGCGAATCCGCAGGTAGAAGAGGCCCGAGTCATCGGTTTCGAGCCGGTCGGCCAAGTGATAGTAAGCGTTGCGCAGAAAACGCGCGCGATATGCGCCGCCCTTCACCCGCGCGTAAAGCACGTTGCCCGCACCGACCTCGAGCGTCGCCGGATCGAGTTCCTCGCGCGTGTCGTCGTTGAGCACCGTAATGAATCCGCCCAGCTCGTCGTCCTCGAGCGTGCGCACAACGTAGGGCGTGTCCTCGACCGTGATCGACGCGCGTTCGTCGCCTACCTTAAGGAAATACGAGCCGTCGGGGTTCTGCTGGATCGATTGGCTGAACAGCGTCGCGATGCGCGGATTGTCGATCCGCTCTTCGTCGGTGTACCAGTTGCCGTCGCGCCGGAAGGAAATCTTGCCCGACTCGACCGCGTAAAATCCGGCTTTGGGCATCGGAGTTACCGGGGGGTCCTTTTCTGCGCCTTATTTGCGCCTTATTTGCGGTCGTGGCTGTCCAGGATGATTGTCACTGGCCCGTCGTTGACCAACTCCAGTTCCATCGCTGCGCCGAACTCGCCTGTCTCAACCCTAACACCGCGCTCCCGGACGAGCCAGATAAAGTGCTGGTACAGGCGGCGCGCGTCCTCTGGCGCAGCCGCTCCTGTGAACGACGGACGCCGTCCCGCGCCGGTCTCGGCCAGCAATGTGAACTGCGAAACCACCAGCAGCGCGCCGTCCACCGCGTCGAGCGCCAGGTTCATCTTGCCGGCCTCGTCGGCGAACACGCGCATCTTGAGTATTCGATCGGCGACGAATTGTGCGTCGGCCTCGCTATCTCCAGTTGCCACTCCGAGCAGAATGGCGAATCCTGGCCCGATTTGGCCAAGAACCTTGCCGGCGCTTCTTACTTGGGCTCGGCTGACGCGTTGAACAATCGCACGCACAAATGCGTCAATATCATGGCAGGACCGAAATCGCGCAAGCTGATGACCTATCTAGACGCTGATTCGGGGCCGGGCAGGTCCGGTTGTTCGACCCGGTCACCCGCGTACTATAATGTGATGCGTCGATGATTCCCGTCCTGTTTCATATCGGTCCGCTCACGGTTTACAGCTACGGCCTGATGATGGCGCTGGGCTTTCTGGCCGCCGATTGGGTGGTGACGCTCGAGTGCCGCCGCCGCTCGCTGCCGGCCGACTACGCGTCGTCGATGATCGTGTGGGCGGCGGTCACCGGAATCGCAGCTTCGCGCCTGCTCGATATCTTCAACAATTTTTCGAGCTACATGGCCGATCCGAAGTCGATGATCTTTTCCGGCTCCGGATTCGTCTGGTACGGCGGAATGATCGGGGGGATCGTCGCGGTTTACCTGGTCTCGCGCCGCTACAAGATCCCGTTCCTGCAGACCGCCGACATGGCCGCCCCGGCGCTTGCAATCGGACAGGCGATCGGCCGGCTCGGATGCCTGACCTCGGGTGACGGCGATTGGGGGATTCCCTCGACGCTTCCGTGGGCGATGTCTTTTCCCAAGGCGATTGTCGGATGGAACTCCGACACCGTGCTCAAGCATGGCCCGGGCGGGATCTTGGTCTCAGGCTATTTTCCCGGAGTGCGGGTGCATCCGACGCCGATCTACGAAGCGATCCTTTACACCGCCGTGTTCCTGATTCTATGGAGTCTGCGCAAGAAGGGCCTCGCCGACGGCCGCCTGCTCTATCTGTATCTGATGCTGGCGGGCCTCTCGCGCTTCATGGTTGAATTCCTGCGCATCAACCCCCAGGTGTTCGCAGGGCTGAGTGAGGCGCAGGTTATCGCGATCGGAATGATGATCGTCGGCGGCTTGGGATGGCTCTTTTCGGGCGAAAAGCATACCGCGGCGGCGTCCAAGGAGGCCGCGCGCGCCTGACGTTGCGCGGCGCAGCTTAACCCTCGCAATATCATGCGATCATCAATTCGATGAACCGGTCTCTTCAGATAATCGCGGTGGTCGCCGTCGCTGCCGGAGTGACGCTGCTCGTAGCGAACAACCTGCGCAAGCCTGCCCGGGATATCGCTGAATCCGCGCGGCAAGAGCAGCAAATCGTTCCCGCCGGAGACAAAGCCGCCGACTTCAAGCTCGAGCAGCTAAACGGCACCACGCTTTCGCTCGATCAACTGAAGGGCAAGGTGGTGTTTCTGAACATTTGGGCAACCTGGTGCGGACCGTGCCGCGAGGAAATGCCTTCGATGGAAACGCTGTACGACGAGCTCAAGGGCAACAAGGACTTCGTGATGCTGGCGGTTAGCCAGGACACCAAGGGACGCAGCGTGGTTGCGCCCTACATTGAGCGGTACGGCTATAACTTCACGATCCTGCTTGATCCGGAAAACAAAGTAGGCGAATCCTACGATGTTTCGGGCGTTCCCGAGACTTTTATAATCGATCGCAAGGGCCAGATCGTGGCGCATCATATGGGCGCGTTCGATTGGTCGCGGCCCGACGTGAAGGACGCGCTCAAGCAATTGCTGGACTCAAAGGAAAGCTAGACACAAAACCGGTTGCGAGCAGATGGGACGCGCGAGAACGGACGTTTTACCCCTGTGCATCGGCGCCGCCCTTCTGCTTAAATGATAAAACCCAATTCCCGCGGGTGGTGAATGTCAGTATTTAAGCGAAATCGATGGGCTATCATGCTGGCGGTCTTCTTGATCGCCTGCTTCATGGGACTCGAGGAGATCGCGGTGCGCCGCGCACAGGCGCTGCCGAACGATACCTACCAGCAACTCGAAACCTTCGCCAATGTTCTTGCGATCGTGCAGAAGAACTACGTCGAGCCGGTCTCAACCAAGGATCTGATCGATGGCGCGATCACCGGGATGCTGGCGTCGCTCGATCCGCATAGCGCCTACCTGACTCCCGAGTTGTACCGCGACCTCGAGGTCGAAACCCGCGGCAGCTTTGGCGGACTCGGAATCGAAATCACGATCAAGGACGGCGTGCTGACCGTCGTCGCGCCGATCGAGGACACCCCGGCTTATCACGCGGGAATCAAGGCCGGCGACCAGATTATCAAAATCAATAACGATTTCACCAAGGACATGACGCTGACCGAAGCGGTCAAGCGGATGCGCGGTCCGCGCGGCAGCAAGATCAAGCTCACGATTCATCGTGTCGGCGTGCCCGAGCTGTTCAATGTCACGATGGCGCGCGACGTGATCAAGATCCAATCGGTCAAGTCCAAGCAACTCGAAGACGGCTACTCGTACCTGCGCATCACGACCTTTCAGGAAGCGACCGATGACGGCGTCGAGAAGGCGCTCGCGCAATTCAACAAGGACGACCACGGCAAGATTAAGGGTCTGGTGCTCGACCTGCGCGACAATCCGGGCGGCCTGCTCAACCAGGCGGTCAAAGTCTCGGACGATTTTCTCGACGGCGGGATGGTGGTGTACACGCAGGGACGGCTCGAGAATCAGCAGCAGAAATTTTTCTCGCACAAGAAGAAAGGCTTTGATGACTATCCGATGGTGGTGCTGGTAAACGGCGGCAGCGCCAGCGCCAGTGAAATCGTCGCGGGCGCATTGCAGGATCAGAAACGCGCCGTGATCGTCGGCACCCAGACCTTCGGCAAAGGCTCGGTGCAGACTATCCTGCCGCTCGACGATCAATCCGCCCTGCGCCTTACGACAGCGCGCTATTTCACTCCCAACGGCCGCTCGATCCAGGCCGTCGGCATCACGCCTGACGTGGATATCGAACCGCCCAAGCCGACGCTTGCGGCGCTCGAGATTCCCGGCGTGCAGATGGATCAGGACGAGGAAATCCACGAGCGCGATCTGCCGCATCATTTCAAAAACGGGCAGCTTCAGAAGAAGCCTAAGAGCAGCAGCGAGGCCGCGCCTGCGTCCGACCAGACTTCGCCGGCAATTTCCGCAAATGGCAAGCCGGTCAAGCCGGAAAAAGATGTCCAGCTCCAAAAAGCACTCGACATCCTGAAGCACTGGAACACCTTCAAGCTGCAACTGGCCAAGGGCGATATCCAGCCCGACACGACCGCGAAAAACCAGTAGCACCGTCGTTCCGTATCGACGCGCGAGGGCCTGCTTTCAAGCGGGCCCTTTTTTTGTGGCGGTCGAAAATCAGTGCATATATGAATTATGAACAATGAGCTGAAGCGATGAGCCTGAATTTTCTCATCACGGGAACCGGACCCCGCGCCGGCAAGAGCACCGTCGGATGCGCGATTGGTTTTGCGCTAGGCGCGCGTGGGATGCGCGTCGGGGTCATGAAGCCGTGCGAAACCGGATGCCCAGAGCGCGCGGGAATCCTCGAGCCTGCCGACACGCGAGCTTTAGCGCTCGCGTCGGGATGTGCTCTCCCGCTCGAGCTGATTTGTCCGTATCGCTATCGCTCGCCGCTCGCGCCGCCCGCCGCAGCAGAAAACGATTCGCTCGCGCCGCCGGATCCCGAGCATATCGTCGACTGTTTCAGGAAGATCGAATCCGTGAGCGACGCGGTCATAGTCGAAAGCGGAGACGGGCTGGCGGCGCCGATCGCCTGGGGATTCGATTTTGCGGACTTGGCGGCGAAGCTTGAACTTTCGCTCTTCGTGGTGATCGCGAACCGACTCGGATGCCTCAATGCCGCGATGCTGACGTTCAGCTACGCGCAGAGCAAGCGGCTCAAGATTGTGGGTTGGCTCTTGAACGACGTCGAGCCCGTGCTGACTCCCCCGGCGCTGACCAACGCAGACTCGCTCGCGCGGATGACCGAGGCCCCGGGCCTCGGCACGATGCGCCACAAGGAGCCGCTGGCAAAGTCCGTTATAGAAAAGTTACTCGCCTACGCGGGGTGACACCCGCGGTGGTGCGCCGCACTATTCGTGATGATGCTGAGCTTCGAGCCAGCGTTCGGCGTCGATCGCCGCCATGCATCCGGTGCCGGCCGCAGTCACCGCTTGGCGATAGACCCGATCCGCGACGTCGCCGGCGGCGAAGACGCCCTCGATATTGGTATAAGTCGTTCCGGGCTTGATCTTCAGGTAGCCCAGGTCGTCCATCTCGAGCTGACCCTTGAAGATGTCGGTGTTGGGCTTGTGGCCGATCGCCATAAACACGCCGTCGGTCTTGAAATGTGATGACTTATCGGTCTTCACGTTCTTCAGCGTGACGGCGCTGACTCCGGTTTTGGGTTCGCCATGAATCTCCTCGATAACTGAATCCCAAATGAATCCGATCTTCGGATTCTTGTGCGCGCGGTCCTGCATGATTTTCGACGCGCGCAGCTCTGCGCGCCGGTGCACGATCGAAACCTTGGACGCGAATCGGGTCAGGTAGGTCGCTTCCTCGATCGCCGTATCTCCTCCGCCGACCACCACGATCTCCTTGTTCTTGAAGAACGCTCCGTCGCAGGTAGCGCATGCGCTGACGCCGTAGCCCTTGAGCCGCTGCTCGGACTCGATTCCCAGCCACATAGCGGTCGCGCCGGTCGATATGATTAGCGCCTCGGAGCGGATCGTCTTGCCCTCGCATTCCAGCTCGAACGGGCGGCTGCCCAGGCGAACCGCCGATACTTCGCCTTGCAGAAAGCGGGTGCCGAAGCGTTCGACCTGTTTGCGGAACACCTCCATCATCTCGGGCCCCTGGACGCCTTTCTCGAAGCCTGGGTAATTCTCGACGTCGGTGGTGGTAGTAAGCTGTCCGCCCGGCTCCATCCCTTCGATCACCAGCGGATGCAGATCGGCGCGTGCGCTATAGAGCGCCGCGGTCAATCCGGCAGGGCCGGAACCCAGGATCACAACTTTGTAGATTTCTTTGTTGGTTTCGTCCGCCATCAAAATTTCCCGCAAATTTTCTGGAAGTTACTGAGCTGAATGCGACCGAGTTTATTGTATCCGCTGAGCCGGTCAACATAAGCTTATGGGTCACGGAACATGGCAAACAAGAACAAAGTCCGGACAACTCCCGCACGCTTAACCCATCTTGATGCGCGCGGGCGTATCGCGATGGTCGATGTCGGCGCAAAGGCCGTCACTCGGCGCCAGGCGGTTGCGCGCGGGCAGGTCGCGATGGAGCCTGCGACGCTGGCCGCGATCATCGGCGGCGCACTTGCCAAGGGCGAGGCGCTTGCGGCGGCGCGAATCGCGGCAATCATGGCGGCCAAACGAACCCAAGAGATGATCCCGCTGTGTCATCAGATCGCGCTCGACGTGGTCGAGATCGAGTTTCGTCCGAGCCGCGACAGCTCGGCGCTCGAAATCGAGGCGCGCGCCGTGACCAGCGCGCGCACCGGCGTCGAGATGGAAGCGATGGCGGCGGTCAGCGTGGCGGCGCTAACGATTTACGACATGGCGAAGTCGATCGACCGCGCGATGGAGATCGGCGCGATTCGGCTGGTCAGCAAGTCCGGCGGGCGCAGCGGCGAGTTCCGGCGGCCGAACGAAACGCCATGGCCCCGTCCGAAATCCTCTCCTCGATCCAAATGAGCCCGGAACAAATCACGGTGGCTCCTGAAAAGTCGGCGCTTGAGCCGGGCGGGCGGATTTTTCTGCGCACTGGCCGCGACGGTCCGGTGCGCGGCGGCAACCCGTGGATTTTCTCGCAAGCGATCGCGCGCGTCGAGCCGCTGGGGCTTGCCGCCGGCGCCGTAGTCGAGGTGCGCGATTCCGGCGGCGATCTGCTCGGCGTCGGCTACTACAATTCCGTGACCACGATCGCGATCCGGATGCTCGCGTGGGGTGCGGCGCCCGCCCTGAACGGACTTATCGCGCGGCGCCTCGGCGACGCGATCGCGATGCGCGCGCGATTTATCCGCGACGACTCCGACTCCTATCGGCTCGTCAATGGCGACGGCGACGGTCTCTCGGGCGTGGTCGTCGATCGCTACGGCGACGTGCTGGTGCTCCAGCTTCTAACCGCGGGGGCGGATGCGATGCGCACGGAAATCATTTCGGCGCTCTCCGCGCGCCTCTCGCCGCGCGCGATTATCGAGCGCAGCCAGGGCGCGGTGCGCAAACAGGAAGGGCTTGCCGATCGGATCGGAGTCGCATACGGCGCCGAGGTTTCCGAAACCATCGCGACCGAGAATGGAATAAAATTTTCGGTCGATCTCACCCGCGGCCAGAAGACCGGCGCATTTCTGGATCAGCGCGAGAATCGCGCTATCGTGCGCGGGCAATCGGCCGGCGCTCGCGTGCTCGACGCGTACTGCTACAACGCGGGCTTCTCACTCGCGGCTCTGGCAGGAGGCGCGTCGCGCGTCGTCGCGATCGACACGGCGGCGCGCGCGCTCGACGCGGCGCGCAAGAATCTCGCGCTGGGCGGCTATCCTCTCGACGCGGTCCAGTTGATTCATGGTGAGGCCGGCGAGTTTATGGCCAAAACCGAAGAACGCTTCGACGTGGTGATCCTCGACCCGCCCCCGCTGGCGCGCAGCCGCGCCGACGCGGACCGAGCAGGACGCCTGTATGTCGAGCTGAACGCGCTTGCGATGCGCGTGCTCGCACCCGGCGGGCGAATCCTGAGCTTCAGTTGCTCGGTGCATTTCCGCGGCGAGGAATTTCTGCGCGCGGTGCGGATCGCGCAGAACAAATCGGGGCGCAAACTCAAGCTGCTCGCGCGGCTTGGTCCCGGTCCCGACCATCCGGTGCTGCTCGGCCATGCCGAGGGCGAATATCTGACGGGGGTGCTGCTGGCCGATTTGGGCTGAGTGAGTGAAACCGGCCGTATCCTGCTTGCACACCAAAGCGCTTTCCTTGAGTATAGAGCGGATTTTCGAGGTCGGAATGGTACCAAACAGTATCGCGCGCAAGTGGATAGTCTTGCTCGTTGCCATCGCGGCGCTCGCGGTGTCGGCGTGTCATCGCGAAGTTGCGGTGCCGCCGCTCAAAGAACGGGCGATCACGTTCACGGATAACTTCTTTGACGTTTGGCCGACCAGTCCTACCCGCGCGTTTATCGTCGGCACGCGCGGCAAGGTCCTGCTCACCGAAGACGGCGGATTGCATTTCAAGCGGGTCGATATCGGCACCGACCTGGCCGTGTTCGGAATCCAGATGGTTGACGATCAGAATGGATACCTGTGCGGGCAGGACGGGCTGATAATGCGCACGCGCGACGGCGGCAAGACCTGGCAGCGCATCAACTCGCGCACCAATCTGTTTATTTTCTCGCTCTCCTTCCCCGATCGCCTGCACGGGTTTCTGGTCGGCGACGGCTCCCTGGTGCTCAGCACCTCCGACGGCGGCGAGACATTTCTCAAGCGCGAGTTGGAACGCCAGTTTCCACCCGAGCTGCAGGACTATGCGCTTCCGTTCGAAGAACCCAAACTCTATGGCGTCTCGTTCGTAAACGACAATCAAGGATGGATCGTCGGCGAGCTGGGCCGGATCTGGGCAACCGGCAACGGCGGCAAGACCTGGCAGGAGCAGCAGGATTCCCTGGTCTCGCAATGGAAGCGTCCGCTCGGTCCCAATGACGACTCTCGCTTTGCCGATTTTCAGCTTCCGAGCATGTTCGCCGTATCTTTTCGCGATGCCCAACATGGCGCCGCGTGCGGACTTGAAGGATGGATCATTGAAACCAGCGACGGCGGCAAGACCTGGAGCTTTGCGCATCGGGCCGAAAAACCCGGCGAGCCGCCCGAGGCCTTGATGACTGAGGCGCCGCGGATCCCGGCGCGCGATCCACTGTTCGCGATCGATCTGTTCGGCGCGGATCAGGGTATGACGGTCGGCCTGACCGGCGCGGTCCTGCGCCTGCAAGCCAATGGCGCATGGACGCACGACACCAGCGTCGCTTCGCTGCCTTTTCCACTCAGCCAGGTGCGCTTCTTCGACCGCCAGCACGGATGGATTGTCGGCCTGGGAACGGTTCTATACACAGCGGACGGCGGCAAGACCTGGCGCTTCTGCCAGGGATAACCCGGCGCGCGGCGTAAAGCGGAGAACTCGATGGTCTGGTATCGGTTCGGCGAATGGATAATCAAGCGGCGCTTTTATGTGTTGATCGTAATTGCCGCACTGACCGGATTCTTCGGCTACTACGCGGCGCAAACCCGCTTGGTGACGAGCTTCGGCGACCTGCTCCCGCAGAACCATCCGTTCATAAAAATCGCGCACAAGTACGACACCTACTTCGGCAGCGTCAACAACGTCACCATCATGATCGAGGCGCGCCAGGGCACGATCTACACGCCCGCGATTCTTGCCAAGATCGTCAAGATGACGAGCGACATGGATTTGGTTTACGGAATCCAGCACGGTTCGGTGCGCTCGCTCTCGACCGCGAGCTTCTTCCGTCCGCTGGCGGGCGGGGTGATCCTGAACACTCCGGTACTGCCGGGGGGTAAGGTTCCTTCGACGCAAAAGGAGATCGACGAGGTTCGCAGCAACGTCCACAAAAATCCGGGAGTGGTGTTTGGACGCTTCGTTTCGCTCGACGACAAGGCCGCGATTATCGAGGGTAGCTTCCTCGAATCGCGGCTCGACTACCAGCGGATCTTCGACGAGGTTTACAAGATAGTCGTCGATCCTGCGAAAGGACCCGATGTAAAGATCTATGTCGGCGGACAGCCGATCCTGTACGGATGGGTTTACCACTACACGCCGCAAATCTTCAAAATTTTTCTCTTTACCGTGCTTGCGCTGTGGATCCTGCTCTATCTCTATTTTCATGATTGGCGCGGAGCGCTGCGCCCAACCATCTCCGGGGTAATCTGCGCGATCTGGGGCCTGGGCTTTATCCGGCTCATCGGGTTCACGCTTGATCCACTGGTGCTGGTGATCCCGTTTTTGATAACCGCGCGCGCAGTCAGCCATTCGGTGCAGATGCACGATCGGTATTACGAAGAGTATTACCGCACCCGCGACAAGAACACCGCGATCCTGTCCGCATTCTCGGAGCTGTTCGTGCCGTCGCTCTCAGGAATCCTGACCGACGCGTTCGGAGTGCTGGTGATCCTGCTGGTGCCGGTGCTGTTCCTGCAAAAGCTCGCGATCACGGCGTCGTTCTGGATCGCCGCGATCATCGTGAGCGAATTGCTGCTCAACCCTATCGTCTATTACTACCTCGAACCGCCGCGAATCGAAGTGATCGAACGGCGCGAGCATGGGTTCTTCAAGCGGATGCTGATCACGATCGCGCAGCCTATGCTCGAACCGCGCGGGCGCAGAATCACGATGGCCGCGACCGCGATCGCGATCCTGCTGTGCGCGTTTTTCTGGACCGGGCTCAAAGTCGGCGACCCATCTTCGCAATCGCCCGTGTTGTGGCCCGATTCGCCCTACAACCACGCGATGGAATCGATTCAGGACGAGTTCGGTGCGATCGAACAGTTCGTGGTGGTCGCGGAACTCAAAAGCCGCGGCGCGCTCAATGACCCGAAGCTGTTTCATGTGATGGATCGCTACCAGCGCTACATGGAAGGCGATCCCGCGGTGGGGCGCACGTTCTCGGTTGCCGATTTGCTCTCTAACGGCGGCTCCGCGCTGCAGGAGTTCGAGCCAAAATGGAACGTCTTGCCAACCACCAAACGCGGCACCGGCCAGTTGCTCGGCGGATTGCTGGCGGGCGCCTCACCGCTTTCGACCGCGTACATTATTACCCCGCGCCGCGACGCGACCCAGATCACGGTCTACGCCAAGAATCGCGAGGGCGAAAACGTCCAGCGAATCGTGCTTCGCACCCAGCGCTTTTTCGCCGATCCGAAAAATCACGTCGACGGCGTCGAGTTCAAGCTCGCCGCCGGAATCATCGGTGAGCTCGCCGCCGCCAACCAGGAAATTATCGACAACGATCTGCTGCTCAACGTGCTCGCCTTCGCCACCATCTACATAATCGTGCTGGTCACTTACCGATCGTTCATGGCGGGTTTCTATCTGCTGTTCCCCCTGGTGCTGGCCAACGCCGCGATCAACGCTTACATGGGTGCGCACGACGTCGGGATCAATATCAACACGCTGCCGGTGGTGACGGTCGGCGTCGGATTTGGAATCGACTACGCGATTTATATAGTGAGCCGGATTATCGAGGAGCTGGCGCTCGGCCGCGAACTCAAGGACGCAACCTACAGCGCTCTCATAACTTCCGGCAAGGCCGTCGCCTTCACCGCGTTGACGCTGGTCGCTTCGGTGCTGTTCTGGTACTGGTCGAGCATCAGGTTCGACGCCGAGATGGGGATGCTGCTGGCGGTCTGGATGTTCGTGTCGATGATCGGCGCGATGACGGTGCTGCCGGTCCTGATCGTGACGTTCAATCCGAAATTCATCCATCGCGAGAAAGAGCGGATACTCGCCTCGCGGCGTCCCGATTTGGCGCAACGCACGGTCGCGACGGCGTCATAGCGGCGCGCGCGGCGGAATCTTGGCAACGGCAATGAAGCTCTTGCGCCTGGATCATTTTGGAATCGAGGTCGCAGAGCTCGGGCGCGCCCAGCGGTTCTATACCGGCGTACTGGGCCTATGCGTGGCGGCGAATCTCGGAGACCAGATCCTGCTCGAGTGCGGCGGACAAAACCTTGCGCTGTTCGAAGTCGCGCGTCCTCCTATAACCCCGCAGGCGCGCGCCGCGCTGATCGCGCATCCTCTCGGCCGCGGGCATCATGCGTTCCGCGTCAGTGCCGACGACTTTGCCGTCGCGAAGGAGCGCTTGTCCGCGGCGGGCGTAGAAACCGCGCAGCCGATTGACTGGGGCGATCACGATTGCATGTATTTCCTCGATCCCGACGGCAATCTTCTTGAACTCATCTGCTACCGCGATGCGGCTGGTCGATGAAATGGCCGGCCGAAGCCGTGTGGCGCTGGCTGTACTGCTTACTGCCGCGATCGCCGCGCTCCCCGGGCTCGCGCAGGCCGCGATGGTTCATTACATTGTCGATCCTGCCCAATCCGAAGTCGTCGCCGTGGTCGCGCAGCCGATGTCGAGGTTTCGCGGCGACGCGATCGGTAATTTTCACGTGCGCTCGGGCGAGGTCTCGGGCAACCCCGCCAATCCCGCCGTCGGCGCGAATCTGAGGCTGGTGATCGACGCGTCGAGCTATTCGAGCGGCAATTCGCGACGCGACAGCGTCGTCACCGAAACCGTGCTCGACTCGGCCAGCTATCCTGACATCACCTTCGTCAGCACCGGCGTAAAAGACGTCGCGATCGACACGCCCGGGGAAGGTTCTGCCTTGATCATCGGAAATCTCACCATGCGCGGAGAGACGCAATCGATTGACGCGCTGGTGAGCGTAACGTTGATTGGACGCGATCGCCTGGAGGCGCGCGGCGAGGTCACCTTCCGTTATCCGCGATTCGGGTTGCGCATCCCCACCGGGGTGATGGGCATGATGCACGCGAGCGACGAAGTTACGGTCAAGTACCGAATCGTCGCGACCCGGGTCGAGCGATGACCCCTGCGCGCCGCGCATGCGGCGCAGCACTCAGCTCCGGACGGAGGGGTTCCCGCACGACCGGCGGACTGTGCAGCTCCCGGAACATTACTTCCGGATCGTAGTCGCCCGGCGCCGTGATCAGGAGCGAGTCCAGCGAATGCGCCCCGCGCGCCATTGTTTCCCACCCGGTCATCACGTAACCAACGCTGCGGCTGCGCGCGGGGGAAGCCGCGGCGGCCTCGGATGCGCCGGTCTCATCGCGGAAATAGACCCGGCGCTTGATATCGTTCAGATCGGCGACCGGTGCCAGGGTTTGCACGGTGGTGCGGCCGTGGCCGCGAAACGCGATCCATGAAATCGCGGCAGCGTGATCGTCGGCGAGCGCATTCTCGGCGCGGATATCGCCAATCTTGATCGGCGCGGTGCGCATCCCGGACCACAAAAGCTGGTAACCGCTCAGATCGGTGAAATCAAAATCAACCCGGACTTCGATATCTCCGAACAGCGCGTCCGGCAGCGCCGGAAAATCGACCGTGAATGGATTCTCAAAATAATCGCGGTAGAAAAAATCGTCGCTCAGCGCCTCTGAAGAACTGATCCCTGGAAATATATCCACCGAGTGGCTGACTCGTTTGATCACCCGGATCGGCCCCGCTTTCCACGCCAGCACGCGGTTGCTCACGTCGTTCTCGGTCAGCGAAATATGAAACAACCCCAGCACCCGCGCGCGCATCCGAACCTTGAAGCGGTCGATCATGTTCGGCAGATGCTGCCCCTTGCGGTTCTGCAGAGTGAAGTCGTCGGCGATATCGTTGGTGAAACCGAGCCGGTAACTGTCGGTCTCGATCGAGCCGGACGCCGGGTCGTAGTTGATATAGCTCTTGGAGCTCCGCTCGGGCGCGTCCACCGCCGCGATATAAACATAACGCGCGGAACCACCCAGTGGATCGACGATCTGAAGCTCGACGGCGCCCGGCGGCAACACGGCGCCGCGCGGCGCGCGTCCGTCAAGGTCCGACATCATCATTGCGATTTCGTCGGCGCTATCGAGCAGGCCCGGCGTCTCGTCTCCAGTGGGATCAGGACCGTCGGGGAGCGCATAGGTGCCGTCGGTGGCGACTTCATCGATCTGAAACGGAATCGGTTCGAGCGTCGCGCCGTGCGCCACCAGAACCTCAAACCTGCTGTTGCGCTGGCCGATGAGCTGCGGAATCTGCGCACCGCGAACCAGCAGCGGCTGCCAACTGCGCGGACTCGCAACCACTCGCCCCGTTGCGAACAGTAGAAGTCCCGCCGTCAACAACGCGGCGCGGGCATGGCGGATAAGGTCGCGATCCATTACAACTCCCTAGCATGGCGGATTTTTCGATTGCGCCAAAGGGCGCCAAGCCTCCTCGCGAGATTGACGAACTGGCCGCCGCGATCGAGGCTGACGGCGGCGCGGCTCTGGCCGCCTACCAGGAGCCGCTCGGCGACCATTGGCATCTGTTCGCGCTGCTGCCGATCGCGATGGTGAAGCCCACGCCTTACCAGCGCGACCTCTCGCCGGCGCATCTCAAGCGGATGGTCGAGGTGATGAAGAAGCTCGACCGCTTCACGGAGCCGATTGTCGCCGTGCGCTCCGGCGGTATCTACTACACCCCGAACGGGAATCATCGCCGCGCCGCCGCCGAAAAATCAAAGGCGAAACTAATCGCGGCGATCGTGATTCCCGAGCCCGATGTGGCCTTCCAGATTCTCGCGCTCAATACCGAGAAGCAGCACAACCTGCGCGACAAGGCGCTCGAAGTCGTCAGGATGTACCGCGCGCGGATGGAACAGGACCCGCGCCGCGCGGAGAAAGACTACGCCTTCGAGTTCGAGCGCGCGCATTTCATCACGCTCGGAATCATGTACGAGAAGAAACCGCGCTTCTCCGGCGGAGTGTACGCGCCGCTATTGAGCCGCGTGGATGGATTCCTCGCCAAGCCGCTCGCATCCGCATTCGACGATCGCCTCGAACGCGCCGCCCAGGTCGAGCGCGCCGACGAGCTGCTGGTCGATCTCGTGGCACTTGGGAAAAAGCGCGGCCTGATGCATCCCTACCTGAAGAACTTCATCGTCGCCCGCTCGAATCCGCTAACCCGCGCCCGCAAGAATCTACCGACCTGCAAGGCCGCGCTAGCCAGCCTGATCAAAGCACTCGAAGACTTCGACCTCGGCAAAATCCACTACGGCCAAATCCGCGACGCCGCCCAAATTGTAGCGGCGACGGCAAGTGAGTAGTAGTAGATTGCTCGATTACGCGGCCGCTGGCGCCTGTGCGAGTTCAAAAGCGGCGGGGTCGAGGCCTTCTTTCGAGCGTAGGACGATCTTCGAGTCGAGCTTGTACTCGAGCGTCTCGAGGTCCTTTGCGCCCGCATCGTATAAGTAGCGCGCGACCTCGGGATTGAGCTTCACGATTATCATGTCCGTGTGAGTACGCCGTATCGTCTCGCGATAAATGCCGCGCAGCACTTCCGCCGCCAGCGTCGGCACCGACTTGACTACGCGCCGCCCCTGGCATCGCGCGCACTGCTCAGTCAGCAGCGCCTCCAGGCTGTCGCGGGTGCGCTTACGGGTCATCTGGACCAGGCCGAGCTCAGAGATTTTCAGCGCCGAGGTTCGCGCCTTGTCGCGGCGCAGCGCGGTCGCCAACGCCTCGCTGACTTTTTTGCGATCGGGCTCGCGCGACATGTCGATAAAATCAACGATGATAATTCCGCCGATATTGCGCAGCCGCAGTTGCTTCACGACTTCGTCGGCCGCTTCCAGATTGGTCTTCAGGACCGTGTCATCCTGATTGTGCTTGCCGACGAAGCGGCCGGTGTTGACGTCGATCGCAGTCAGCGCTTCTGCCTGATCGAACACCAGGTAGCCGCCCGACTTGAGCCATACTTTGCGATCGAGCGCGCGCTCGATCTGCGGCTCAATATTGAACTTGTCGAAAATCGGCTCCTGCCCCTGATGCAGCATCGCACGTGCCCGCAGCCGCGGCATGTAGGTCTGGATGAACTGGACGATGCGGCTGTAGGTATTAGGATCGTCGCACCATAGCCGCTCGACTTCGCTCGAGAACAAATCGCGCACCGTGCGCAGCGCCACGTCCAAGTCGCTATAGAGCATCGCGGCCGGGCCGCTCGACTCGCTGCGTTTGAGGATCGAGTTCCAGGTCTTGGTGAGAAACGCGATGTCGCGCTGGATATCGCGGCGGCTCAGTCCCTCGCACGCGGTGCGCACGATAAATCCGCCCTGCTTGGGTCGCACCTCGCTGACCGCCTCGCGCAGACGCGCGCGTTCCTCGGCGCTCGCGATCCGGCGCGAGACTCCCAGATGATTGCTGGTCGGCGTGTACACCAGGTAGCGACCCGGCAGCGAGATCGAGGAGGTGAGCCGCGCGCCCTTGGTCCCCATCGGCTCCTTCGCGATCTGGACGATGATCTCCTGTCCGCGATGAAGCTGCTGCTCGATCGGAAGCCGGCTGCGCTGCGGCTCGCTGCGCTGATGACGCCGTCCTCCGCGGCGCCCGCGCCGTCCGCGGCCCTGCCCGCCGTCCTCGGCGGGACCGGATGCGGAATCCTGGTTGGTGTCGAGGTCTTCGCCCTCGCCGGCCGGTTGCCGTCCGTCGGAGTCCTGCTCGAACTCCTGTTCGCCGCCATGATCGCCGTTTTGTGCGATTACTTCGTCGGTCTCGACATCGCCCTCGCCGATAACTTCCGCCATCGTGGTGAATGCGTCTGCTCCGCCGTGGAAATCCGAGACGTGCAGGAAGCCCGCCTTTTCCAGACCGATATCGACGAACGCCGCCTGCATCCCGGGCAGGACGCGAGTCACTTTTCCTTTGTAGATATTGCCGGCCAATCCACGATGCGCCGTGCGCTCAAGAAAAAACTCGGCCAGCGAATTGTCTTCCATTAGCGCCACCCGCACTTCGAGTGCGGAAGCGTTGATTACTATTTCACGTTTCACTTGAGCTTGGTTCTACCCGCGCGATGCGAATCATTCAAATTAGAGTACCGCAAATCTTGGGCCGCGTGCGGGGGATGGCTTTCGCCTGACTTGGATGGGGCTGGCGCGCCCGCCTGATCTCGCATCCTCCTTCCGCCCGCGCCTCCTCGCGAATCATACGGAGCAGCCTTATCGCGCGCAAGACAATCTCCAATTAGCCTTATTTTACGGGCTTTTCACACCTCCGGGCTTGACAGCGCATCCCCGCGCCAGTACGAGAGTTATAATGTCCTCCGCCGCACAGACATTAGCGGTACCTCTGTCTGGCGCCAGCGTTCTGAACACCAAAGTGCTGGTGCTGAACCGCTCGTACCTGCCGGTTCATGTGACCTCGGTAAAGCGCGCCTTTGCGCTGCTCTATCAGGGCGTCGCCCGGGTGGTGGATGATCAGTATCGCACCTTCGATTTCGATTCGTGGCGCGACCTCGCGATCGAGGTTCATCACGAGCGCCTGGGCGTCGTCGGCGGATTTATCCGCGTCCCGCGCGTGCTGCTGCTGACCGCATACGAGCGTATTCCCAAGCGCCACGTGCGTTTTTCGCGCTTTAACATCTTCGCTCGCGACAACAACACCTGCCAGTACTGCGGTCGACGCCTGCCGCGCACGGAGTTGAATCTCGACCACGTGATGCCGCGGTCGCGCGGTGGCACCTCGACTTGGGAGAACATCGTCTGCTCCTGTCATCACTGCAATCGAAGAAAGGGCGGACGCACTCCGGAAGAGGCCGCGATGGTTCTGGTCCGCAGGCCGCGCCGTCCCGAATGGACGCCGTTCAGCGCCGAGATGTTTTCGCTCAGGCGCTATCGCGAATGGATGCCGTTTCTGTCGCAGGTCGATAGCGCCTATTGGAACACCGAGCTGATCCAGGACTGACCACCGGGTCAGCCGCGCTGAAAACCACTAGTTCTCGGGCCTCTCCAGGGTTATCCACACTGCGGGTTGGGGCGTACACTTGATCCTTAGCTCTGGGTCTGGGATAAGCAAACCCAACGGTGGTGGTGTGGTGGAGGCGTCGGCAGTATGCGTCTTAAAAGCCTTGAACTACTAGGCTTCAAATCTTTTTTCGATTCCACGTCGATTAGTTTCGCGTCGGGGATGACCGCAGTGGTCGGACCCAACGGATGCGGCAAGTCCAACGTCGTCGATGCAATCCGATGGGTGCTCGGCGAGCAGGCGCCCACGCGGCTGCGCGGCAAGAGTACCGAAGATCTAATTTACATCGGCAACGATCAGAATCCCGCCGCCGGGATGGCCGAGGTCTCGCTCATACTCGAGGCCGAAGATGGCAGCCTGCTTCCCGAGCCCTACTCAGCGCTGAGCGAGGTCGCGGTCACGCGCCGCGTCTATCGCTCCGGAGATTCCGAATATCTGCTCAACAAGATTCCCTGCCGCCTGAAGGACATCACAGAGTTCTTCATGGCCGCGCAAATTCACAGCCGCGGTTACTCGCTGATCGAGCAGGGCAAGATCGAAGAGATCATCCAGGCCAAGCCGCACGAGCTGCGCGCGATGATCGAAGAAGCCGCCGGGCTCTCGCTGTTCAAGGGACGGCGTGAGCTCTCCGAGCGCAAACTCGAGCGGGTCAAGGAAAATCTCTCGCGCCTGAACGACGTGCTGAGCGAAATCGAGCGCCAACTGAATTACGCCCGCCGTCAAGCCAAGAAGGCCGAACAGTACAAGCTCATCCGCGCCGAGCTGTCCGAGCTCGAGCGGCTGTCCGCCGCGCGCCGCTTGCTCGAGCATCGCGATGCGGTCACTCACGAGAGCGCGCTTGCCGATGAACTGGCCGCCTCGGGTGACGCGGCGCGTGCGGAATCCGCCGCGCTGCAAAGCGAATCCGAGAGCGCGCAAAGTGCGGCGCAGGCCGCACGCGCCGAGCTGTCGGCCGCCGAGCGCGAGCTGCAAAATCTCCACGCCGGGGCCGCCGAGCGCGAGCGCACGCGGGATTTTCTCAGCCGGCGGCTTGAATCGATCGCCGAGATGCAACCCGCGCTCGCCGAGCGTCTGGCTGAACTTGAAAATCGCGCGACGCTTGCCCGTGCTGCGTATGCGTACGCAGCCGCGCACCTTGCGCGCGAGACCGCGACGGGAGAATCGACCGGAGAGCGCACGCTCGCCGATCTGACGCGCCGCTTGGAAGCCGCGCAGCGCGAGCTCAAGGAAGGTGAGCGGCGCGCCGAAGATCTGAAAGACGAATTGTCCGAGACAATTCGCGAGGCCGCTGTGATCCGCGGACGCCTGGGCGATCTGGCGGGCGAACGCGCGGAACTCGACGAGCTTCTGGCCGCGCACTCCGCCGCCGCACCCGCGATGGCCGAGCAGGGCGCATCCGCGCTCGCCGCGCTGTCCGAAACCGAGCGCTATATCGAACGCGTCCGCGCCGAAATCACCGCGCTCGAAAGCGGACAGCGCGACGTAAAGGAACGCGAAATCGAAACCCGCGCCGCGCTCGAGCATCTGGGCCAGCGCGTCGCCGCCGTGCGCTCCTCGCTCTCCGCGCGCATCGCGCCCGGGGCCGCGATGGCTGATGCGGGCCGCCGACTTAACATCGTCCTTGAATCGATGAACGGCGACCGTCCGCAGACCGCTCCCGCATGGCTGCGCGACGTCCTGCGCGCGCCGGCCGAGGTCGCGCCCGCGCTGCATGCCGTGCTCGGTAACGAACTCGAAGCGATCGTCGCCGAGTCGCCCGCATTCGCGTTGCGCGCAATCGAAATTCTGAAAGAGACTCGCGCAGGACGCCTGAGCTTCGTGCAGGAACCCGACGCTCCCGTAAGCTCACATCCCGCGATCGACGCGCCCGGAGTCGCCGGCCGCCTGGTCGATATGCTCGAAATCGAGCCGCGCTATCGCCACGTCGCCGAGGCGATGCTTGGGCACGTGATGATTGCCGACGATCTTAATTCCGCGCTCGCCGCGTCGAATCTGAACGGCCATGGAACTTTGTTCGTGACCCGCGACGGCGATGTCCTCAGTCCGGGCCGCATCATCGTCGGCGGAAGCGCCGATGATTCCGCCTCCGCCGTGCGCGCCGCCGATCTGGCCGCTCGCGAAAGCGCTGAGCGCGAACTCTCCCGCCTCGAGGACGAGCATCGCGAACTCTCGGCCCGGTTTGCGGAGCATCGCGACGTGCGCGAGGCCGCCGATTCGGCG
>JBARDN010000001.1:0-7342 GCA_049795175.1 Binataceae bacterium (SeqCode) | reverse complement strand
GCCGGACCGCGACGATCCGGCATCTTGATGACCCGGCCTGCGATCCGCTAGCTAATGACCACGCCGCAAAATGTTTCCGAAAGACGGACAGCGGCGCGCGGGGGACAATGGCATCAGCGATGGGATTTTTCTCGAAGTTCAGATTATCGGCTTCCGCCGACAAACGCGTGGCCGACGAATTGGCCGGCCTCGCAGGCCGCAAAGAGGCGCTAATCGCGCGGCTCGGACGCCACGCCGCGCGATGCTCCTATCCGGCGATGGCGGCAGACCTGAAGGTGCTGGCGGAAAAGGAAGCCGCGCATTTCAAAATCTTGCGCAACATCCTTTCCGATCGCGAGATGTGGCCGCGCCCGCCCGAGGATCAGCCGCGCGAGGGCTCGAGCAACTGGGAGCGGCTGGGCGGCGACCTCGCGATGCTGTCGGCGCTCGCGGCGGGTTTGCGCCTGTGCGCGATGCACTGGGAGGCGGTCGATCAGGAAATTGCCGACACCCTCGGAACGATGGCGACGGAGGACGTCGATCACGAAAGCGATCTGCGCCAACTCGCGCTCAAGTGTGACCCGCAGGCGTTCGACTAGCGAACGCCCGCACGCCGCGAATCCTTACTCCGACATCCGCGGCGAGGTTCCACCGTCGATGATCAGCAGCGAGCCGGTCATGTAGCTCGACGCGTCCGAGGCCAGGAAGATGCACGGAAAGGCAATCTCCTCGACGGTGCCGAAACGTCCGAGCGCGCGCGAGCGCGCGACCGCTTGTTTCACTTTCGGATTCGGCCACACGCGCGGCGCGGCACCCGCCGTATCGATCGGGCCGGGCGCGATACAGTTGACGCGGATTCCCTTGTCGCCCCATTCGCTCGCGTGCGAGATGGTCAGGGTGATCACGCCGGCCTTGGACGCGCTGTAGGGCAGCATGTGCGAGGAACCTTCGATCCCTGCGGTCGAAGAGATATTGATAATCGAGCCGGGAGATTTCTGCGCGATAAACTGGCGCGCCGCCGACTTCGAGCAGAAGAACGCGCCGTCGAGATTGATCCCGACCACCGCGCGCCAACCGTTGGGCTTAAGATCGAGCGTCGAGCTAGCAATACTGGCGCCGTGATTGTTGATTAGCACGTCCAGGCGGCCGAAATGTTTGACCGCCGCCGCGACCATCGCATCGCATTGCTCCGGTTCGCGCACGTCGCACTGCACGAACTCGCATTTGCCACCCGCTTTGCGAATCTCGTCGCGCACCTTCTCGAGGTTTTCAACTTTGCGGCTCGCGATCAGCACCGGCGCGCCACGACTGGCGAATTCCTTGGCGATCGATTCGCCGATTCCGGTTCCGCCGCCGGTGACGATGGTAACTTTTCCTTCGACGCTAAATGGATCTTTCAATGTCGTGTCCCTCCTGAAGCTGGTCGGCCCGTGCCGTCTCGCGCGAGTGCCAGCATTGGCGATCCAAAATTTATCGCACGCCGCAATCCAGATAGCGAGAGGGCGGCACCTTATTCAGTAGGACCGGCGTCTCGCCGGTCTTCGCCGCCGTGACGCCTTGAACGCGGAATAGCCGTCTTCCTGAACAGATTTAGCCCCTGTGAAGGATGGCAGGCTAATCGGAGAACGGTCGGCTCGCGAGCCGCTCCTGGAACGAGAAGATTCTATTCGCGTGGCCGCACGCACTCCCGGAACTTGAAGACATACAGGTTGCGTGCGATGCTTTCGCTCTGGCGAAATAACTGGCGCTTTGCGCATCAGCAGGAGTGAACCGAAATGGCTGAGCAAGTTCTTAAGATAACCCGGCAGGCGAATTATGCGGTGCTTACGCTCAACCGTCCTGAGAAGCGCAACGCGCTCAATCAGCCGCTGATCGAAGCGCTCAACGCGGCGCTCGCCGAGATCGAAAACGACAAGGAAGTTCGCGCGCTGCTCTTGCGCGGCGAGGGCTCGAGCTTTTGCGCGGGAATCGATCTGCGGGAAGTTGACGAGGCCGCGGGTGGACACAATCCGACCACGCTCGAATCTGTGTTCGGGCGCCTGGAACGCTTCCCGGTGCCAACAATCGCGGCGGTGCAGGGCGCGGCCTTGGCCGGAGGACTCGAGCTCGCGCTGCATTGCGATCTGCGGATCGCGAGCGCGGGCGCCAAGCTTGGCATGACGATTGGCCGCGTCGGCCTGATGGTGCCGTACGATTTCATCCGCAAGCTGATCGAGATTTGCGGCTCGGCCAACACTGCGTGGATTCTCTACACCGCCGAGCAAATCGACGCCGAACGCGCACGGCATATGGCGATGGTCCACGAAGTGGTGCCCGACGCGAAGCTCGGCGAGGTCACCACCGCGCTGGCCGAGAAGGTCGCCGGCAATGCACCGCTGTCGTTGCGCGCGATGAAGACTACGGTGCGCAGGTGCATGGCCGATACCTTCGACGCCTGGCACGACGATCTGCTGCACCTGGCGCGCGAAGTGCGCCAGAGCAAAGACGCAAAGGAAGGCGTGCGCGCATTCCTGGAGAAGCGCAAGCCGGCCTGGAAGGCCGAGTAGAGCGCCGGCTCAGCGAAGGCGTCCGAGTGCTTCCCTGATCGCGGCGGCGCTCGCGAGAAGAGTGTTCGGCAGGTTCAGCGTTCCCGCGACGGCCGAGTAGGGATACATCCGCGCGTTTATGTGCGCGTGCAGTGGAAGCCCTTCGCCCTGGTGAATCTCGTAATCGAGCGGCAGCGGCCCCATCAGCGCGAGAATCCGGTGGATCGCATCCGAAAACTCGCGTAATTCCTCGGTGGACAATTCCGTAAGCTGCGCGTCGCGATACTGATGCATCACGACGTCGTAGCTACGCGGAAACGTGCCAATCGGACTCGCATAGCTGATGATGTTACCGCGATTTTCGATCGTCAGGCCGAGCCGGTCCATCAGGTTGATAATCTCCTCGAACAGGCCCGGGGTTTCGCGCTCGGCGCGCGCTTCCGCCGCCACGGATGGAAACGGTTCCGGCGAGCCGAGAATCTGCTGATGCAGATGCGGCTGCGAGGCGCCCGACTCGCGCCCCTGGTTCTTACGGATCACGATCGCGCGCACCGACCGATTCTCCCGCGCAATGCGCATCACGCGCACGTCGGCTTGCAGCAGATGGAAGAAATGTTCCTCGCCGAGCGCGCCGGAAAAGGTCAAATCA
Source organism: Binataceae bacterium (SeqCode) (assembly GCA_049795175.1). Classification (GTDB taxonomy): domain Bacteria; phylum Desulfobacterota; class Binatia; order Binatales; family Binataceae; genus JBARDN01. The sequence continues at coordinate 4,189 of JBARDN010000001.1, read as the reverse complement.
CCGTGCGCCTGCGGATTGTCGACGAAATGGCGCGGGTCCTCGACCACGATATACGACTCGTTGCGATTTCCGGTCAGCTCGGCCGGGATGCGCGGAAAAAGATTGTTGAACACACGCACCACCCATCCGTCGCCGTCGCGGCCCGCGGCTCCGGTCCATCCGGGCATCTCGGCGGGAGTCACGCGAAAAATCTCGCCGGTGGTGAGCGCCTCGTTGCCGGGACAGAAGGGACAATTGGCGGTTGCGCGGCTGACTTGCTCGGCACTCAGCGGCGCGGCACGCCCGGAGTTGCCGGTTTCTCGGCCAAGGGTGAACGCGAAGCTCTTCGCGCGCACATCGACGACGTAAGAGACGACGCCGGTCACCGGATTGCGGATCCAGACCAGCGCACCGTCGCGCGTTTCATGTTCTATCGGCATCGCATCCCATCGGCATCGGTAGAAATATCGGTTAAATCATCCGCGCTGCAGGTTTTCAACGCGCGGGCTCCTGTGCGGAAACGTTTTGCGCCGTTCACGCGCAAACTTGACTCTCCGGAAACGCTCCGTTATCCACATAGATAGGACGGGGGCTCGGGAGGTCCCGGGCAACGAAATCGGGGTTTGGCATTCGGGGTCTGGCGATCCGCGCCTGCGGACACCAGGCTTTTTTTTGCCGGACCGCACGCGCGTGAGCCGGAGTGATGCTGCCCGCGCGATGCGAGGCTCCTGCCCGCGACCTATTGAGAAATTGTTGTGACACCATCAAAGAAATATCTGTTCACGCCCGGACCCGTCTCCGTGCCGCCCGAAGTGCTGCTCGAGATGGCTCAGCCTATAATTCATCATCGTACGCCAGCGTTCAGCGCGACGCTCGATCAGGCTCGCGCGCGGCTGAAGCCGCTGTTTGGCACCGCGCAGGAGCCGATCCTGCTGTCGTCGTCGGGAACCGGCGCGATGGAGGCGTCAATTATCAATCTGCTCGCGCCGGGCGACCATGCGATTTTCGTCAACGGCGGCAAGTTCGGCGAGCGCTGGGGCAAAATTCTCACGGCGTTCGGAATGATCCCGCACGAGATCAAAGTCGAATGGGGCCGTGCCGTGAGTCCCGAGCAGATCGACGACGCGCTGAAAGCGCATCCTGATGCGAGGGCGGTGCTGGTGCAGGCGAGCGAGACCTCGACCTGCGCGATTCATCCGATCGGCGCGATCGGCGAAGTGACGCGGCGGCGCGGCGCGATGCTAATCGTCGATGGGATCACGTCGGTCGGCGTGTTCGAGCAGAAGATGGACGATTGGGGTGTCGACGCGTTCATCACCGGAAGTCAGAAGGCGATAATGCTGCCGCCGGGACTCGGGATCGTGGTGCTGTCGGAGCGCGGAATCGAAGCGGCGAAAAAGAACAGGACTCCGAAATTTTATTTCGATCTTCCAAAAGAACTGAAGGCGCAGCGCGATGAGCATACCACCGCGTTCACGCCCGCGGTCGGGCTGATTTTCGGGCTCAACAAATCGATGGAGCTGCTGCACGTGGAGACTCTGCCGCGAGTGTTCGCGCGCCACGCAGCGATGGCGGAGGCGACGCGCGAAGCCGGACTCGCACTCGGGCTCAAGCTTATTGCGCCTGACAGTCCCGCTCCCGGCGTCACCGGATTGATCGTCCCCGATGGTTTCGACAGCGGCAAGCTGGTGAAATACATGCGCGACTCTCTCGGCGTCGCGGTGCAGGGCGGACAGGATCAGATGAAGGGCAAGCTGGTGCGAATCGGGCACATGGGCCATCTGACTCCTTTCGATATGCTGATCGCGATAAGCGCGCTCGAGGCGGGGCTCGCTAATCTGGGCTATGAATTCCGGACCGGCGCGGGTGTCGCCGCGGTCCAATCACGAATCGCACGGAGCATTTGAAGCGAACATGGCGGACAGCTTCCGCGTCCTGCTTAGCGATACGCTGGCACCTCAGGGAATTGAGGTCCTCAAGCGCTATCCTCAACTCAAATTCGACATCAAGACCGGCCTTTCGTCGGCCGAGCTGGCCGCGATTATCGGCGACTACGACGCGTTGCTGATTCGCAGCGGGACCAAGGTCACCAAGGAAATAATTGATCACGCCACGCGCCTGCGGGTGATCGGACGCGCGGGAGTGGGGGTCGACAACGTCGATATTCCGCCGGCGACGCGGCGCGGAATCGTGGTGATGAACAGCCCGCTCGGCAACAGCGTCACGACCGCCGAGCATGCGATCTCAATGATGATGGCGATGGCGCGGCACATCCCGGCGGCGAACGCATCGCTGCGCGCGGGAAAATGGGAACGGACCAAGTTCATCGGCGCGGAGATCTGCAACAAGACGCTCGGCGTCGTTGGACTGGGCAATATCGGGCGGATCGTCGCCGATCGCGGCGCCGGCCTCAAGATGAAAGTCATAGGCTATGACCCGATCCTCACCGCCGAGGCCGCGGGACGCCTGGGGATCGAACTCGTCAGCCTGGATGAGCTGTTCACTCGCGCCGATTTTATCACCGTGCACACGCCTTTGACCGACGACACGCGCGGCCTGGTCGATGCGGCAGCGTTCGCGAAAATGAAGAAAGGCGTGCGCGTGATAAATTGCGCGCGCGGCGGAATTGTCGACGAGCAGGCGCTGGCCGACGCGATCGCGTCGGGCAAAGTCGCGGGCGCCGCGCTCGACGTGTTCGTCGAGGAGCCTCCGCCGCGCGAGCATCCGCTGCTAAAGCTCGACGCCGTGATCGCGACCCCGCATCTGGGCGCTGCAACCGACGAGGCGCAGGTTCAGGTCTCGGTCGATATAGCGCAGCAGGTCGCGGATTTCCTGATTGACGGCACGATCCGCAACGCTGTGAATATTCCGGCGGTCACGCCCAAGGAACTCGAAATTCTTGGGCCTCATCTGATGCTCGGCGAAAAACTCGGACGCCTGGTCGCGCAGTTGATCACGGATGCGCCGACCAGCGTCACCGTGGCTTTCGGCGGCGAGGCCGCGAATCTGAAACCCGACGCAATCACCGCCGCGGTCCTGAAGGGGTTGATGACCGGATTCCTCGACGAGGAATTGAACGTCGTCAACGCGCCGTATATCGCGACCGAGCGCGGCATCCGAATCGCGGAAACCCGCTCGCGCGAAGTCACTGACTATCTCAACACGCTGTCGGTGACAGTGCGCACCGACGCGGGCGAGCACGACGTATCGGGCGCGGTCTTGGGGAACCGCGCGATGCGCCTGACGCGGATCGACGGCTACCGCGTCGAAGCGGTTCCCGAGGGCTACTTCCTGATGCTGCATAATCGCGACGTGCCCGGAGTGGTTGGCGCGGTCGGCACGCTGCTCGGAGAGTCGGGAATCAATATCGCCGGACTCGAGCTCGGACGCGACCGCGTCGGCGGGACCGCGCTCAGCCTGATCGAAGTTGATGGCGCTGTGCCGGCCGCCGTACTGGAAAAACTCAAAACGGTCGCAGCCATCACGTCGGCAACGCTGCTTAAGCTCTGAAGACACGACCAATCGCGACTGGCGCGTCCGGCAAGGATGCGCGGGGTGCGCGCGTGCGCGCGGGGGAAAGCATGAACACAGTAGCCGTAGTCGGCACGCAGTGGGGAGACGAGGGCAAGGGCAAGATTATCGATCTGCTCGCCCGCGACGCAGATATCGTCGTCCGCTTCCAGGGCGGCAACAACGCGGCGCATACGATCGTCGTTGACGGCGAGAAATTCATCCTTCGCCTGGTTCCCGCGGGCGCGCTGCATCCGGGCAAAGTCTGCGTCATCGGCAACGGCGCGGTGGTCGATCCGGTGGCGCTGCTCGGCGAGATCGACGATCTCAAAAAGCGCCGCGGCTTCGACGGCAAGAACCTGAAGCTCAGCTACGAAGCGCACATGGTGATGCCGTATCATCGCGCGATCGATCGCGCTCGCGAAACCCGCGCCGGCAAACGCGCGATCGGCACGACCGGCTTCGGCATCGGACCGACTTACGAAGACAAGATGGCGCGCGTCGGATTGCGTTTCGACGACCTGCTCAACTTCAAGCTCTTCGCGGACCGCCTGCGGCGCAACGTCACCGAGAAGAACGCGTATTTGAAAGCGGTGTTGAAGGCCAAGCCCGTGAATGGCGCGCAGATCCTCGAAGTGATGAAGCGCGAGCGCCGCCGCCTCCTGCCCTATCTATGCGATACTGGCGAGTACCTGGCGTC